>NZ_JBVPZC010000038.1:0-17830 GCF_055702805.1 Hydrogenophaga sp. LT287 | reverse complement strand
GGCTTGCCCGATCTGGATGTGGCCGAAGTGGCCCCAGTCGCATTGCCCCTGTTCACCGGGCAAGGTGCGCAGGCGCAAGTAGGCCTGTGCTGGGGGGCGCGGACGGTGGCGGGCGACGATGTGGCGAAAGTGGTCGGGGCGCCCCTCGTAACCGCGCTCGGCGGCCATGGTGTGCAGCCGGCTGGCCGTGAGGTTGGGGAACTGCTTCAAGGTCTCCTGGATAAAGGGCAGGTAGGGGGTCACGCCCGAAGTGCGTTGTGCGGGCACGATTGGGGCCGCGCCGGCCTGGGTGAGCACGCGCATGACGGTCTCGCGGTGCACGCCCAGCTGGGACGAGATGGTTCCCACCGGCCAGCGCTCGGCGTGGTGGTAGCGCAGGATCTGCGCCTTGAGTTCAGGTGAAATGGCCATGTGAGTCGGTACTCCATACGGAAGGTTGGGATGGATGGCGAAAGCGGCATCGCAGAAAGTCCTGACGCACAAAAGCCGAGACCGAACGGCCGCAAAACTGGCACTTGCAGCGCTGGCTTGCGTCTGGATTCAGAGCGGTTGCGTCGCTGGATGGGAGTACATCAGCGCAGGGCGGTGGTGGGCCACCCTGATGCGTCACTATTTGTTGGCGCGCGCGCCATTGCCCCTGGCGTGTGGCGTGAGCGTGGCGGCCCTTGCGGCTGTCCTGGTAGCGTTTGGCAGCGGCGCGCTGGGCGCAACTTCTGGCCTGGAGTGAGCAGACTGCGCTGCAGTAGCGCTGGCCGCGGTCGCAGTGGCTGCAGATGAGCACAGGGCTGCGACACAGGGCGCACAGAAAACGTCTGGGCGGTGGTGACGGCGGCTGTGGTGGTGCGTGTTGGGCAGTGGGCATGGGCGGTCCATTCCCATGCGTGGGCCCACGCTGCTGGACAGCCACGCCCGCTTCGTGAATACTGACAGCGGCAACGGCGCCCTCCAAAGCGGTGGGTCTCGGGGCGCGACAGTGGGTTTACCGGAAAGTGACTGTCACTGTCGCGCCTGCTTCTTACACAGGTAGGCGATATGTAACGCAAAACACCAGCGCTGCGCCATACCCCTGCGCTGGCTCAAGCCCGCTCGCCATGGCCAAAGCAGGCACGCTCAGGACACGTCTGTGCCCTGTGCAACGGGCACCCTTCGATTCAAAGGAAATTCAAAGCAGTCAGCTGACTGCCGCGGATGACCGCCACCGACTGCTTGCCGACACCAGATTTACGCGGGTTTAGAGCGCCGCTAACATACACGGCCAACAAGGCCCGCGTTTCGGCCATCGTGTCGATTCCAGCCCTCAAGGAAGAAACCTACGGCCGCGATCTGAGCGACATGCTGCAGGAACGTTTGACGTTCGATGAAGCCCTGGCGATGGACTCCCTCACGATCATGACCAGGCAGCGGCTCAAGATCGTGAAGGGCCAGCTCTTCGGCCAGCTCGATAGCGCAGCGGTGCTGTGATGGCCGACCAGGTAGAGGAACTCATCAAGGAGATTGCCGCGAAGCACGGCATAGCCGTCTCGCGTGATGATCCGATCCTGGTCCTGCAGACGATCAACAACCGGCTGATGCAGGACAGCTCCAAGGCGCAACAGGCCCAGCTCGATCAGTACAAGGAAGAGCTGGAGGCCCTGGCGCTCCGCTGGGGGACGGACGCCAAAGACAAGGCCGAGCGCATCCTGAATGCGGCACTGACCGCAAGCAAAGGGGCGATGGACAAGGCCATGCAGGAGAACGCCAAGAGCACGGCAGCCACGGTGCGCGCCGAGGTCGATGCAGCCTTGGGCCGTGTCGCTGGCCAGGTCAAGGATGCGCGGCGGATCGGCCTGCTGAACGTGCTTGCATCGTGCATCACGCTCGCGGCGGCGGCGGTTGCGTTGTGGGTAGCGCTGCGATAGCGCAGCGCCTGCAGGCGCGCATAAAAAAGCCCGGCATCGCCGGGCTTCTTTTTTTGGGGATGCGGCGCAGCTAGCGCGCCTGCGAAAGCCCTAGCCGCACGCCTCGGCCGGTTCGTTCGATCTGCTCTCGACGCTCGCGGTCCTGAGCCTGCTTTTTCTCCTGCTCTTCCTTGCGCTGCAGGGCTTCGTGCCGGCGCTGCGCTTCGCGCATGTCGGCCCATTCGCTGGCAAGCTCTGGCTCTTGAGCACGCAGCTTTCGAGCGGCAAGCTCTTCGATGCGGGGGGAATGGATGCCCATGCCCTCCTTGATTTCACGGACGGTTTCTAGCCGTCCGTGCAGGCGCTGCAAGGTGGCTTGCTGCTGCTGCATCTGCTGTTGCCACTTGGCACGGGTCGAGGGCAAAGCAAGCATGCCCGGCTGCTTGGCCTGCGCCTGCTGCATCCGGGATTCTTGCCGCTCGATCAGGTCTTCAAGCCGGTCCTCGATCCTTTCCGCCTGGTCGTGCTTCGCCTCGACCTGCGCCGCGAAAGCGGCGCTGTATTGAGACTCCAAGGGGGAGGCTTCAAGCAAGGCCGCTTGCTCGGCCTGGGCCTCCAGGGCGCGATCCTGCAGGGCGTCGGCTTGAACCTCTGCGTCTGCGCCGGCCTGGCGGGCACCGGCAAGCGTGGCGCGGGCGGTTTGCTGCGTCTGCTGCTGCAGTCGCTCCCTGGGAATGCTCATGGCCTTGGCTCCTTTTTAGCGGCTAAAGCTTCATCGGGACAACCCTCGCCCCAGCTTGATGGATGACGGGGCGACTTGCGCCTTGTCACCATCGTATTTGATGCTGGAATTGCTCCCGATTTCAGGTACTTTATCGAAATTCGTCCGGTCATGCTGGACGAACTGTTTGCCGACCTGTTGATACACATGATCTTTGTCGGCATGGACGATCACTCCATCGTGGCTCTGGCTCTTGTCGGCCTTGGTGGATAGGTGGATGTTGTAAATCCCCGGCTTGATCGGGCCGGCTTTTTCGACCTTATCCGTGGCCCACTGTCCTCCATGCTCGCTCTGAACGAGCCTCTGCCCGTTCATCACAAGAAGGCGCTGTTTCATTCCAATACTCCTAGACTCATGGGTTAAAAAAAAGCTGGTCTGGCATGCCAGCGCGAATAAGGCCAGCCATACCGCTTGAGTCGCCGTTGTAGGCCTCGATTGACGCCTGGGTCATGCTGGCCTGACTGACCCCGCTCCAGTCGATCCTGTGGCCCGCCTGCTGGGCCAGTTGCCCGATGAACTCACGCTGCGTCCTGCCGTTCCCTTCACGGAAGGGATGAAGCACGTTGATTTCCCCGAGATAGTGGCCGGCCCGCTTGCTGAACTCGTCGGCATCGAGGCCGCGCAAGAGCTGTTCCTTGGCAAGCTGCCCAAAGAGCTGCTGCGCCGCGCTCTGGATCGCAACCTGCCGGGCAAACATGGTGCTGCCTTTCGAGATTTCGACCTGGCGGATTTGGCCCGCCCAGTCGTACACGTCGCCAAAAAGGCGCTTGTGAATTCGCTGCAGGTGCGCTAAATCGAATTTGCCTTTAACGGGCTGCTCGCGCAATTCGCTGGCCCGCAAAAAGGAAAGGGTGGATTCGGCTTTATCGAGTCCACCCTGTTCCTTGATTCCAAGGAGATTGCGGAGAACACCCGTTTCGCTGTCCAGGTAAGGATCGCCGCGATCCCCGGCGTATTTCATGCCATTTCTAGCCGCATGCGCGCCTTGTACTGGTCCACGGCGGCACCGATGGTCATCTCGCCACGCGCCCAGCGCTCGGCGTCGGCCACGGCCTGCGCATCGGGCTCTAAGCCCTCGATGCGCTGGCTCGCAAGGGCGCTTTGCACCACGGCGCGGCGCTCGGTCTGTTCCTGCTCTGCGATCATGATTTTTGCCCCTCGGATGTAGCTGCCAAACAACATGCCATTTTAGCGCAAAACCCCCGAAATATCAGTCCTTTTTGGTACGTGAAACGGCCTTATCGGCTTTTTCCGAGTCTCGGAATGCGGCCATCAATTGCGTGTGCTGCTCCTTGAAGGCTTCGAGCTGGCCGCGCAGCCCTGCCGCCTCTTCCCGCGCCGCAGCCGCGTCCCGCTGCGCCTGGTCGCGCTCGGCCTGGGCACCAGTGAAGCGCTCGACCATGCGCGCCGCTTCCTGGGCGGCCGTCTTGCGCTGCTCCTGGTGCGCCTCTGCCTGGGACTCCGCACGGGCCTTGACGCCGGCCAGCTCGCTCCGCAACGCCTCGACCTGGACCTGAGCCTGGCGTAGTTGGTCGGCCAGCTTGACGCCTTCGGCCTCGGCCAGCTCCTGGCGCTGCTGCACCTTGTCGCGTTCGGTGCGCAGGCTATCGGCCGTGGCCTTGGCCTGGGCGGCGGCAGTCTCGGCCTCGGCGTGCGCGTGATCGAGTTCGGCGCGCAGCTCACCCGCCCGACGCTCAATTTCTTCGGCCCGGCCCTCGGCCACGGCGGCCCGCTGCTGCATGCCCAGCAGGGCGGTATGCCCTTCCTCGATCTGCTGCCGGCTCGCCTCGGCCAGCTCGGCCGCCTGGCGAGCCGCCGCCTCCAGCTCGGCAATGCGGCCCTGCGCCGCCTCCAGCTCGGCCGCCTGCGACTCGTAGGCGTCGGCCATCTGTTTGTTCAGCGTCTCGGCCTCGATGCGCTCCGCGTCCCAGCCCGCTTGCGCAGCCCGAAGGGACTCGTTCGCCAGCTCCTGGGCCTCCTTCCACAAGGACGCCAGCGCGGCGCTGCTGGCCTGCTGAACGGCCTCGGGCACCTGGACGGCCACCGGGGCCGCCTGGGCGGTCTGCGCACGCCGCCATTCCTTCATGCCAGCGCTGGCGTCGTTCATGTTGACGCGGGCGACCTTCCGCACGGCATCGACCGTGGGAAAGGCGGCCCGGCCGGCCTGCTCGTAGAGCGAATCAGCGGCGGCAAAGATGCGGTCGCGGGTGTCTTTGGCAAGTTCCATGGTGCGCGGCTCCGGGTTGAGTAATACGATAATAAGAATTATATTATTATTATTATTCTTACCTCTCAAGCGTTTAGCTAAACTTTTTTTAGCGGCTAAAACCGTGGGACAACGGCATAGGGGGCAGCCATTATCGGCTGCGCCCCTGCCACACCACCCGGCATGCGGGTCCGCACCGGGCGGTTCGAGAGTTTGAGGTTATGACAATCTCGGCACTCCCAGTCGGTCGAAGTACGCAATGGTGAGCACCGTCTTGATGACCCCGTCGCTGTTGCGCCACCAGCAGTGACAGTTGCCTGCCACCCTGGCCGCCACTTCGTCTGTTGCCCCCAGCACCTTGAGTTCGCGGTAGATCGCTTTTGGCTTCTTCCAGTGCTTGAGTTGAATGGCTCGCAATCGGTGGCGCAACCACTCGTCGAGCCTACGCCAGACCTTGGGCGTTTGCGCCAGCCCGAAGTACACCTTCCAGCCCAGGATGTAGGGCCGCAGTTTCTCTACCACTTGCCCCATGCTGCGCCCACCCGAGCGACGCGTGAGTTGCCGAATGCGGGCTTTGAAGTTGTCCAGCGCCTTGTGGGCCACTGCACATTTGACTTCCTGGCCCTTGGCCACCCACAGCGCGTAGCCCAGGAACTTGCGCCCAAAGGCGCTGGTCACCGCACTTTTGGCTTCGTTGATCTCAAGCTTGAGTTTGGCATACAACGTCCTGAGCAACGCCATCACCCGCTCGCCCGCTCGTCTGCTGCCCACATAGATGTTGCAGTCGTCGGCATAGCGCGCAAAGCTGTAGCCTCGCGCCTCCAACGCCTTGTCCACCTCGTCGAGCAACACGTTGGCCAGCAAGGGGCTCAGTGGCCCGCCTTGCGGCGTGCCTAAATGGCGCTCACTCACCACCCCGCCCGCCATGATTCCCGCGTTCAGGTACGCCCGAATCAGCCTGATCACTCCAGCATCATTGATGCGCTTTCTGAATCGGTCGATCAGAATGTCGTGGTTGACCCGGTCGAAAAACTTCGCCAGGTCCACATCCACCACCACGCGTTTACCCGATTGCACGTAGCTTCGCGCGGCCTTGACCGCATCGTGTGCCCGTCTGCCCGGACGAAACCCGTGGCTGTGCTTGCTGAAGGTGGGATCAATCAGGGGTTGCAGCACTTGCAGCAGTGCCTGTTGGATCAGCCGATCTGTCACCGTAGGAATGCCCAGCTCACGCTGGCTCCCGTCGGGTTTGGGAATCATCACTTTGCGCACCGGACTGGGCCGGTACCGTCCTGCCAGTAGCGCTTGACGGATGTCGGGCCAGTTCTGGCGTATCACTTGGGCGGTTTGCTCAATATCGAGCCCGTCCACCCCGGCTGCACCTTTGTTGGCCTTGACCCGCTTCCATGCGGCTTGCAGGTTCTGTCTCGTCAGCGCCATCTCCAGCAGGCCACCTGTGCCCACTTTCAACTTGGCCGACCCCGTGCGCTTCGCTTCGTTCGCTGTGATCAACTTACGGGAGGACTTTCACCTCCAAGAGTGCGCCCGTGCCGGGCGCACGAAAAAAAACCCGCCGGGAGCGGGCGGGCTTGTGGGGTGCGGCGTGGGCCTGGGCGCGGCCCTGCGGGGGAATCAGGGCTTGGTTTAGCCTTCCAGCAGGGCCACCAGAGTGACGCTGCTCAAGTTGGCTTCAAACTCTTGGCCGTCATCCTCGTACTTCAACCAGGCGAAGCCCTCGGCCGGTGGGCGACGGTTGAGGATCAGCCGGGCAGGGCGTTCGTTGTGCTGCACCTGGACGATGGCCTTTTTCAGCTTGTCGGGGTCGGGCTCCTTCTCTTCCTTCTTGGAGTCAGAACCTGAACCCTGCTCGCCGTCGCCAGCTTCGGCGTCCGTCTTTCCGGTGAGTACGTCTACCGTATTCGGATCGCGGTCGTCGTCCTCGTGCTTGCGCTTGTCGTCCAGAAACTCGCGCAGCAGCTTGACCGAACCCCGCGTGATTTCCTGGTTCTCATCTTCCAGCCAGTCCGTGACCTCCTGCGGCTTCTTCTTGAACGCCGTCACCAGCTCGTTGACCACGGTAACGTCCTTGACGCGGCCCGAGTTGAACGCCTCGGCAATGGGATCAGGCAAGTCCAGCAGCGCGGCATGCTGCGTCACGAAGGCGGGCGACTTGCTGATGGCCTTGGCAATCTCGCCCTTCTTGACTCCCTTCGCCAGCTCGCGGCCGATGTAGTCGGCAATCTCGCGGGCCGTCAGTTCATTGCGCTGCAGGTTCTCCACCACCTGGTCGGCCTCGTTGTAGTCGTTGTCGATGAAGCCGGGGATCGTGGCCTTGTCGGCTCGCTTCGAGCCACGGAAGCGACGCGCGCCGTGGTTGATGAGGTAGCGACCAGGCGCATCCGGGTTGTCGCGCACGGAAATGGGGGTCTTGACGCCACGGAGGCGGATCGAGGCGGCCAGCTCGTCCAGGCTCTCGTCGGAGAAACCGGGGTTGTCCTCTGTGCGCGGCTGGTGCGGGTCTTCATCAATCAGGCCCATGTCCAGGTCCAGCGGCCCGCCACCGTTCGCGGCGGCCGTAGGGCCGGCCAGGAGCGCCGACAGGTCGCCCATGCCCTCCAGGCCCAGCCCACCGGCTTGCGGCTTCGCCTCGGCCTCGGGAGCGGCCTTTGCAGGCGTCTTCGACTTGGGGGCAATCTTCTTGTTTGCGGCGGTGCTCATTGCGCGATCTCCATCTTTTCAAAAACATAGGCGGCCAAAGCGCGAACTTCGTGCGTGGCCTTGCGGGCGGCGGTCTTCCTGATCTTCCAGACGGGCACCCCGGACGCCAGGGCGTCGGCAATGCTGCTGCGCAGGCCGATGCTGGCCGGCGCCATCAGCTTCGGATAGGCCGCCTGTAGCTCGACCTGGTGGCGCACATGGCGCGGGTTCCTCGCGTCTACCTTGGACGGCACCATGCCCAGGAACTGCAGGCCGGCGTTCTCCTTGCGGACGTTCATGATCGTGGTCAGCATCATCTTGATGCCCTGAATGCTGTACGCCTCCAGCTCGATAGGGGACAGCACGCAATCGGCTGCGTAGAGCGCGGCCACCAGGGCAACGCCAAGGCCGGGTGCCGTGTCGATCAGGCACACGTCGAACCCTTGGCCAGCCAGCGCCTTGAGGTTGGCTTTCAGGTTCTGCTTGGCCTTGTCCAGCGGCAGAAAAACGGCATTGGCCAGCTCGGGATCTGCTTCGATCAGGGCCAGGCGTGCGCCGTCGCTATCGGCCGCGGCTGCGCCTCGCCAGCCATCGGCCGGCACCGGACCAAAGAAACCGCTCGCCCGAGCCTCGATCTTGTACTGCGCCAGGGTGAAGGAGGCATTGGCTTGCGTGTCCAGGTCGATTACGGCAACGCGAAGGCCACGCTCCAGGAAGTCGAACGCCAGGTGAACAACACTCGAAGTCTTCCCGACTCCGCCTTTCTGTTGAGCGACGACCAGGGTTTTCATTTCTTGGGTTCCTTCTTCTTTGTCGCCGCGTCCTCGGCCCACTTCTTGACGATGAACGCCTGATGCTCCGGCAGCACTGCCGAAACCCGCTCGTACCCCTGGGGTACGTTCTTGGACGAAAACGCCGTCCACACCCTGCTCACGGCCTGCGAGACTGCCCCTTTGGTCAGTCCCAGCGACGTGATGAAAACCGCTTGCGGCTGGCCCAAAACCAGCACGCCCCGCGCTATTTCGATGGTCTGCTGGCCCACGTCCAAGCCCTTTATGCACGCCTGGAACTGGGCTTCGGTTAGCCGTTTCTTCATGGATTGCACCCATATCATTGACTCCGCGCCTAGTTAAAAAAAGCTGGTGACAGCCAGCACCCATAAGACAAAGTTTAGCTAAACTTTGTCCTTGAGTCAAGCGTTTTAGCCGCTAAAATTTTCTTTGGCACGAAAAACGGCCCGAAAAAACGGGTCACCTGTTAATGCGCCTTTGCCTGGCGGATTGCGCGTACTGCCGCACCCCTGGCAAGCGCTTCCCGCCAGCACTCGGAATCGAGACTGCACGCGCTGCGCGTAGTGCCGTCCGGCATGTCGTAGAACACTGCCGGGCGGCTCTCGATGAGGCTTTCGATGCGCAAGGCCGATGCATCAAGCCCAAGGTCGCCCGCAATCACGGCCAGCGCCTCACGTCGCTCGTCTTCCTCCTTGGCGTTCAACCGGGCCGCGTCAGCGGCACCCAGGAAGATCGTCATCAACGGCCCGACTGTCGAAACCGAACCGTTGGCAAAACAAATGTCATACGACCCACCGGCCGCGTGTGGATCAACACCTTCCACCAGCTTCCACGGATCAAGGCCCCATTCCTCCGACTTCTGGCTGTACCAGTAGGCCGGTGCATCGCCGTTCAGGTCGCTATCGGCGTAGGCCCGGACCAGCACCGCCACCCGGCCCGTGTTCGGGCACACGTAGCCAAGCGGATAAGGGCGCAGCATCTTCGTCATGTCAAATTCCTTTGGGCTTGTAGATGGATACGAAATACGTCAAGGCCACCAGCACAGCGAAGTGCGCGAGGAACGTCCAGCCGGCGAAAACGCCCGGCGTGTTCCAGTGGTAGACCATGCGGATGAACTGAAAAAACACGTCAATCGAGACGATCCATTTCAGCAGCGGCCACACCAGGACGACGACAACCCAGACGGCCTTGACCACGGGCGCGAACAGGCCCCGGCGCGGCGCGGCAGGCGCTGGCTTCTCCTGCGCTGCCGGCTCCGGTGCGACCTCGGCGGGTGCCTCGGCCTTGCCTGGAAACTTGATGATGTTCGTCATCGCTTGACCCCTTTTCGCATTGCCTATCCAATGCAGGGTGCAACCGCGCCTATGGTTGGGCCTTTGGTGTGACAGCACCAGGGCCGAATGCCCCGGATCACTCCGGGGCGTTCCTCCTACCAATCAGCTCGGCGCTTCGCCTGCTCTACTTCCTCATAACCCCATTTCCCCTTGGCGTCGCCCTCCAGGCTCAACGCTGCGTAGTACGCCTTGGCGCGCAGCTCGGCCGCCTTGTTCAGCAACCCCGTTGCTTGCTCTGTCAACGCCGCTGCTTCGTCCATCACTACAGCGATTTGATCGCGTCGAGCGGGAAAGTCGGTAGCGGGTGCGCCTGCAAGTTGATCGACCCACGGCATGATCGGTGCCTTGTTCATCGGATGGTTCTCCGGTTATTGACCTGAGCGGTATGCCCGGCCTTCTAAGTAACATGATAGGGCAAAATGCCCTAGCTGTCAACTGATTTAACGAAATATTTTCGCTAAATTGCCGTGAAAATCTTCTTCCTTGGCGTAAAAATTCGGCGCAGCCGGGGTATTCATGGCTTTAGCCGCTAAAGCGGCTAGCTAGTCCTTCTTCCAGATTTGGCCCAAATTGCCGAAGTCGCACAGCAAGGCCCATGCGGCATAGGGGATGGCCGAATCCCCGCCGATCCAGCGGCGTACGGTTCTATCGCCCTTTGCCCCCAGCCCGAGGGCTTTCGCGGCTTGGCCTCCCGTGAAGCCCGCCGCTTTCAGCGCCTCGCGCACCTCTTCGCCGGTCGGCTGCTCCCAGCCGTCGTTTGCGGGCCGCAGGCATTCAAGCCTGATATTTGCCTCTGACATTGCATTGCTCCTGGTCATAGGATGCGCAAGGCATCCATGCTGTAAATCGACTCAATACAGCGCGGGTCTGAATCCACCACGCGCCGCCCATTCCGGTTGATTTTGTACGTTACGGGTCGATCCTCATGCGCGAACACCTGGCGGGTGTCTGCGGCAACTCTGGTCACGACCACTTTTTTGCCTATGTCCTTGGCGAAAACAGGATGGTGGACGCTCTTGATCTGGCACCGAACGCCCTTGAAAAACGCCTCTGTCGCCGGGGGTTCCTCGTAGTAGTAGTCGTCGCTCTCGGCAGCAGGGGAGGGCGCTACGTCTTCTTCCTTGGCGTCGATCCGGGCCGGCACGGCCTTGGCGGCCCCCCTGGCCGCCTTGACTTTCAGGCGCGCAGCTTCGGCCCACTTCTTGACGATGAATGCCTGGTGCTTGGTCAGGACGGCATCCACCAGCACGAACCCGGACGGCAGTGGTTCGGCCAGGTCATCGGCTCCCACCGGCTCGATGGCCCGCGCCCGCCTGGGCGGTTGCGCCATGCCAGCCAGCCAGGGGCGCACCGGCTTGGCGGCATGCCTGTTTTGCGCTTCGGCTGTCAGGTAGCGACGATGCGCTTTGAGATAGCCGGCGAACACGGCGGCGGCCACCTGGTCAACGGTCATCCCGCCCTGTGCCGTCTCGAAATGCGAACGGTAGCCCGTCTCTGAGATAAATGGCCCGTCCAGGTCAACGACATGGAACGCGAAATGCCGATCCAGCAGCGAACCAAAGCCATCACCGACTTCCACCAGGCAGCGCACGCCGGCCGACTCCATCAGGAATTCCCCCGACTGGCCCCACATCGGCACCACGCCAGGCGCGGCGCTGCAATGTAGCTCGATCAACGTGCCGGCCGCCTCGGGGTTCCCGCCATCCTTGCAGCCTTGGTACGTGCCGCCGTTGAGCTTCCAAATGCTCGCGTCGTAACGATTCGCGGCTGCTTCGGCGGCAGCGCCGTCGCTGGCCAGCACGGCCGCGTGACAAGCGGCCACGGCCTCGGCCGCGACCGCCAGCAGGCCGGCCCGCTCTTCGGGCAGCTCGGCCGCCAGGTCCGCCGCCGCCTCGTCGCGCTCGCGTAGTCGCTCCTCGACGCCCCCGGCCTTCTTGGCGCGCTTCTTGGTCTTCACGGCGGCCGGCGCTGCCGGCGTCGGATGCTTGACCAGGTGCGAGTCGATGCACTCCGGTTTTCGGTCGTCGTCGCAGAAACGCAGGCCGTCCACCACGCAGCAGCCCGGCAGGGGGTATTGCATCCAGTATTCGGGCTCGGGGTAAGGGTGCAGCAGCTCGCCGCACGCATGGCAGCGCTCGGCTGCGCCCACGTCCCCATCCGCGAGAAGGCGGCCGGGCTCGATGGCCGCATTGCGCCGGTCGGTTCTGTCTTCATGATCCATGATCGCGCTCCAGGTGGCCCCAGCCTTTCGGCTGGAGCCGGCCCCCTTTAGTCGATCGCTCGGAAGATTTCTGCGGCCTCGGCGTGGTCGCGTGCGAAGTCGCGCAGGAAGTGGTAGCGGTCGATCAGCACATCCGCCACGTCCGTGCCCTGGTTGTCAGCGGCAAGCTGGCCCAAGGTGAACAGGGTTGCGACGATGCCGGCCGCATCGGCCGACAGCTCGCCGCTGTACCCGTTCCCGTCGACCTCCAGGCACAGCCGGCCAGTCAGCTCGGGCGCGAGATAGAACCCGCCGTTGCTCAGTTCGTAGTAGTTCCAGAACCCGCCGTTGTAGTCTTCACTGAGCCGGCGCAGCCAGGCATACACCAGCGATTCGCCGCGCATCATCAGGCGCGGTCCGAAGTAAGTAGGTAGGAAGGTAAGCCGGCGATTACTGGCGACCAGGGACGCGGTGACGGGTTGGTTTGCTTGGGTGTCGTTCATCGGAGTTCTCCGGTTGTTGACCTGGGCGAAATGCCCGGCCTTCAAAATGAATTATAGGGCAAAATGCCCTAAGTTACAGCAATTTAGCTAAACTTTTTAGCCGCTAAAGCGGGAATCGTTGGCCGCTTTGGCTTGGCCGCGCTCGACGGCCTGAGTGATGCGTTCCTTCACGGCCTCGACAGCCTTGCGGAACTGCTCCAGGTCGTAGGGCGTGGCGCGCTTGCATTCGCAGTGCTCGACCTCGGCCAGCACGCGGCCGGCGACGGCTCGCCAGTTGTCCAGCTCGTGGGCACCGACGCAGGCGTGGTAATCGACGTTCGCCAGTCGAAACAGGTGATCGGCTTCGGCACGAAAGGCGGCCACTTTCAAAGTCTTGCTCATCGGAAATGCTCCGGTTGTTGACCTGGGCGAAGCGCCCGGCCTTGCCATCAATTATAGGGCAAAATGCCCTATTCCGTCAACCCGTACCCGCGTTTCTTTGACACTTGAGGGGCCACTTCTCCCAGCAATCCGACTAACGGTCGCCGGCCCTTTTCCCCTTGGAGTAAAACCTTGCGGCCGTTGCGCTGCGCGGTCCTTCCATCGTGGCCGCGATGGTTGAGCTGCATGGAGAGTTGCAGGAGTCCAGAGGGGCGCAGCCCCTTTGGGCATAGCGCAGCGACCTAGAGACGAAATTAGGGCTGTTGCAGGCGCTTGCGCCTGTTTGGTAGCCCTCTGCGCCGTTAGGCGCAGCTCGAATGCAGGTGAGGCCGAAGGCCGAGGGGCGCAGCCCCTGGGGGGATGGGAGGCCGCTTGCGGCCGGGTGGGATCGAGAAGGGGGGTCTCCCCCCTTCGGCGCGTGCTTTTTAAGCACGCAGGTTAATAACTACGGTTTATAAAATTTGGTTTAAAAAGTGGTTATAAAGCGGTTAGCGCATCGGAAAACATGCCGTAAGTCGTTGATACGCCAAGAAAAAAGCAAAACCGCTGCCCCTCAAGTGTCTAGGGTGCGCCCCTCAAATGTCTGTAGTTGGCCCCACAAGTGTCAACGAAGCCGCCCCCCAAGTGTCTAGGGTTGCGCCCCTCAAGTGTCTATAGAAATCGGGCTTTTCCACAGGCTTATGCACAGTTCCTGTGCATAACTTGACCGCGGCGAGCGCTTGCAGGCACTTGGCCACGCCTGGCCAGGCTGAAAACCGACGTTTGCCCCTCAAGTGTCTGCAGTGCGCCGGGGTACTCTGCCCCCCAAGTGTCAATGAACGCCCCCCAAGTGTCACGGTGAGCCGATTTGTCCACAAGCCGCCCACAGGGCGCGGGTGGATCTTCGGCAGACCTGGTGTGATTTCCATCGCTGAATCAGACTGAACATCGCTCGGCGCGACTGCACACCATTCGCTACAACTAGGGCTTCAAGATCAACAGCTCGCGGATGACTTCATGGTGGGTGTTCTTCATCGGCACCGGCTCAACGCGGAAGCCGTGACGCTCTGCCATCGAGCGCACTTCGGGCGCGTCGTCATAGGTCAGCATCACTGAACCACGCACCGAGGCCATGAGCGCGAACAGCCCTTCATGGTCGATTTCGTTGTGGGTGTAGAGCCGTGCCCCGGCCTTCTTGCCGCCTGCGGTGTACGGCGGATCAACGAAGAAGAACGCATTGGCATCATCAGCGTAGCGCTGCACCACCTCGAAGGCGTCGGCCTGCTCGAAGGTGATCCGATCGCGCATGGCCTGCAAGGCTTCGATGCGACGGGCCAGCGTTTCGGGATACCAGCGCGAATTGAGGCCGCGCCCGGCCTCTCCGGTCTTAACGAGGCCAGCGCCTGCGGCCATGATGCCGCCGCGCTGCATCCGGTTTTTGACGATGGTTCGGAAGGCCCGGCCGCGAATGCTCTTGGGGTTGCCGTCGAGGATCTCCCGGACGTTCTCAAGGTTCACATCGAAGTCGATGATCTGCTTGCAAAGCCACTTCACGTCAGCGGGCTTGCCGTGGAAGATGGTTTGCCAGACAGCGGCCACATCGTCGTCCAGTTCGCCCAGAAAGACGTGTTCGGCCAAACCCTCAGCGGCGGCCGACAGGCCCGCCATTGCTCCACCCGCGAAGGGTTCCACAAACACCGATGGCGTGATCTTGGATGCCGTCAGCCACTTGCGCACCTCTGGGACAAGCCACGTCTTGCCGCCCGGATAGCGGAACGGACTGAGCTGGCGAACCTGCGCAACGTTCGTCGGGGCTTTCTTGTCGTGGAGTTGTTCAACCAGTGAGGCCAGCGCCTGCGCTTTGTCGGGGTCAACGAAGTGATGCCGCAGCCCTTCAAGGGCCGGTTTGCATTCGCTGTGAACCAGTACCGTGGCGCGGGTGACGCCTTGCTCTTTCAGGCGTTCGATGCGGCGGTTCTGCCGTTGTAATGCAGTGGCGTCGGTTGTCATTGTTATTTTCTCCGTGAACATTCACGGAGCGTAACAAGGACGTATAGGCGCGTCAAGACCCGTGAATGTTCACGGTCTTGTCAAACAAGCAACTTGTGGTCATTTTGCGGCGTCGGAGCCGTTGCCGTTCTCAAGCGGCAGACCGTCCTCGACCGGCTCAGTGATGGGCACCGGGTGAACGATCTTGTCAGTGATGCGAGTCTCAAACACCGGCAGAGGAACCGGCTTGCCACCCGTCAGCCCTTCCACCGAGCGCTCAAGCGTGGTGTAGCGGACTTCATCCCGCACGATGCGCGTGCGCTTCTGGCCTTCGACCTCTTCAAAGCGGACGATAAACCATGCAATGTCAGCATTGGATATGTCGGCCACGTTGTCCATCTCACCGATGGAATCGAAGAAGGCGCGATCAACGACCACGGCCATCTTCTTGCCCCAACGGCGCAGCGTGGGGACTTTGATTTGAAGCTGCGGCATCAAGCGCTTGGGGCCGCTGCTGCGGTAGTCCGGGCGACGACGACCGGCCGGGAAAATGACCCAATCCACGGCGTCGTCGTTGAAGGCTTCAAACTCGCCCTTCATGGCGTTACCGCTGAAATAGACGGCCTGAATCTCAAGGGCAGCCCAATTCATCGGGGCTTCCTTGGGCGTCTTGGAGCTGACCAGAACCATGTCGATTCGGCCCACGTCATCGCCGCCTTCGCTGTCGGTCGATGCCCCGGCTTCGAGGAAGCCGACTTCACCGACCAGCAGCGGGTCAGGGTCGCCAAGGATGGTTTCGCCTACCCACTTGAACACGTCGAGTTCATCGTGGAAGCGATAGGGGCAGGTGGCGCGGAGGTCGCCTTGCTTGCCCTCAACAGGGACACCGACCGCCCGGCCGTTGTCTGGGTGTGTGTTGTAGGAGTAGAGCCGGAGCGAACACACCCCGCCATCCTTGGAGCAGACAGCGCCTGTTTTGCGCGCCTGAAAGGGGCAGGGTTGTGGGGTTCGCTCTTTCTTCGGCTTGAGGACTTCGGCGGCAAGCTGGCGGCGTTCCTCCCCGGAAAGCTGCGTCAGATTGAAGCCGAACCACTCCCCGATCCCGAATCGTGGCGTTATGTCTTTTGGTTTTTTTGCCATAACCTTATAACGTAACACATTGGACAGTTGCGTGCCGAGGGGTAAAGCAAACAGTCGTCCGCAGTTTTGTGCGGCAGTCGAGGGCAACCTGGAAACCTGCCGTTTAAGTGCGGCGCCAGTCGGGTTGATCGTTGGAAGTCACACCTGGCCCCCGGGCAGGGATCGGTCGGCCTTGGATGGGGTCGTCTCAGAAAACGGAGAATAAAGCACGTTAAGCCGATTGCAGAGGTCGCAACGGCCTGAACTTGCCCGCGCCGATCTTGGCGCTGCTGCGCCAGAGGTAATCGCCGGTCAGATTGATGTGTTCCCAGCCCAACGGCGACAGGTACTGCAATAGCGTTTCATCGACGGCATGGCCGTTGCTACGCAACGCATGCGCTGCGCGCTCCAGGTAGACCGTGTTCCACAGCACGACAGCCGCCGTCACCAGATTGAGGCCGCTGGCCCGGTAGCGCTGCTGCTCAAAGCTGCTGTCGCGGATTTCGCCCAGCCGGTTGAAGAACACGGCGCGGGCCAGTGCATTGCGTGCTTCGCCTTTATTCAGCCCGGCATGGACGCGGCGGCGCAGCTCAACGCTTTGCAACCAGCCCAGGATGAACAACGTCCGCTCGATGCGCCCCAGCTCACGCAGGGCGACAGCCAGGCCGTTTTGGCGCGGATAGCTGCCGAGTTTCCTAAGCATCAGCGAGGCCGTCACCGTGCCTTGCTTGATCGAGGTGGCCAGGCGCAGAATTTCGTCCCAATGGGCGCGGACGTGCTTGATGTTGAGAGTGCCGCCGATCATCGGTTTCAGCGCGTCATAGGCGGCTTCGCCTTTCGGGGTGTAGAGCTTGGTGTCGCCCAGGTCTCGGATGCGCGGTGCGAAGCGGAAGCCCAGCAGGTGCATCAAGGCAAAGACGTGATCGGTGAAGCCCGCCGTGTCCGTGTAATGTTCCTCGATGCGCAGGTCGGACTCGTGGTACAGCAGGCCGTCAAGCACGTAGGTGGAATCGCGCACGCCGACATCCGTTTAGACATGCAAGTGAAGGTCGATAACTATCGCTTGGACTTCGTTGCCAACCGGACTTTCATCATTGAGATCGACGGTGCCGCTTGGCATTCATCTCCCGAGGCGGTGGAGCGCGACAGAGTGCGCGATGCAGCTATGGTGGCGAAGGGCTATAAGGTGCTGCGCATACCCGCTAAGGTGGTACTAAATACGCCCAAGGAGGCGGTGAGGCGTGTAGACGTGTACCTGGGGCGAATCCAGCCAGAACCTGCTGTATCAAATATTAGGAAGTCGTTGAACGAGCTACTCAAGCATCAGCAAGCGCTTTCAACAGATCCAGTGATGAACCCAGCGGCCAAGAATGTTTTGTTTGTGGAGAAGGATGGCGCGAAGCTGGATGCAGAGGTGGATGCACGGACCATGCCCCACGGCTGCATGGAATCCAAGTTCCATACCTAGGCAATTTTCTGACTTACGCTATGCGCCAAACCCAGGAAGATCGAGATCAGTGGAGCTTGATGCCGCTCCTTTCTACAGATGAAGTGCACCTGTGTCGCCATGCTGGTGTCTGAAATAGTTAACTTAACAAGGCGAGGATCCGGCCTGTAGGCTGTTTCCGCCACGACGCCTAGGCCCAGCCCCTCCGCCACCGCCTCTCGAACGGACTCGCGGCTGCCCATCTCCAGAGCCACCTGCACCTCGACGCCTCGCTCCTTTAGTTCTTGTTCAAACACGCGTCTGGTCGTCGATCCTTCCTCTCGGATGACGAACCTCTGACCCTGCAGATCACGCAGTTTGAGAGTGGCCCGTTGCGCGAGTGGGTGTTGGGTGTTGCCGAATATCACCAATCGCTGGGTACGGTAAGCCGCGCCAAATAGATCTGGGTGAGCGACGTGATTGAGCACCATGCCCACGTCTCCCTGGT
>NZ_JBVPZC010000037.1:0-20495 GCF_055702805.1 Hydrogenophaga sp. LT287 | reverse complement strand
TCAGAAAGGAGATCGAAAACCAGCGGACCCTATAGACTTATCCACAACCGAATAGCCAAAAAACCCATCAACCCGGTGGCTCAGTATTCGACGTGATCACTGGCTCAGTTGTACTGATGAATCAACAACCTGAAAGCCACGGAAGCCGAGATTGACCGCCTGGAAGAAGCCCTCAGCGCCGTGCGTCTGAAGATGAAACAACACCTCAAGGAGCTGGGACTGTGAACAAACCCTTGCAACCCAACGCACCGCGCAACGTGTTCGAAGGCATCCGCCACACCAGCGCGGAAGGTGCTGAATACTGGCTGGCCCGCGAACTGGCGCGGGTGCTGGACTACCCGCAATACCGCAATTTCCTGCCCGTGATCGAGAAGGCCCGTGAGGCTTGCCTCCAGAGCGGTCTCCCGATCGCAGACCATTTTGCGGATGTCCGCAAAATGGTCGACATTGGCTCCGGCGCCCAGCGCCCCGTCGAAGACATCGAACTCTCGCGCTACGCCTGCTACCTCATCGTGCAGAACGGCGACCCGAGCAAACCCGTCATCGCGCATGGCCAGACCTACTTCGCCGTGCAGACCCGCCGCCAGGAGCTCAACGACGCGGCGCAGTTCCAGCACCTGAGCGAAGACGAGCGGCGCCTGGCCATCCGCAACGAACTGGCCGGACACAACAAAGCCCTGAGCGCCGCCGCCAAAGGCGCGGGCGTGGAAACACCGCTGGACTACGCCGTGTTCCAAGACCATGGCTACAAGGGTCTGTACGGTGGCCTGGGCGCCAAAGACATTCACGCCCACAAAGGGCTGAAGAAAAGCCACAAGATCCTCGACCACATGGGCAGCACCGAACTCGCGGCCAACCTCTTTCGCGCCACGCAAACCGAAGAAAAGCTCAAACGCGAAGGCGTGCAAGGGAAAGCCCAGGCCAACAAAACCCACCACGCCGTGGGCGCCAAGGTGCGCCAGACCATCAAGGAACTGGGCGGTACCCTGCCCGAACAACTGCCGGTGCCGGACAAAAGCATTCAGCAGATCGAACGAGAAAAAACCAAGCAGGTGGCAGCGCCCAGGAAGAAGCCATGAAAGCGTTTCAAAAACGGGCAACTGTTAAACAACACTTAACAGTTGCCCTGGAAGCCACGTTCCACGCGGGTCTTCCTTCATGGAGACATCGCCTGTGAAGACGATACCCCTCGGGAAAATCGCCCAAGTCAGCACAGGTGGCACACCTGACCGCAGCACATCCGAATACTGGGGTGGCAGCATCCCGTGGGTAGGAACGGGTGAAATCGATTTCAATGTCATCCAGAACGCCACCGACTACCTGACCGAAGAGGGTCTGGCCGCATCCGCCGCCAAACTGCTGCCGACCGGCACCTTACTGATGGCGATGTACGGCCAGGGCGTCACGCGCGGCAAGGTCGGCATGCTGGGCATTGAGGCCGCGACCAATCAGGCGTGCGCCACGATTCAGCCCATCGATGGCAGCGTAGAGACCACGTTTCTTTTCCATGCACTGGAAGCCAGCTACACCCGCATCCGCCAGCTCAGCAACACTGGTGGTCAGGACAACTTGAACACCACGCTGATCAAGGAAATCCCCATTCCTTTGTTGAGCAAGGCCGCGCGCGCTGAGATCGTCAAGGTCGCCACCACGTGGAATACCGCTCTGTCGCTGCAGGCCGCCCTCTTGGAAAGCTTGAACAAGCGCAAACAAGGCCTGATGCAGCACCTGCTGACCGGGCACAAGCGACTCAAAGGGTTCAAGGGCAGTTGGAAGCCTCAACGCCTGGGCACGTTCCTGACGCGCGTGACGCGCAAGAACGTCGATAGCTGCACCCGAGCATTGACCGTGTCGGCTCAGCGCGGGATGGTGGAGCAAGGCAGCTACTTCGCCAAGCAGATGGCAGCCGCAGAAAACGAGCACTACCTGCTGATCCAGCGTGGGGAATTTGCCTACAACCGCAGCGCCGCAGCGGGCTACCCTTTTGGGGCCATCAAGCGGCTGGACCGGTTTGACGAAGGCATTGTGTCCACGCTGTGCCTGTGTTTCGGGATCGCCGACACGACACAGACCGATACCGACTTTCTCACCGCGGTTTTCGAGGGCGGCCTGCTCAACCGGCAGTTGCGCGCCATCGCCCATGAAGGCGCCCGCAGCCACGGGCTGCTGAACGTGACGAGCACCGACTTCTTCAAGCTGCAACTGAACCTGCCGCCGCCAGAAGAACAAGCAGCAATCGCCCACGTGCTGAACGCCGCCGATCAAGCATTGCAGTTGCAACGGCAACAGCTCGCCGCCCTGCAACACCAAAAGCGCGCCCTGATGCAACAACTGCTCGCCGGAGAACGCCCATGACCAGCGCCCAGGCCACCAGCCCGCCGCCCGACCCGGACTTCGACCCCAGCGAGGTCATGGCCAGCCAGGCGCCCGCCTTGCAGTTGCTGCTGGCCATGGGCTGGCAGTACCTGAGCCCGGCGCAGGCGCGGCAGCTGCGCGGCCCCCGGTTGGGCCAGGTTGTGCTGGACGAGGTGTTGCGCGACGCGCTCAAGCGCTTCAACCGCATCCACACCACCACCGGCGAACACCTGTTCACCGAAGAAAACCTGAGCGCCGCCATCCAGCGCCTCAAAAGCCTGCCCTACAACGGGCTGCAGCGCACCAACGAGGCGCTGTACGACCTGATCACCCTGGGCACCAGCCTGGAGCAGACGATCGACGGCGACTCGCGCGGGCGCTCACTGCGCTACATCGACTGGCAGCACCCGCTGGACAACACGTTTCAGGTGTCGCCCGAGTTCGTGGTGCAGCGCACGCGCAGCCAGAACACAATACGCTGCGATCTGGCGCTGTTCGTCAACGGCATCCCGCTGGGGCTGATCGAGTGCAAGGCGCCGGGGGTTGACGTGGCGCAGGGGGTGGCGCAGCTGGTGGGCTACCAGGGCGAGAGCCAGGCGCCGCACCTGTTTGTGATGGCGCAGGTGTTGCTGGCCTTGAACGGGCAGACGGCGCGCGTGGGCACGGTGGGCAGCCCGGGGCGCTTCTGGTCGGCCTGGCGCGACGACACGGTGAGCGACGCTTCGGTGGCCGTGCTGCTGGCGCAGCCGCTGCCCGACGGGGTGCGCGCCGATTTGTTTGAACTGGTGCAGCGCCTGAGTGGCGCGCGCACGGTGCCCGGCGTGGCGGAAGAACCGGCCGAGTACCTGGTTGCCCGCAGCGTGACCGACCAGGACCGTGCAGTGGCCGCGCTGCTGGAGCCGCAGCGCTTGCTGCGCCTGATCTTTCACTACACGGTGTTTGATGGCGGCACGCGCAAGCTGGCGCGTTACCAGCAGGTGCGCGCCATCGAGCGCATCGTGGACCGCATCAACCATTGGGAAACCACCGACAGCGGCGCGCGCCGCCGCACGGGCGGCGTGGTGTGGCACACGCAGGGCTCGGGCAAGTCGCTCACCATGGTGATGCTGGCGCGGCGGCTGGCGCTGCTGCCGGGGGTGTTGAACCCGCGCATCGTGCTGGTGACGGACCGCGACGACCTGGACAAGCAGATCGAGGGCACGTTCAAGACCTGCGGCCTGGAGCCGCAGCGCGCCACCTCGGCGCGCGACCTGCTCGCGCTGGTGAAGAGCCCGCGCGCGCAGGTGATCACCACGCTGATCCAGAAGTTTGAGCGGGTGAGCCAGATCGCCCGGCGCTTTGCGGTGGATTCGCCCGATGTGTTCGTGTTGGTGGATGAGGGCCACCGCACCAACTTCGGCACCCTGGCGGCCAAGATGCGGCTGCTGATGCCCAACGCCTGCTACATCGGCTTCACCGGCACGCCAGTGACCCGGCGCGAGCGCAACACGCTGGGCCGCTTTGGCGGGCTAATCGACAGCTACACCATGGACGAAGCGGTGCGCGACGGTGCGGTGGTGAAGCTGCTCTATGAGAGCCGCCTGGTGGATGTGGAGCAGAACCAGGAAGCGATCGACAAGTGGTTTGAGCGGCACACCGCCGGCCTGAACGACGCGCAGCGCGCCGACCTGAAGCGCAAATACTCGCGCGAGAAGATGCTGCAGCAGGCCGACCCCTACCTGTACATGCTGGCGTTTGACATCAGCGAACACTTTCGCAGCACCTGGCAGGGCACGCCGTTCAAGGGGCAGGTGGTGGCGGCCAGCCGGGCAGCGGCGGTCCGGCTCAAGGAGTACATCGACGAGATTGGCCAGGTGAGTTGCGAGGTGCTGATCTCCGGCCCGAACGGGCGCGCCAGCAGCGACGGTGAGGACGACGAGCCCACGGAAGCCGTGCACCGCTTCTGGGACAAGATGATGCAGCGCCACGGCAACGAGGAGGAATACAACAAGCGGCTGATCAGCTCGTTCAAACACGGCGAGGCACCGGAGCTTCTGATCGTGAAAGACAAGCTGCTCACTGGCTTTGACGCACCGCGCAACCGGGTGCTGTACTTGACCCGCGAGCTGCACGAGCACACGCTGCTGCAGGCCATTGCGCGGGTGAACCGGCTGTATGAGGCGCCGATTGAAGAGTCGGGCGGCGAAGACGAGCCGGTGGCGACGGTGGAAAAGGACTTCGGCCAGATCGTGGACTACGCCGGTGTGCTGCAAGAGTTGGACAAGGCGATTTCCAGCTACCAGGCGCTGGCGGGGTTTGAGGAAGGCGACCTCACGGGCATGCTGGTGAACATTCAGACCGAGGTGGCCCAGTTGCCCGACGCCCATGCGCACCTGCTGGAAATTTTCCGCCGCGTGGGCAACCGGCACGACACCAACGCCTACCTGGACGAGCTGCGCGACGACGACGTGCGTCACGACTTTTACGAGCGCCTGTCCGCGTTGGGCCGTTTGCTGCAACTGGCCTTGTCGAGCGAGCGTTTTCTGATGACCACACCGGTGGAGCAGATCGACCGCTACAAAGCCGACATGCTGCGTTTTGCGAAGCTCAAACAGGCGGCGCAGCTGCGCTTTGCCGACGCGGTGGACTTCAAACGCGACTATGAGCCACGCATTCGCAAGCTGCTCAACACGCACTTGCAGGCCAGCGATGTGCTGGTGCTGCGCTCGGCGGTGAACATCCTGGACAACGCCTCGCTGCGCAAGACCATTGACGATCAGGAGGCGACCACGCCGGCCTCGCAGGCCGACATCATCGCCTTCAACACCAAGCGGGTGATTGAAGAGCGCATCAAGGTGGACCCGGCCTATTATGAGAAATTTTCCCGGCTGATTCAGCAGGCGATTGACGACTACCGCGCCCGCCGTATCAACGAGCTGACCTACCTGCAGCGTGCGCAAGAAGCGCGGGATGCCGTGATGAGCCGCCCTCGGGATGACGTGCCGCCCGGGCTGCGTGGCAACGACCACGGCCTGGCTGTGTACGGAACGGTCAAGCGGGTGCTGGACGGGATTCCCGATCTGGCCACAAGCGCAGAGCTGGCCGAAGACATTGCGCTGGCCGTGCTGAACGCCCTGGCTGCGCACCATGTGGTGGACTACTGGCGCAACCTGGACGCCATGAACCAGACACGCATCGGCCTGGACCACTTTCTCTACGACGTGGTGGGGGACGACCGCGGGGTGAAGCTCTCCGCGGTGCAGATGGACGCGATCATTGACCAGGCATTGAACCTGGCCAGGGCGCGGGGCATCAATGGCTGATGTGCTGGACCGCGTACAGGTGATCCGGACGGGGCTTCGGCGCAAGACACTGGCGCTGGAGGTGCACCCGTCGGGTGAGGTTTTTGTGCGCGCACCCGAGGGCTGCGACGGGACACGCATCGACGCCTTGCTGCTCAAGCGCCAGCGCTGGATTGCAGAACAACGGGCGTTCTTTCTGCAGTTTGACCCACGCACGCCGACCCGTGCCTGGGTGCCAGGCGAGTCGCACCTGCACCTGGGCCGCCGCTACAAGTTGCAGATGGAAGCGGGACCAACGCCAGGGGTTCAACTTCGCGGCTCGGACATGGTGGTGACGGTGGAGCCTGGCGACCGCCATCACCCAGAGGTCATCGAAAGCACCGTTCAGCGGTGGCGGCACCAGCAAGCCAAAGCGGTGTTCTTACGGGCATTGAAACACTGCCATGGGCACTATCGCTTCAACCACCTCGATATGCCGCACCTGCGTGTTCAACGTTTGGCCAAACGCTGGGGCAGCCTGTCGCCCAGCGGCTCCATGACATTGCACTCGGCGTTGGTGCAGGCCCCCGGCACGTGTATCAGCTACGTGATTTTTCATGAGTTGTGCCATGCGATCCACCCCGACCACTCGCGCGCCTTCTTCGATTTGCTGACGGAGGTTTGTCCGAAGTGGGTGGCGCACAAGCATCGGCTTGAAACACTGCTGAGGTAAACGTCACTTCAGCCAAACACGTCGATAAGTAAAGTTGAAAACGTCAGCGCGTGTGGCCCAGGCACATGCCTGCGTTGGGCCGGCCTTTGCACTCGCGCTTGAGCCGCTGCTTGCGCGCAGCCGGCTTTTCACTGGACGGCGCGTCAACAAAGGTGACCTTGGCCGGCTTGCGCGGGGCTTCTTTGGCGGTGGTGTTGCCCGCAGCCAGCGTGGGCAGTGCGGCGCCACAAAGCACCACGGCGAACAAAAAAGGCCGCCAAGGCGCGGCACGCGAAACAAGCTTGAACATGGTTTCCTCCTGAGCATGCCCCGTTGGGTTGGGGCGGTGTGTGACGGAAACCATCTTACGGCGCGAGTTTGCAAAACCCGAAAAAAAACCCGCGTGCCTTGCGGCAACGCGGGTTCAACATCCAAAGGAGACACTCAGAAACAACGGGGTGGCAACAGCCTGTGAAGTTTGTTGCGCCCCCCTGAACCGCTCAGCGGTTGTAGGCGGTTTCGCCGTGGGACGTGATGTCCAGGCCTTCGCGTTCGGCTTCTTCCGACACACGCAAACCGACCATCATGTCCACAATCTTGTAGGCCACAAAGGCGACCACAGCGGACCACACCATGGTGATGACCACACCTTCGGCCTGAATGAACAGCTGACCGGCGATAGAGAAGTCTTCAGCGCCCGTGCCGCCAAGGGAAGGTGCTGCAAACACACCCACCAGCAAGGCACCCACGATACCGCCCACGCCGTGCACACCGAACACGTCCAGCGAGTCGTCAGCGCCCAGCATTTTCTTGAGACCCGACACGCCCCAGAGGCAGGCGAAGCCAGACACCAGACCGATGATGATGGCGCCCATGGGGCCCACCGAACCGCAGGCCGGGGTGATGGCAACCAGGCCAGCCACCGCACCCGAAGCCGCACCCAGCATGGACGCTTTGCCCTTGCCCAGCGCTTCACCGATGCACCAGGCCAGCACCGCAGCGGCGGTGGCCACCAGGGTGTTGATGAAGGCCAGGGTGGCGCCACCGTTGGATTCGAGGTTGGAACCGGCGTTGAAACCGAACCAGCCCACCCACAGCAGTGAGGCACCGACCATGGTCAGCGTCAGGCTGTGAGGCGCCATGGATTCTTTGCCGTAGCCAATGCGCTTGCCCAGCATGTAAGCACCCACCAGGCCAGCCATGGCCGCGTTGATGTGCACCACGGTGCCGCCAGCGAAGTCCAACGCGCCTTTGTCCAGCAGGTAACCGCCCGTGCCCCACACCATGTGGGCAATTGGCAGGTAGCTGAAGGTGAACCAGATGGCCGAGAACAGCAGCACCGCGCTGAACTTCATGCGCTCGGCAAACGAGCCCACGATCAGCGCGCAGGTGATGCCGGCAAACGTGGCCTGGAAGGCAATGAAGATGAACTCGGGGATGGCCACACCGGGGGTGAACGTGGCGGCCAGCGAATCCATGGTGACGCCCATCAGGAACACCTTGTCAAGGTTGCCGATGATCAGGCCTTCGCCGCCAAACGCCAGGCTGTAGCCGTACATGGCCCACAGCACCGTGATCAGCGAGAACACCACCATCACCTGCATCAGCACCGACAGCATGTTTTTGCTGCGCACCAGGCCGCCATAAAACAGCGCCAGGCCGGGGATGACCATCAAAATCACCAGCACGGTGGAAATCATCATCCAGGCCACATCGCCCTTGTCGACGGTTGGTTTGGCTTCTTCTGCGGCAGGCGCTTCAGCGGCCACCGCAGCAGCGGGCGCTTCAACGGCAGGGGCGTCTGCAGCGGGTGCGGCTTCGGCTGGAGCGGCCGACGCTGCATCAGCCGGTGCGGTCACCGCAGCCGGCGCTTCGGTGGTCTGGGCCACGGCGTTCAGACCGCCAAAGGCCAGACCCATGCCCAACAACAGGGTTGCAAGTAGTTTTTTCATGTCCGTGATCTTTCTTGAACTGTGGCGGTGATCAGAGCGCTTCTTTGCCGGTTTCACCGGTGCGGATGCGAACCACCTGTTCCAGCGAGGTGACGAAAATCTTGCCGTCGCCGATCTTGCCGGTGCGTGCAGCACCTTCGATGGCTTCGATCACGCGGTCCACCAGGTCGTCGGACACAGCGGCCTCGATCTTGACCTTGGGCAGGAAATCGACCACGTATTCCGCGCCGCGGTACAGCTCGGTGTGGCCCTTCTGGCGGCCGAAGCCCTTGACTTCGGTAACGGTGATGCCTTGCACGCCCATGCCGGAGAGCGCTTCGCGCACTTCGTCCAGTTTGAACGGCTTGATGATGGCGGAGACCATTTTCATGCTGTGATTCCTCTTCTAGATCAGGAGGGTGATCAGGCCGGCTGGCCCACACCACGGGTTGGATTCGGTTGCATTCACACCCAAGCATGGACCGTGCCAACTTTGCACGCCTGTGGCCAAAAACAGGTCGCCATGTGTTGCAAAAGCACCTCCATCCCCCAGACGTGTGCAGGCCGAAGGCCGCCCCTGTGCCATCATGAAAACTCTTTGCCACGCTCGGCGGGTGTCACACCAAAGACGTGCGCACCAAAACAGTGCAATACCGGAAACGGGCCTTCGGGGCCGTTCAACCCGGGTCATGCACCGAAACAGGGAGGAATTCACATGAGTCTGTCGTTGGTGCACAGCCGCGCACTGCTGGGTCTTGAAGCGCGGCCAGTCCAGGTTGAAGTCCATCTGGCCAACGGCCTGCCCAGCTTCACCCTGGTGGGCCTGGCCGATACCGAGGTGAAGGAAGCACGCGAACGCGTGCGCTCGGCCATTGCCAATTCGGGGCTTGAATTTCCATCCAACAAACGCATCACGGTGAACCTGGCGCCGGCCGACCTGCCCAAAGACTCTGGGCGGTTTGACCTGCCGATTGCCGTGGGCATCTTGGCCGCCAGCGGCCAGCTGGACGCCGCGCGGCTGGCGGGCTGGGAGTTTGCCGGTGAACTGTCGCTGGGCGGTGAGCTGCGCCCGGTGCGCGGCGCGCTGGCCATGAGCCTGGCGCTGCACCGCGCCGCTGACACCGAAGCCGCCGCGCAAACCCGGCTGGTGCTGCCACCGGGCAGCGCCGAAGAAGCCGCCCTGGTGCCGCAAGCCCAGGTGCACCGTGCCCGCCACCTGCTTGACGTGGTGGCCCACTTTCTGCACGAAAACGCCAACGCTCCCGGCGAGCCACCGCCCGACGACGGCGGCTGGGTGCGCCTGGCACCCACGCAGCTCGGCCAGGCGCCCAGCTACGCCGACCTGGCCGACGTGAAAGGCCAGGTGGCTGCCAAACGCGCCCTGGAAATTGCCGCCGCCGGTGGCCACAGCTTGTTGATGATGGGCCCGCCGGGCTCGGGCAAAAGCATGCTGGCGCAGCGCTTCGCCGGCCTGCTGCCGCCCATGAGCACACAAGAAGCGCTCGAATCCGCCGCCGTGGCGTCGCTCGCCGGGCGCTTCGCCCTGGATCGCTGGGGCCAGCGCCCCACCTGCGCGCCACACCACACCGCCAGCGCCGTGGCCCTGGTGGGCGGCGGCTCACCACCGCGCCCCGGTGAAATTTCGCTGGCGCACCACGGCGTGCTGTTTTTGGACGAACTGCCGGAATTTCCCCGTGCGGCTTTAGAGGCGCTGCGCGAGCCGCTGGAAAGCGGCCACATCCGCATTTCGCGCGCGGCCATGCAAAGCGAGTTCCCCGCGCGGTTCCAGCTCGTGGCCGCCATGAACCCCTGCCCCTGCGGTTTTCTGGGCCACCCCACCAAAGCCTGCCGCTGCACGCCCGACCAGATCAACCGCTACCAGAGCAAGCTCAGCGGCCCGCTGCTCGACCGCATCGACCTGCACGTGGAAGTGCCCGCCCTGCCCGCCGACGACCTGCTGCACGGCGTGGCCGGCGAACCAAGCGACGCGGTGCGCGAGCGTGTGCAAGCCGCCCGCGAGCGCGCCCAAGCCCGCCAGGGCCAGCCCAACCAGGCGCTGGCCGGGCAGGCACTGGACGAACACGTGCACCCCGAGCCCGCCGCCCTCAAATTCCTGAACACCGCCGCCGCCCGCCTGGGCTGGAGCGCCCGCAGCACCCACCGCGCGCTGCGCGTAGCCCGCACCATTGCCGACCTGGCCGGGGCCGATGCGGTGGGCGTAGGGCACGTGGCGGAAGCGGTGCAGTACCGGCGGGCGCTGCGGCTGGGGTGAACACAGTGGACCGTCAGATCCACCGATGAACATGCGCAATCACAGCTTTAGCAGGACAGACTGGGGCCGATCCGTGCCAGGCGAAATCAGTCCGCTCGTGCACAATCTGTAACATCTAAAGCCCCGCATTCAACGAGAAAGCGCCGTGAAGCCCGCCAAAAAGTCTCTTTACGAATGGCTGCAAGTGAGCCGGCACGCGTCCACTGAGGACATCCAGCAAGCACATGGCCGCCTAGTGGACAAACTGATTGCCGAGCGCTCGAAACTCAGTGCAGCCGACCTCGATCTGCACATGCAGACGCTGAAGCTCGCACTCAACACCTTGTCGAGCCCATCATCTCGCTTTGCTTACGACGCCAAGCTGGCACACGACGAGGCAAGGCAAGAAAGCCTGGCCGCCAGTGCCGCTGCGCAGCCGGAGCAGCTGGGAACTCCGAGTGGATTCATGAACCACCTGCCGCCCGTGAAAGCAGCCACGGCGCGCCATGCCCACCGCACCGAAGCTTCGAAGGAAGAGCGCCTTTCGACGTTGGTGTGGTTGCTGTCCAACCTCAAGTCGTCGCTCACCAAATCGCTGGTATTCATTGGCCTGTTGGCGGTGATGGGCATGGTGCTGCAAATGATGTTCATGCGCGCGGCCGTGACGAATCCACCCAGTGCGCTCCAGCGTTCGGCCGAAGACAAAGCAGTGCTGCAAGAGTATTACCAGACACATGGCGTGCGCCCTGCCAGCCGCGAAGAGGCTGATCTGTTGTCTCGCGAGAACCAGCGAAAGGAAGCTGAAGCGCGCGAGGCGCAACGCAAGCAGCAGATGGCCGAGATGGAGCAGCTCCGTTTCGAACAGGAAACCAAACGCCGGGCCGACGAGGTATCGGCGGCGCTGCGGCGCTCAGAAGAGGAAGCGGTGCGAAAGGCGCTGAACAAACCGTGAGCAGACACCCTGGTGCGCAGCGAATACGCCCCAACCGCCTCAGGTTGGGACTTGCGTGCATGTTCATAGCGGGCACGCTGACGGCCTGCTCGGGCGACGAAGCCTTCAGCCAGAAAGCATTCGCCGGGAAATGGCAGTCGTCGCGCTCCACCATTCCTATTCATCTGTACGAAAACGGTGAGTGGGAAATCAGGCGCGACAGTGGTGAGGTGCTGCAATACGGTGTCTGGCATTACCAAGGCCACCGCATCGTCTGGACTTTCAAGGCCGGCGACCATTTAGACCACGAGGCCAATTCGGTCCTTTCGGTCACGAAGGAAACGTTCAGCCTGCGCGAGCAGGATCAAAGCACCACCGTGTTCAGTCGCCTGGATTGAACACGTCCCTTCAGGGCGCTTAATTGCAGCGCTCTTGGTACCGGGTTTCAAACAACCCCAGGTCGCGCTTTTCGCCTTCGGTCAGGTTCGTGCGTTTCTTGCGGGATTCCAGTGCACTGCGCATCTCCATGCATTGATCCGACTTGCGTTTGACCTCGTTGGCGCTGAGCAACTGCTGTTTTTTCATCGCGTAGTCTTGTTCGGCATTCAGTTGCTCGGTCTCGCGCTTTTCGGCGTACCAGCGCCGCTGCGCTTGCGACTGGTCCTCAGCACACTGATCGTTGTAGTTCCGCCGCATCTCGGCAAAGGAAGGCTGATTGCGCATCACACTCGGAGCCGTGCGCTGAGCTTCCAGCATCGAAGCGCACTTTGGACTCATGTATTTCAGTTCGGGTACCGGGCCTCTTTGAGCCATTACAGGCAAAGCCAAAAGGGCCATGGAACCAGCCAGGCAAACCGAAAGGGAAGACGTCATGCGTACCAGGCTTCGAATCATTTTCACTCCGTGAATCTTTATATGGAATGCGAAATGGCACAGCAACACGCCTGTTCGCAATACCCCGATTTTAATCAACGCGTATTCACTATCTGGACCCTGCAGCGCCCACGCGCGTCCTTTTGTCGTCCCGGCCTCCATCCGTGGGCAGGCTTTCTATGACCAACCCTTGGCACGCAGACGCTAAGCCATGCGGGACAAGAGAATGGGTTCGGCTACTGAAAATCGACTTGCCATGGAGGCAAATCGCGTGGCTCATCAGGTCAACGGCCAAGTGCTCACGGAAAATGAACGACCTCCGGCTTATCCAACCCACTGCACGCTCTTATGACGCTCGAAGATCTCAACGCCACACACGCCTTGGCCAATCACCTGACCTTCATCAGCGGTCCTGGTGGCCTGCCCTTTTTGCAGGTGCGCAACGCGCACGCCGAGGCGGTGGTGTCGTTGTACGGCGCTCAGGTGCTGTCGTACCGACCGGTGGGCGCGGAGGCCGATGTGCTGTTCCTCAGCGAGCGGGCGAGCTACGAGGCGGGCAAGGCCATACGCGGGGGTGTGCCGGTGTGCTGGCCGTGGTTTGGCCCCGACCCGCAGGGCCTGGGGCGGCCGAACCATGGTTTTGCGCGTACCCGGCTGTGGTCGGTGCTGAACACGGACGCCACTCCAGCGGGCGAAACGCAGGTAACGCTGGGCCTGCGGGACACGCCCGACACCCGCGCCCTGTGGCCGCACGCGTTTGAGCTGACGCTGCAAATCACCGTGGGCACCACGCTGCGGCTGGCGCTGACCACGCGCAACACGGGCGATGCGCCGTTTCAGATCACGCAGGCGCTGCACAGTTACTTTGCGGTAGGCGACATAGCGCGCACCGCAGTGACTGGGCTGGAGGGCTGCAGCTACATCGACAATGCCACCGGCGCGGGCGGCGCGGTGAAGCGGCAAACGGGTGCCGTGCACATCGCCGCCGAAGTGGACCGCATTTACACCGGTGTACCCGCCGCACTGACGATCGTTGATGACGCTTTGCAGCGCCGCACCCGCCTGAGCGCACAGGGCAGCCGCACGGCGGTGATGTGGAACCCCTGGATCTCCATCGCTGCAGGCATGACCGACCTGAAGGACGACGCGTACCTGCGCTTCGTCTGCGTGGAAACCGCCAACGCGGCGGACGAGGTGGTGACAGTGCCGCCAGGTGGCGAGCACGGTATGGCGGTCGAGGTATCGGTCTAGTTCTGCTGCCTCTGGCGGTTCGCCTCTTCCATCTGGCGGAACCGGACACAGACCGGGTCGGCCGCCCGGGCGGCGTCGTTGCAGGCTCGAATGCGGCAGATGTCCCGGGCGATGAAGTTGCTGCGATCGGCACACTGCTGGTCCACCGATGCGGTAACTGCGGGCAAACGGTCCGATTCGCCTGGGGCCGATGGTCGCGGCAATCCATCAGCCTGGGTTGCGGCAGGTTCCGGCTGTGGGGTAGCGGGCGGGCTCTGTCGTTCGGCCTGCGCAGTACCGCGCGGGTTGGAAGCTTTGGCGGATTTGGGTTCTTTTTTCACGGGTACCGGGCGGGGCGGGACTTCGCTCGGGAGCAGGGCTTCTGCAACGGCTGGCACCGTTAGGGCGGCGGTGATGGTGACCTGCACCCGTGGCCCTGCGGTCGGCTCTGGCTGGGCCACCACAGGCGCCCCAACCGGCACATAGGGCGCAGCAGGGTGCTGTGCCTGTACCCACCAGGCAGCACCAATTGCAACCAGCAAAGCCGGGCCGATGATCCAGCCCCAGCGGCGGCGAGCCAACACCACACCGGTGCTGGCCGCTGTACCAGGCAGGCTCGGGCTCAGCGAGGCCTCGCAGGACTTGCACACCGTGGCGGAGCGCCGGTTGAGCGCATGGCACGCAGGGCAGGCCAGCCCTCTAGACGCCGGCGCAGGCGCAGGCGCAGGCGCAGGCGCAGGCACAGCCGCAGCGAGCGGCACGAGCGCCTGGGCGCACCCCTTGCAAAATTTGGCTTTGTCCCTGTTTTCGGCACCGCAAGCCGCGCACACCGCCATGAATCACCCCAAGTCCAACACTGTGCTGGCCTTGTAGCACGCGCTTCCTGCACCACCCCCCACCGTCAGGTCGGCGGCCAACCCGGCTGGACGAGCGGCTTCAGAGGTTGGTGCCCAGCCAGCGCTTGAGATCGGTCACCGCCACGCCGCTGCGCGCGGCCAGGTCTTGCATCTGGTCTTCGCCGAGTTTGCCCACGTTGAAATAGGTGCTGTCGGGGTGGCTCAGGTAGAAACCGCTCACGCTGGCGGCCGGCGTCATGGCCAGGCTTTCGGTCAGACCCATGCCAATGTCGTCGCACTGCAACAGCGCAAACATGGCGCGCTTGACCGAATGGTCGGGGCAGGCCGGGTAGCCCGGTGCGGGGCGGATGCCCTGGTACTTTTCTTTGATGAGCTCTTCGTTGCTCAGCGCCTCACCCGCGGCGTAACCCCACAGGTCGGTGCGCACGCGGTGGTGCAAACACTCGGCAAAGGCTTCGGCCAGGCGGTCTGCGAGCGACTTGAACAGAATGGCGCTGTAGTCGTCGTGCGCGTCGAGAAACTGCTTTTCTTTCTTTTCGCTGCCCAGCCCGGCGGTCACGGCGAACAGGCCCACGTAGTCGTTGGCCGCGCCCTTGGGCGCCACAAAATCGGCCAGGCAGCGGCTGGGGCGCATCACGCCTTCCACCATCTGCTTTTCGGTTTGCTGGCGCAGGCCGTGCCAGGTCAGCGCCACCTGGCTGCGGGTCTCATCGGTGTACAGCTCAATGTCGTCGTCGTTCACCGTGTTGGCCGGGTACAGACCGATCACGCCATTGGCGCTGAGCCAGCGGCCTTCAATGATCTTCTTCAGCATGGCCTGCCCATCAGCAAACACCTTGCGGGCCTGCTCGCCCACCACGGCGTCGTCCAGGATGGCGGGGTACGGGCCGGCCAGGTCCCAGGTCTGAAAGAACGGCGCCCAGTCGATGAATTTGGCGATCTCGGCCAGGTCGAAATTCTTGAACTGGCGCTTGCCAATGAACTTGGGTTGGGTGGGTGTGAAGCCCGCCCACTTGATGGGCGTTTTGTTGGCGCGCGCCTGCGCCAGCGGCCACAGCGTCACCTGCTTTTTGTTGGCGTGCTGGGTGCGCACCTTGTCGTAGTCGGCGTTGAGTTCGGCGATGTATTTGGCCGCCTGATCGCTCAGCAAACCCTGCGCCACGCTCACGCTGCGCGAAGCGTCGGGCACATACACCACCGGGCCGCTGTAGTGCGGCGCGATCTTCACGGCGGTGTGCACACGGCTGCAGGTGGCGCCACCAATGAGCAGTGGAATCTGCGCGTCGCGAAAGTGCGCGTCTTTCTCCATCTCGCTGGCTACGTACTGCATTTCTTCCAGGCTGGGCGTGATCAGGCCCGACAGGCCCACGATGTCTGCGCCCTCTTTCTTCGCCATGGCGAGGATCTCGTGGCAGGGCACCATCACGCCCATGTTCACCACCTCGAAGTTGTTGCACTGCAAAACCACGGTGACGATGTTTTTGCCGATGTCGTGCACGTCGCCCTTCACGGTGGCAATCACAATCTTGCCCTTGGCTTTCACGTCGCCACCGGCCGCCTGCAGCGCCAGCTTTTCGGCTTCGATGTAGGGCAGCAAGTGGGCCACGGCCTGCTTCATCACGCGCGCGCTTTTCACCACCTGCGGCAGAAACATCTTGCCCTGGCCAAACAGATCGCCCACCACGTTCATGCCGTCCATGAGCGGGCCCTCGATCACGTTCAGCGGGCGCCCGCCGGCGGCCTCAATCAGGCGCCACATTTCTTCCGTGTCTTCGGTGATGTGCTCGTTCATGCCGCGCACCAGCGCGTGTGTGAGCCGCTCGCGGATGGGCAGGCCGCGCCACTCGTTTTTCTTGCTGTCGTCCTTGGCCGCGCCCTTGGCGTTTTCGGCCACTTCCACCAGGCGCTCGCCCGCATCAGGCCGGCGGTTCAACACCACGTCTTCCACGCGCTCCCGCAACTCGGGCTCCAGCTCGTCGTACACGCCCACCATGCCCGCGTTGACGATGCCCATGTCCATGCCGGCTTTGATGGCGTGGTACAGAAAGACGGTGTGGATCGCCTCGCGCACCGGGTCGTTGCCCCGAAAGCTGAACGACACGTTGGACACACCGCCGCTCACCTTGGCGCCCGGCAGGTGCTGCTTGATCCAGCGCGTGGCGTTGATGAAATCGACCGCGTAGTTGTTGTGCTCTTCAATGCCGGTGGCGATGGCGAAGATGTTGGGGTCGAAGATGATGTCTTCCGGCGGGAAACCCACTTCATCCACCAGCACGCGGTAAGCGCGCTCGCAAATTTCCACCTTGCGCTCGTAGGTGTCAGCCTGGCCCTTTTCGTCAAAGGCCATCACCACCGCAGCGGCGCCGTAGCGCTTCACCAGCCCGGCCTGGCGCTTGAACTCGTCCACGCCCTCTTTCATGCTGATCGAGTTGACGACGCCCTTGCCCTGCACGCAGCGCAGGCCGGCTTCAATCACGTCCCACTTCGAGCTGTCCACCATCACCGGCACACGCGCAATGTCGGGCTCGCCGGCGATCAGGTTCAGGAACTTCACCATCGCGGCCTTGCTGTCCAGCATGGCCTCGTCCATGTTGATGTCGATGATCTGCGCACCGTTTTCCACCTGCTGACGCGCCACGGCCAGCGCCTGCTCGTATTCGCCGTTCAGGATCATGCGAGCAAACGCCTTGGAGCCGGTGACGTTGGTGCGCTCGCCCACGTTCACAAACAGGCTGTCGGTGCCAATGCGCAGCGGCTCCAGGCCAGACAGCAGCATGGGCGGCACGGCCACGGCGGACGAAGAAGAAGACGAGGTGGAATCAACGGACATGGGGCTCACCAGGGTTGCAGGCTGAAACTGGTGAGCGCCGTTGGGGGCCGGACGGACCGGCGGGGCGGTAGACGCCCGGTGTCTCAAGCCTGACGCCCACCGGGTCGGTGGGTCGCTGCAGCGCTCCTTGAGAGGGATTGATTTTAAAGCATGGCCCAGTGGCACTCTGCTGCGGGGCTTGTGCGCTCATGGAGTGCTTCAGCAGCTAGGTAGACCTGCCTTGACCTCGTTTGGGTGAGGTAGCCGCTCAAGCCTCTCAAGATCGCCCGGCCAGCAGCCCCACCAGCTCAGCAGGGCCCGCCTCACGCGTGTAAAAGCCTTCTTTCGTTGGATGGCAGGGTTTTAAAGCCTGCTTTCATGTGGTTCATCACGTCTCTGGTGCGATGTTTGCTTGCAGTACCCGCAACCGCCACACAGCCATGCCACCGCACCGCCCACTTTCCGACGCCAGCGACCCCGCCACCGACTGGCCCACCCAGGAACTCCTGCTCATGCGCGAGGTGATGAAGCTCGTGGGCCGTAGCCTGGCGCCGGCGTTTGTGCTGCGCGAAATGCTGCACCTCATGAGCGAGCTGCTGGGCCTGAACCGGGGGCGCATGGTGCTGGCTGACGAGGTGTTGCCGGACCAGCCGCGCACGGCTTCGGTGCGCCATGCTTACGGCCTCACCACCGACGAGGCGGCGCGCGGCGTGTTCCGTTGGGGCGAAGGCATCACCGGGCGGGTGCTGGCCAGCGGGCTGCCCGCCATCGTGCAAGACGTGGACGCCGAACCCCTGTTTTTGTTTCGCACCGTGGCGCGGGCCGAGCTGCCGCCGCAGACCGTGGCCTACCTTGCGCTGCCCATTGAAATCAACGGCGCCACCGTGGGCGTGCTGGGCTGCCACCGCATCCGCAGCCGCCAGCGCCACCTGAACGACGACCTGGCCGTGCTGCGCCTGCTGGCCACGCTGGCTGGGCAACTGCTCCAGCTGGAACAGCTGGTGGCCGAGCAAACCCGCCAGCTCGAAGCCCGCAACGAAGTGCTCAGCCGCGCGCTGGACACCCACACCGCGCGCTACGGCCTCATTGGCCGTTCGCCCGCGCTGCTGCAAGCGCTGGGCGAGCTGGAAAGGGTGTCGCAATCCCAAGCCACGGTGCTGCTGCTGGGCGAGTCGGGCACCGGCAAAGAGCTGTTTGCCCGCGCCGTGCACCTGGCCAGTGGCCGGCATGTACAGCCCTTCATCAAGGTCAACTGTTCGGCCATTCCCGAAACGCTGTTTGAAAGTGAACTCTTTGGCCACGAGCGCGGTGCATTCACGGGCGCCCACAGCGCGCGCCCCGGCTGGTTTGAGCAGGCCAACGGCGGCACCATTTTTCTGGACGAAATTGGCGAACTGCCACTGCCCATGCAAAGCAAGCTGCTGCGCACCCTGCAAGAAGGCACGCTGGTGCGCCTGGGCGGCCAACGCGAACTGCGCATCGACGTGCGGCTGGTGGCCGCCACCAACCGCGACCTGGCCCGCGAGGTGCAGGCCGGGCGCTTCCGGCAAGACCTGTATTACCGGCTCAACGTCATCCCCATTCGCCTGCCCAGCCTGCGCGAGCGCCGCGAAGACGTGCGCGCCCTGGCGCTGCATTTTGTAAGCCGCGCCAACCAGGCGCACCAGCGCAACGTGTACCTGGCGCCCGACGCGCTGGCCCGGTTGGAAGCGCACAACTGGCCCGGCAACATCCGCGAGCTGGGCAACCTGATTGAGCGGCTGGTGCTGCTGGCCGATCACCCCGGCATCAGCGCCGCCGCGCTGGAACGCTTCATGCCCGAAGCCTGGGCACCGCTGGCCACAGCCGAGCCGCCACCCAGCTTGCCCCTGCTGGCAAGCCACGTGCGCGACTACCAAAGTGCCCGTTCACACAGCACCCAAACCCTGCAAGACGCCCTGCTGCGCCACCACGGCAACCAGAGCCAAGCCGCGCAAAGCCTGGGGCTCACGCTGCGGCAGTTTGGCTACCGGTTGAGGAAGGCGGGATTGAGGTGAGGCGATTCAAGCGACGACGGAATCGCCTGTAGGCTGGCGACCGGACCGGCGAGGTGCGGTCCGTCGAGCTGGGTGGGCGCTGCTGTAGCAGACCCGTGCGCATGAGCCGCCTATGGCTCACCGCACAGCGCCTGGCCCGAGAGCCGGGCGCCGTAGTGGGTTAGCTCAGGTGCTTGCCCACCAGCCCGGTCATTTCAAACATGGTGACTTCGTCTTTGCCGAACACCGCCTTGAGCTTGGCGTCCGCCAAGATGTTGCGCTTGTTTGCCGGGTTCTGCAGGTTGTTGGCCTTGATGTATTCCCACATGAGCTTCACCACTTCGGTGCGGGGTTGCGGCGTTGCACCGATCACAGCGGCCAGCTCGGCGCTGGGGGTGAGGGCTCGGCTGAATGCGGTTGGCTTCTTGGCAGTGGTCATGTGAAACTCGTGGGTTAAAGCGGCCCATTCTAGGGCGTGCGCCAGATCCCTCTGCAACCACCCGCCTAGGACCAAGCGGGGTCGAGGATCTTGGCGCCTGTTATGAGGCAGGCGCAGGGTCGATGACCAAGCTGGGGGGACGCTGGTGCCACCACTGGGGCAGCCGACGGTTGTCCGAGTCCGAACGGCTCTTGAAGGTCAAGCGGGCATCGACTTTATGGGTAGCGAAATGCTTATCGCGCCGTTCCTTCAGCGTTCGAAACCACGGCATCGATCTGGATCAACGCGCCCTTAGGCAGTTCCGAAACACCAACGAAGCGACTGGCCGGTCCTGCGCTCTGAAAATGCGTGGCACAGAGTCTATTGACAGCATCGGCATCAGCAAGGTTCTTCAGGTAGACATTGACCTTGACCACGTCGGCCATCGAGTGGTTGATGCTCTCCACGATGGCTTTAATATTGGCCAAGCACTGCTCGGCTTGCTCTGCAACGCCGCCGGAAACCAGGTTGCCCGTCTTTGCATCGATCGGCAGTTGCGCCGACAGGTGGTTGTAATGCGAGAACGCCACGGTTTGCGTTGACAGCGTGTTGATTCATTTCCAAAACTGGGCCATTTCGGGACGCGTTCACGTTGAAATCTGAGCCACGTTGCCGCTCTATCCTGCTGAATTTTTCAGCACGGAGGAGCAGGAGTGATCAACGTGAGCACATTGAGCAAGTTACGCCGCCTCGTGCTGAGGCAGGACGTGTCGGTGCGCGAGGCCAGCAGGCGCCTCGGTATCTCGCGCAACACAGCCACCAAGTGGCTCAAGGACGGCCAGATGGCCGAGCC
>NZ_JBVPZC010000036.1:0-20874 GCF_055702805.1 Hydrogenophaga sp. LT287 | reverse complement strand
CATGTTGGACACCACCACCAGCCGCTGCTGGGCGCTCCAGTCACCATCGGCATCGGCGTCCAGCACCACGGGGTGGCTGTTTTCCAGCACGCGTATGAACTGAGGGATGATGATGCGGAGTTCTAACTCGGTGCTGGACTTTTCCAAGCTGACCAGCACGCTCTCGCTGCTGCTGGTCGAGGGGGGCAGCAGCAGTGCACAGGCGGTCAGTACGGGGATGAGGGGGCGCGTGCAAGCAACCATGACCCACTATAGGCCTCAGATCAAGAAACATGACCCCCATAGGAGGTCAAGCCGGCATACGGCCAGTTTTAGCTCATAAGCGTCAAAGTCACTAAGGATGGCTTACTTTATGCGGGCATTCAGTCGGCCACGCGGAGTCGGCCCCCTCCCGATAGCTCACACGACCGGCTCTCTATGCCTTGGAAAACTTGGGGCAGCTCCTATCCATTGCGACAGCGCGCCCTTGCCGCGCTGTCGCAAATGGCCTGGTCATATGTCATCGTGCCCTCAACCACCGCCGCGGCGTCCGCCAGAAATCGTGGCGTGGGTTCATGGCCCGCAATCCACGTGTCGTAAGAGACTGGGCCATCGCATCGCGGCGCTCCTCCTTCGTGGTCATGGCGACTCCTCAACCCCAAGAGGACGCCAAGCCATCAACTCTGCGCTGTGCAGCTTTGGATCGAACCGATTTAGCAGGTTCTCCAGCGCGTGCCCGGGATGAAACGCCGCGATCCCGCAGCCGCGAAGCGGGGCGAGGCACCTCCTGCCGACTTGCTTTTTGGGTCATGCTAACGATTTTCCTCCTGGAGCGCCCCGCGACGTCAATCAATCTGTCGCATCGACGCTTGCCCACACCCTGGTAGCCCGCATCGGACTGCCCAAGTGCGCGGAACCGCAAGTGGGAACGTGCATGCACAAGCCGTCAACGACCGAGAATCTCTCTCTGCGAATGTAGAGGGGGATGTGAATTTCTAGTCTTGGCTTGAGGGGCTGTTAGACGTTTCTCCCCCCTTCGCAGCGGGCTCACCAAGGAAATGAATCTGGGGCAACCGCTTGGAGTCTTCTCGTGACTGCAGAAAGATCAGTTCAAACTCACGGCTGCTGATCTGGCGCAGCTGAAAAGCATGAATTTCGCACATCTCGACGATCGCGGCGATCTCCTCAGTCTTGGGTTGGCAGTAGCGCCAAGCGCCAGTGACCGTGCAGCGCACACGAATCGACTCCAACGCCTCGAAGGCTGCATCCAATATGGACGTGAGCCCTTTCACCACGCCCATGCGCTCTACCCGTCGAGAGACCACCACCGCCAAGCGTAGATCCTGCCACGACATCGCTGACTTCTCGGGGACAGTCAGGTCGCCACATGACCGCTTCAGCGACTCTGCCAAGCCGGTGAGGGTCGCTGGATCAATCTTGGCCGCTCTTGTCGCGGCGAGTTCGAAAGTGTTGGTGGCGGGTTTCCACCGTGGCACAAATGGCTTGTTTCGCTTCTTACTGACCATGGATCAATGTGTACAACGTGACAAGATGGCTGGCGCCGGCGTCGATGTCAATGTCGCTTCGGCCAGATAAGACCTCATGCGATAGATGTGGGGCAGAGCCATGCGCAGGAGGTTTGGTGCCCGCTATGGAACGTATCACATGTTCTTTCGACCAACTCCATCTCAGTCTGCTCAGACTCGTGGGCAAGGTTGTGGGCCAGATCCTGAGGCGCGCGCTCGAAGCGCTGCGTGAGCACCATGTGGACCTTCTTGCGCGTGACGATCTCCACATTGACGAGATCAGTTTTGCATAGCGACCTATTCAAGCGTCTGCCCGGGGCGGGGGGCATGCCGGCCGGGTTAAACGGGATGCCTGAGGTGCTTCCAGCAGCTCTCGATTGCACATTTCGATGGCATTGCGTTAATACACCCGCCGCATAAGGGTCTGCGACGAAGCGCGCATGGTTTTCCACAGACATATCCCCTGAATCAGGGGATATCTCACCGCCACATACGCTCGCTGCAGTCACTGTGGGAACGACCTCGAAACCCCTCTCAACTCGCTGCATCGACGCCGGCACCGCCAAATAGATACTCACAAAGTATCAACAGAAAATCCTGAATGACTCCAGCGGTCTGGTCAAGCTCGCACCTGTAAGTATTTGCGGCGCCAGAACCGAGTGCCATGGACCGCTCAGGTACTGAACTGATGCCCGTCAACAAGGCCGTGACCTGCCCGATCCCAGTTTTGAACTGACCGGATTCAGGGGAGGCGTCACGTTTTTGAACTCATCGGTCTTGGGTGAGTAGATATTTCGGCTTCATATCTGCTCCAATAAAGCCGATAAACGCACTAAAGAACAGTATCGATTGTTGAGTTCCACTGATCTCTGACCCGAGATTTCCATCGAATGCTGACCCACCCGCTTGTGTGAGCAAAGCAGCTCACGTTGTGGATAAGTGCTTCGTTTTCTCCTTTTCGGACTTGGGGCCTGCTGAACTATTTTTGAACCGATAGCTGTCGTTTCCGGTCTCCAGAATATGGCATCGGTGCGTCAGTCGATCCAAAAGCGCCGTCGTCATCTTCGCATCACCGAAGACACTGGACCATTCACCGAAGCTCAGGTTCGTGGTGATCACGACGCTCGTCCTCTCATAGAGCTTGGACAGCAAGTGAAACAGCAGCGCCCCTCCTGACTCGCTGAAGGGAAGGTAGCCCAGCTCATCCAGAATGACCAAGTCGACATGCATCAGTCGATTTGCCAGCTGCCCCGCGTTCCCACTCGACTTCTCGACCTCCAACGCATTGACCAGTTCAATGGTCGAGAGGAAGCGAACGCGGCGATGTTGGTTCTCGATGGCCTGGACGCCGATAGCTGTAGCCAGATGGGTCTTCCCAGTGCCAGGCCCTCCAACCAGGACAGCGTTGTATGCCTTGTCAAGGAAGTCACCTCTGTGCAGTTGCCGGACCATGGCCTCATTTACCTCGCTCTGTGCAAAGTCAAACCCGGCAAGATCTCGGTAGGCAGGGAATCGAGCGAGCTTCATCTGATAAGCCATCGAACGCACTTCCCGCTCAGCCGTTTCCGCCTTTAGCAGTTTTGCAAGAATGGGTTGTGCCGCTTCGAATGCAGGCGCCCCTTGCTCACCCAGCTCTGCAACTGCGTGGGCCATGCCATGCATCTTGAGGCTTTTAAGAAGTGCGACGATGGAGGTCGTTGCCAAATCATGTGCCATGGCGGACCTCCTCATTGACTCGTGCGGTGCGCAAAGTGTCATATCGCAGGACGTTTGCCTGCGGCTCCGTCGATAGCTTCAATGCCTGGGGCGCCTTGACTTCCGCCACAGCCGTCTTTCCGTCTATGAGTCGATGCAAAACATTCAATATGTGGGTTTTGGTGGCCACACTGGCTTCCAGAGCAGTCTCGACTGCTGCCAGAACTGCTTGCCGACCGCGAAGGCCAGGCCTTCCTGCGCCGCTTCTGGCGCAAGACCGACAACCGCACCCCGGCCGAACTGCGCGACATGCTGCTCGACGGGCTGCGCCCTGGCGCCGACCGGCTGACCGCAGTGTTCCGTTACTTGGAGCCCGCCGCATCGCCCGACGCCCTGGGTGTTTATCTATCGGCGCAGCTGGGCGACCAGGCCCCCACTGCGCCCCGTGTGGCCGTGCTGTACAAGCGTTTCGCGCCCGACACCATGGACCTACCGGATCGCGGTTATGTGGCCCGGGTGCACCCGCTGGAACTCTGGCTGGTGGCCTTCCGCCTGCAACACCCCGACGCTACCCTAAGCGAGGCGATCGCCGCCAGTGCCGCCGAGCGCCAAGCGGTCTACCGCTGGCTGTTTCGCACGCGTGCCAAGGACGCCCAGGACGCACGCATTTACACCATGATGGAGGTGGAGGCTTTCCTAGATATCCACCGGCGGTGGGCTCGCCTTGGCTACCCCTTCGGCCATCTGGTGCCTTCGCTGGCCACGGCCCTGGGCAGCTCCGGGGACCGACCCGCCGCGCTGGCCGAGTTGATGGGCATCGTCGTCAACGGTGGTATCCGCCGTCCCACGCACCGCATTTCAGACTTGCATTTTGCGCAGGGCACGCCGTGGGAGACCGCACTGCGGCCCACACCAGTGGTGGGTGAGCGGGTCATGGCGCCCGAGGTGGCTCTGGCGTTGAAAAAAGCTTTGTCGGAAGTGGTGGAGGCGGGCACGGCCCGGCGGCTCGCCGGCAGCTTCCAGTCTGCCTCGGGAGCAGACCTGTCGCCCGGTGGCAAGACCGGCACCGGCGACAACCGCGTGGTGGTGAAAGGGCGCGGCGGCCTGGCCCTGAACCGCACGGCCACCTTCGTTTTTTACCTGGGACCAAGGCACTTCGGCAGCGTGACCGCCTACGTGGTGGGACCGAACGCGGCTGACCACCGCTTCACCTCCGGCCTGCCGGTGCAGATCTTGCGCTCCATGGCGCCTGTGTTGATGCACCACCTCGATGCAGGGTCCGGGAGCGGTTGTCCACGCGAGCCTTGATGCGCCAAGGCACCCTCAAGTCAGCAATCCGTCCCAGCCCGCATGCGCTCCACCGAGCCGTGTAACGCAGCGCAAGTGAATTCCTTCTTGCCAAAACACAAGGGCACGTCAAGAAATCCCGTCTTGAGCGCCGAATTGATCAAGGGCAGTGGACTGCCAGTGGCGGTACCGACAAAGTGCAGTTGCCGCCGAGCAAACGCCGAAACTGGCCCCCGAGCGATTCACGTTGTGGCGGTAGATTGGCCCGCAGGTATTTCGGCAGCCTGCTATACTCTGTTTCGTTGGTGCTCGCGGCGTGGTTCACATGCCGCAGTTCAACGGGAAGCAGGAGGGCGAGTCCACAAGGACGAACCTAACCTGCGCTGCCCCCGCAACGGTAAGCAGACGAGAAGCCTGAATTGTTCAGGCGACTCAGCTTTCATCACGCAGCCACTGGACGACAACCGAGTCGTCTGGGAAGGCGATGGAGGTCGTTCTGTCAGCCCGGATACCGGCCAACAGGGTGGTGGTGCGTCTGGCAACAGGTGTGCTGCCGTGACGCTCAAGCACCGTCGGGGAAGGCGGTGAGAGCCCGTGATCCGGTCTGCTTCCTTCGCATGAAATTTCGCAACCTGCGCGTTCCCCGATGGGACGCCACTGGCTTGATGGCTTGTCTTTCGCACGCCCGGCCTCCGCAATTTTTCTCACTGGCGGGTACTACGGCGACCGCCACGATGGCGAACCCCTGGTCGAATGCCCTGTCCAGTGGCGTTGTGGCATCCGTATCCAATGCCGCTGACGTTGCGGGGCGTTCGATGGGACAAGTGCTCCGGGGCGCCTTCATGCGTCTTGAGACCGTTGCCTTAGACAACTCAGTTAACGAGCATCCACCGCCGTGTCTTTGGAGTCGGCGGTTATACGTCCGGCGCGCCGTAGAAGGAGATACGCCGAGGGGCCTGTGCCTGAACAGTGTGGGTGGAAAGCTCGACGAAACCACTACCGGCCATAACCTGCCGGGACGAGTGGCTTGCGTGACGCTCAACGCAGAGTCTCAACAGTGATCACCATGTGCCCCGCCATTCTCGTGGCTGCCCCGGCGTCCGGTCAGGGCAAGACCACGGTCACCACCGCGTTGGCGCGTCTTCACGCGCGCGCTGGGCGAAAGGTACGGGCGTTCAAATGCGGACCTGACTTCTTGGATCCGATGTGGCTCGCGCTGGCAACGGGCCACCCGGTGCACAACTTGGATCTGTGGATGACAGGTGAGCTCGACATCCGCGCGCGCCTACACGTCGCTGCGCAAGAGGCCGACTTGATCATCGTTGAGGGGGGCATGGGCCTGTTTGATGGCGAACCGAGTGCGGCGGATCTGGCGCGGCGCTTCGGCCTGCATGTGCTGGCTGTGATCGATGCATCGGCCATGGCGGGCACCTTCGGAGCGCTGGCCTTTGGTCTGCAGCGCTTCCGCCCGGGCCTGCCTTGGGCCGGAGTTCTGGCTAACCGCGTGGCCAGCGGACGGCACGCACAGATGTTGCAAGATGCTCTGCCTTCGCAAGACGGAGAGGCGGCTTCGCGTTGGTTGGGTGCGGTGATGCGCAACCCTGCGTTCGCCTTGCCCGAACGCCACCTGGGGCTGACAGTGGCGAGCGAGTTGCTCGATGCAATGGCCCGGCTCGATGCCGCTGCCGACGCCTTGCTTAGCACGCCGCTGGGCAAGCTGGACTCGGCCGATCTTGCGCGTTGGTCGGTCAGCTTTGACGCCCCTACCGAGCGCCCTTCGATAGCGCCCCTGTTGGCCGGAAAGACGGTGGCGGTGGCGCGTGATGCTGCGTTCTGCTTCATCTACGCTGCCAACCTGGACACCTTGCGCGCGTTGGGTGCGCAGGTGGTGTTTTTCTCGCCACTGGCCAACGATCCCGTGCCCACATGCGATGCAATCTGGTTGCCCGGTGGCTACCCCGAGCTGCACGCAGAAACTTTGTCGATCAGCGACACAACCCGCGACAGTCTGGTGGTCCATGTCAACACGGGACGCCCGGTCTGGGCCGAGTGCGGCGGAATGATGGTGCTGTTCGACGCAATAGTGGACTTGGAGGGGCGCAGCCATGTGTCGTGGGGTCTGTTCCCGGGTGTGGTGCGAATGCAGCCACGACTTGCCGCGCTGGGACCACAGAAGCTGGAACTGGCGACAGGCGAACTGCGAGGACACACCTTCCACTATTCAGTCTGCGAAACAGCTCTGGAGCCGGTGCTACATACGGCCTCCGCGCGTGGTGGTGCAAAGTGCGCTGGCGAGGCGGTGTACCAACGAGGTGCCTTGCGAGCCAGTTATTTCCACGCCTGGATGGCGTCCAGTCCAACGGCCGCAGCGGCGCTTTTTCTGCCGGAGGTGTTGGCATGAACCAGGACCAGTTGAGCACCCGCTGTCTGCCGCAAGAGGCCATAGAGTATCCGTGCGCATTGGGCATCAAAGTGGTGGCCCCGGAGCTTAGGTCGCCTGTCCGCGTGCGGAGCACGTTCCGAGAGCTCGGTCACATACCTGTGATGCACGACGCGCAGAACATAAGGAGGTTCTTCGTGGACGGGGCTGGCTCACGCACAGGTTGTCAAAGCGTTCGCAAAGTGCGTACGCAGCACGTATTTGTGATCCTGACAGAGTCGTCGAGGATTCAAACAGGAGATGAAGCATGACGTCGGGCACGGTCTGGTTCGTTGGCGCTGGTCCTGGCGATCCGGAGTTGATCACGGTCAAGGGTCGTGGCTTGATTGAGCGAGCCGGCGCGATCTTGTTTGCGGGTTCGCTCGTCAGCGAAGCCGCCCTGCGCTGGGCCTCAGCAGGCTGCGCGATTGCCGACAGCAAGAACATGACCCTGGAGCAGATGTCTGCTTGGCTCATCGAGCATGCCGCCCGCTGCGATACGGTGGTGCGGCTACAGACCGGCGATCCTGGCCTTTACGGCGCGCTGATTGAGCTGGTGCAGCCGCTGGACGCGGCGGACGTCGCCATCCAGGTGGTACCGGGTGTTTCGTCGGCAATGGCCAGCGCGGCAGCAGCAGTGGAGAGCCTGACCCTGCCCGAAGTCACGCAGACCGTGATCTTCACCCGCGTCGAGGGACGAACCCCCATGCCCGAGGGCGAGTCGCTGCGTGAGCTGGCTGCGCACCACAGCACGCTGTGCATCTTCCTGAGCATCACCTTGCTGGGCAAGGTGTCGGCCGAGTTGCTGGCGGCGGGCTGGTCGCCCGACGCGCCGGTGGTGGTGGTGCACAAGGCCAGCTGGCCGGGCGAGGAAAAGATCGTGCGCGGCACGGTCGCCACTATTCAGGCCCTGTGCCGCGACGCCAGAATCGCCAGCCAGTCCATGGTGATCGCCAGCCCCACGCTGGGCGCGCGCCAATGGACCACCCTGGCGAAATCCAAGCTGTACGACGCCAGTTTCACCCACCGTTTCCGGCGCGCCAGCGTGCCCGCTTCAACCCTCACATCGGACGCTCCATGAACACCGAATCCATTCTGCTGGTGGGCCACGGCTCGCGCGAAGCCTCGGGCAACGACGAGATCTTTTCCTTCGCCGAACAGTGGCGCCAGCGCCAGCCGGGCTGGCGCATCGAGGTCTGCTTCATCGAGTTTTCCGAGATCACCATGAGCGAGGGCCTGAAGCGCGCCGCCACCGGCGCCAGCCGCGTGATGGTGGTGCCACTGATCTTGAACGCGGCGGGCCACGTGAAGATGGACATTCCGCAGGCCATCGATGGCGCCCGCCTCCAGTTCCCGTTGGTGCAGTTCCTGTATGCGCCGCACTTGAGTGCCTGCGACCCGATCCTGGCCATCCTGCGCCGCCGCCTCAAGGGCGCGATGCAGGCGCTCGACATGCCCGACCCCAGCACCACCGGCGTGGTGCTGCTGGGGCGCGGTTCGTCGGACCGGCAGGCCAACGGCGACATGGCCAAGATGGCGCGCTGGTTGCTGGAGGAAACCGACCACGATCTGGTGGACCTCGCCTTCACCGGCATCACTCACCCGCGCTTGGAAAAGACGGTTCAGCGCCAGAGCATGCTCGGCATGAAGCAGGTGGTGGTGCTGCCGTACTACCTGTTCAACGGCACGCTGGTGGAGCGCATCACCCGTCAGGTCGAGCACTTGAAGGCTCAGTACCCGACGCTGCGTTTCGCCTCCACCAAATACTTTGGGTTCGAGAAGGAAATTGTCGAGTTGTTGGAGCAGCGCGTAAACGACATGCGGCGCAACGCGCCGGTTGCGCTGATGCCTTGCGACGGCTGCAAATACCGCAGCTTTGCCGAGGAACACGGCATGGGAGGTCACCACCACGACGACGCGTTGCCGCACAGTCACGACCACACGCACGACCATGCTGAGGCATGAACACCCCCACGCACCTGTACACGCGCATGAGTACGACCATGCCCATGGCCACAAGCGCCCCCATGACCATGCCAACGCCTGAGACGGCCAACGTCATCACCGAGCAGCTCACTGCAGCGGGTCGCGCCATCGAGCACGACTCGTTTGCCGTGATCGACCGCGAGGTGCTTTCTCACCCCTACATGCCCGAACAGTGGCCCATCGTGCGCCGCATGATCCACGCCAATGCCGATTTCGACTTCAACGGCCTGACCGATTTCCATCCCCAGGCGGTGGAGCGGGGGGTGACCTCGATCTTGTCTCGCGCAACCCGTGTGGTGGCGGATGTGGAGATGATCTGTGTCGGCCTGTCGGCGCCGCGCCTGGGGCACTTCGGCATGAGCACGCACCAGTTCATCTCCGACCCGGACGTGATCGAGCAGGCCAAGGCCGAAGGCACCACCCGCGCGGTGCAAGCCATGCGCAAGGCACACCGACTGGGCCTGATCGACGGTGCCATCGTCGGCATCGGCAACGCGCCCACGGCGCTGATCGAGATCGTGCGCCTGATCCATGAAGAGGGTGCGCGCCCTGCTCTGGTGGTGGGCATGCCGGTGGGTTTCGTGTCGGCGGCAGAGTCCAAGGATCTGATGGCGCTGGAGACCGATGTGCCATGGATCGTGATCCGTGGCCGCAAGGGCGGCTCCACCCTGGTGGTTGCCGCGATCCACGCGCTGCTGGGCCTGGCCGAAGCCAGGGAACTGGCCACATGATGAAAAAAGACGCGCCCCGCGGCACGCGCACCGGTTTCACGACCGGTGCGTGTTCCGCTGCGGCGGCGCGCGCGGCCGCCATCGGCCTGATCACGGGAGAGGTGCCCGGCGAGGTCGAGTGCCTGCTGCCCAACGGCGACGTGGTGCGCTTCGCCGTGCAGGACGGCCGGGTGGACGGCAGCGGCACCCAATGCACCGCCCACGCCATGGTGATCAAGGACGCGGGCGACGACCCGGACTGCACCGACAAGGCCCACCTCACCGCCGACCTGCACCTGCTGCCCGGGCAGCCGGGTCAGGTCGTGCTGGCGGGCGGTGTCGGCGTCGGCACGGTCACCATGCCCGGCCTCGGCTTGGCGGTGGGCGGCCCGGCCATCAACCCGGTGCCGCGCCGCAACATCGAGGCCAATGTTCGCCTGGTGGGGCAGGGCCTGCTGGACGAGATGGGCCTGGAGGTGCGTATCTCGGTGCCGCAGGGCGAAGAGATGGCCAAGAAGACGCTGAACGCGCGCCTGGGCATCCTGGGCGGCATCTCCATCCTGGGCACCACCGGCATCGTCAAGCCGTATTCCACCGCCGCCTACCGCGCCAGCGTGGTGCAGGGCGTGCAGGTGGCGGGCACGCTGGGCCACGGCGTGGTGGTGCTGACCACCGGCGGGCGCACCGAAAAATTTGTGATGGAAGAAATGCCCGAACTGCCCGAGCCGGCGTTCGTGCAGATGGGCGATTTCTTGCGTTACGCCATGGGCGCGGCGGTGAAGGCCGGGCTAAAGAAGGTAATCATAGGTGGCATGGTCGGCAAGCTGACCAAGATCGCCCAGGGTGAAACCATCACCCACGCGGGCCGCGCCGAGGTGGACACCGGCCTGCTGGCCGATCTGGCCGCTCGCGTGGGAGCGCCTCCCGAGGTGTGCGAGGCCATTCGCGGTAACGAGACGGCGCGCTACGCTGGCGAGCGCATGGACGCGCTGGGCCTTGGCAGCGCGTTCCACACCGCGCTGGCGCAGAAGGTCATCCAGACCCTGCGCACGCGCTACCCCGATCAATTTGAATTGCAGGTGCTGGTCTGCGACTTTGACGGTCGCAAGATTGCGCAGGCGGAAGGCTGACATGGAAGTGGCTCCCGTGATCGACAAATGCCGCATCGTTGGAGTGCTGGACGATGGCGTTGCCAGCCTCGGTACCACGGCGCTGCAGCACCTGCGGGCGGCCCAACTTGTGATCGGCGGCACGCGCACGCTGCAGCTCCTGGCTGCGCACATCTCGCCCGACGCGGTGCAGCACGACCTGAGCGGCGCGCTGTCGCAGGTGCCCGAGTGGATCCGCGCCGCGCAGGCCGAGGGCCGGCGTGTGGTGGTGCTGGCCACCGGCGATCCGCTGTGCCACGGCATCGCAGCCTACCTCGCGTCACGCCTGTGCATCGAGGCCATCGAGGTGATGCCGAACGTGTCCACGCTACAGCTCGCCTGCGCCCGGCTGGGCCTGCCCTGGCAGGACATGAAGTTCTCCTCCGTGCACAGCAAGGACGCGGGCGACTGGGTGCCGGGCTCACCTCCCAATCACGGGCTGTACGCGCTGCTGCGCGATATCCGCCAGCACGACCGCCTGGCTGTGCTGACCAGCCCGGACAACACCCCCGACCGGATCGCTCGCATGCTGATCGCCGAGGGTCTGGCGGACGAGGTCGAGATGGCCGTGGCCGAACGCTTGTGCCAGCCCGAAGAACGCATCGTCAGCGGCATGTCCCTCAGCGCCGCCGCGCAGATGCCCTTTGCCGACCCCAACGTCGTGCTGCTCTGGCGCACCCGCCTGCGCGCGCCGCAGGTGCTGCTGGGTCTGCCGGACGCGAGCTTCGAGCAGCGCCACCCCGAGAAGGGGCTGATCACCAAGCACGAGGTGCGCGCGGTGTCGCTGGCGCGTCTGCAGTTGCGCGCCGACAGCGTGGTCTGGGACATCGGCGCGGGTTCGGGCGCGGTGGGCCTGGAGGCGGCGCGCCTGTGCCGCAACGGCCATGTGTACGCGATCGAAAAGAACGCGGACGACGCGGCCATAGTGCAGCGCAACCGCCTGGCCATGGGCATCAGCAACCACACCCTGCTGCACGGCAAGGCGCCCGAGGGCCTGCAAGCCTGGGCCGACCCGGACGCGGTGTTCGTGGGTGGCTCGGGCGGAGAGTTGGCCGAGCTGATCGCGCTGATCTTGAAACGACTTCAACCGCAGGGCTGGCTGGTGATGAACTTCGTGACGATTGAAAACCTGGGGGTGGCCGTGGCCACGTTGAAGGAGCAGCGTGCGAGCTGGGACGTGCTGCAGTTACAGGGCTCGCGCAGCAAGCCCATCCTGCACATGCACCGCATGGCGGCGGAGAACCCGGTGTGGATCGTCTGCGCGCAGACCGGAGGTGTGGCATGACGCAAACTGGCACGCTGTTTGGCGTCTCCCTCGGTCCCGGCGACCCGGGCCTGATCACCCGCCGCGCCTGGGCACTGCTGGAGCGGCGCGACGCCATCTGGACCTACCCGGTGCGCAGCCTGCGCAAGGACAGCTACGCGCTGGACATCGCGCTGCGCGCCGGGCTGGCGCTGCCCGGGCAGCACCAGTCGCTGCTGTTCCCGATGACACACGACGCCGAGAAGTTGGCGCGCCACTGGTTGAAGGCGGCGGAGACGGTGCGCGAGATGCTGGCCAGCGGGCAGGACGTGCTGTTCCTGGTCGAGGGTGACGCCTCCACCTACGCCAGCTTCTGTTACCTGGCCCGCGTGCTGCGCGAGCTGGACCCGGGGGCCCGCATCGAGATCGTGCCCGGCGTGACCTCGTTCAACGCTGCCTGCGCGCAGCTGCAGGTGCCGCTCTCGGAGCAGGACGACACCATCGCCATCGTGCCCGCCGCCTACGGCATCGCGGCGGTGGAGAAGATGCTCGACGACTTCGACACCCTGGTGCTGATGAAGGTCAAGCCGCTGCTGGACGATCTGATCACCCTGCTGGAGCGGCGCGGCCTGCTGGCGCACAGCCGCTTCATCGAAAAAGCCGGCTCACCGGTTGAGCGCATCGTCACCGACGTGGCCGAACTCAAGGGCACGAAGGTCAACTACCTGTCGCTGCTGCTGGTTAAGAACCCCGGGCGCGAGCGCGGCGACATGCAACGCGGCTGCCGCAAGAAGACCAGTACCGAAATTGAAGAAGAGGAAACCCAGGAATGACCACCCAAGAAACTGCTGTGCGCGTCGTCCTCGTGGCGATCACCAAACACGGCGCCGAGCAGACTGCCGATCTCGCGCGCCAGATGCCCGGAGCCCACGTGTGCGTTGCGACCAAGTTCGCGCCGCTGATGGCGGGTCTGCCCAACTCGGTGCGCTCATACAGCGGAGCCTTTCGCGACGAGATCGCCACGCTGTTCGCCGACTTCGATCAGGTGGTGTTTTTTGTGTCACTGGGCGCCGTGGTTCGCCTGATCGCGCCGCACCTCAAGAGCAAAGACGAAGACCCCGGCGTGCTGGTGGTGGACGACGCGGCCCAGTTCGTGATCCCGGTGCTGTCCGGTCACGTCGGCGGCGCCAACGCCATGGCCGAAACCGTGGCCACCCTGCTCGGCGCCACGCCGGTGCTGACCACGGCGTCGGACGTGGGCAAGACCATTCCGGTGGACATCCTGGGTCGCGAGTTGGGGTGGAAGGTTGAGGCACCCAAGATCAACATCACGCGTGTGTCGGCCCACGTGGTCAACGGCGAGCCGGTGGCCGTGGTGCAGGAAGCGGGCAGCCCGCACTGGTGGACCCGGCCCACGCCGCTTCCGCCCAGTATCCACCGCTTCGAGCGCCTGGCCGACGTGGACCTGGCGCGTTTCAAGGCCGTGCTGTGGATCACCCACGCGCCAGTGACCGCCGCGCACTGGGCCGAACTGCACGAGCGCCTGGTCGTTTACCGCCCGCCGGTGGAGACGCAGGCGTGAACGTGGCTGTGGGCCTGGGTTGCGACCGCGGCACGCCTCTGGCCACGCTGCAGGACGCGTTGCGGGCGGCGCTCGCGCAGGCCGGGGCGTTGGCCCCAGATGTGGTGGCAGCGGCCAGCATCACGCTCAAGGCTGACGAAGCAGGCCTCCTCGCCCTGGCCGCCAAACAAGGCTGGGCCATGACCTTCTTTACCCCTGCCCAGCTCGCCGGGGTGCCGGTGCCCAACCCGTCGGAGACCGTGCGCCGGTACACCGGCACCCCATCGGTCAGCGAGGCCGCGGCCCTGCTGGCAGGCGCCCGAGTCTTCGGCCACGAACAGGCTTTGCCCATGACCGCCTTGCTGGTCGAAAAATTCAAACACCGTGGCGCCGATGGGCGCAACGCCACGGTTTCCATTGCCCGCTGTGACAGTTTTCTTTTTCTCACCCCTGAACGGAGCACGCCATGACTTCATCCACCACCACCCCCATCCCCGACGACCAGCGCGTGAGCGCCACGCGTAGCCTGCTGCTGCAACTGTGCGCTGGTGCCGTGCTGGGCCTGGTCGTACTGTACGGCGTGGCTTTTGCTGAAAGCCCCATCGCGCACAACGCCGCGCACGATGTGCGCCACGTCACGGTCAAGCCTTGTCATTAAGAGAGTCACCCCCGACGCGCTTCGCGCGACCCCCTCAAGGGGGCAACGCGTGTGGCCCGGCAAAGCCGGCTCCACCGCGTTCCCGGTTGGGGCACTTAGGGCGTTTCGGATCGCGCGGCCGACGGGTTGCCACCTATCTGTGTATGGAGAGTTTCATGATTTTTCGACGATTGATCTGGGCGGCGCTGGCCGTGGCCATGCTGGTGGGGGGCTTGCAATCGGGCCTGCAGCAATGGCAAACCATGCCGATCATCCTGGCGGCTGAAGGGCTCGAAAGCCAGAAGGTGGAGACTGCGTTGGCGGTTGCCGACACGCACGCACACGGGGACGGTGCGGCGCACGATCATGGTGACGACGCAGAAACATGGACGCCCGCCGATGGGGTGGAGCGCCAGATCTGGACTTGGGTGGCCAATGTGCTGCACGCGTTCAGCATGGCGCTGCTCGTGCTGGCCGTGATGGCGGTGTGCCAGTGGCGCGGCAGCGCCTTGCGCGCTTTGCCCTTGGCCGCCTGGGTGGCCGCCGCCGGCTGGTTGAGCTTTCACTTCTGGCCTTCGCTGGGCCTGCACGCCGAGATCCCCGGCATGGACGCAGCCCGACTGGGTTCGCGCCAGGGCTGGTGGGTGCTCGCGGCGGGTGGTGCGGCGCTGGCCTGTGCGGCGGTGGCGCTGGTGCGCAGCCCCCTGCGCTGGGCCGTCGCAGCCGGCTGGCTGGCGTTGCCCTTCGTGGTCGGAGCGCCGCACATCATGGCCGACCCGCTGGCCGGTTTCACGCGTGAGGCCCAGGTGGCGCTGCGCCAGCTGGGCAGCCAGTTCATCTGGACCACCGCTTGGCTGTCGCTGTCGTTCTGGCTGAGCATCGGCGTGTTGGCCGGCCTGGCCTTCCAGCGCTGGCTGCGCCCCGCCGTGGCGGCCGTGCTGGAGCGCTCGGATGCGGGCTGTGCCCCAGCCATGAAAGCCCCGCAATGAGCGACGTCAAAGGCAAGATCATGCTGGTGGGCATCGGCCCCGGCAGCCACGATCACATGACCCAGCGCGCGCGAGACGCGATCGCCGAGGCCGATGTGGTGGTGGGCTACGTCACCTACATCAAGCTCGTGGCCGATCTGCTGGAAGGCAAGGAGGTCATCCGCAAGGGCATGACCGAGGAGTTGGACCGCGCAGTCCATGCCCTGGCCAGCGCCCGCGAGGGCAAGAAGGTGGCCCTCATCTCCAGCGGAGACGCCGGGGTGTATGGCATGGCCGGGCCGACCTATGAGGTGCTGTTCCAGGCCGGCTGGACGCCCGAGTCGGGCGTCCAGGTTGAGGTGGTGCCGGGTGCATCGGCCATCAACGCCTGCGCGGCGCTGGTGGGTGCGCCCCTCACGCACGACTTCTGCTCCATCTCGCTGAGCGACCTGCTCACACCCTGGCCCGTAATCGCGCGGCGGCTGGACGCGGTGGCGGCGTCGGACTTCGTGGTGGCGCTCTACAACCCCAAGAGCGGCCGCCGCACCCAGCAGATCGTGCAGGCACAGGCGCTGTTGCTGCGCCATCGCCGGCCCGACACCCCGGTGGCGGTGGTCAAGTCGGCCTACCGGCGGCGCGAGCGCATCGAGTTCACCACGCTGGACAAGATGAGCGAGTGCGACATCGGCATGCTGACCACGGTACTGATCGGCAACAGCCACACCTTCGTGCAGCACGGCCTGATGGTCACGCCGCGCGGCTACGCCAACAAGTACGACCTGGACGACGGTGGCAGCACCCGCACGGGCGAGAAAGCAGGACGCTCGCTTTCCACCGGCTTGCTGGGTTGGATGGAGAACCTGCGTGCCGACCATGCCGATGGCGCGAGCCTGGCCGCACTGGCGCAGCAGCACCGGCTGCCGGTGGACTACGTTGAAGCCGTGCTCAACACACCCGTCGAGGAAGGGGTGGCCCCTTCGGCGGATGCAGAGGATCAGGCCGAATAAGGCGCTCCTGCGCGCGCACTTCGCCCCTGAGCGGACTATGCCAACCACCACCTGATGCCACCCACGAGATCCGTTCCATGAGCTACATGGTCAAAGAAGTTTTTTATACCCTGCAGGGTGAAGGCGGCAACGTCGGCCGTGCGGCAGTGTTCTGCCGGTTCGCCGGTTGCAATCTCTGGTCCGGGCGGGAAGCCGATCGCGCGAGCGCTCAATGCCAGTTCTGTGACACCGATTTTGTCGGCGTGGACGGCACTGGTGGGGGGAAGTTCGATTCGGCCCAGGCACTGGCGGACCAGGTTTCAGTCCAATGGCCAGCATCGGTGGCGGGGCGCAAGCTGGTCGTGCTGACGGGCGGTGAACCGTTGCTGCAGGTCGATTCCGCGTTGATCGACGCATTGCACCGCGGCGGGTTTGAGATTGCGGTGGAGACCAATGGCACGATCGCTGCGCCTGCAGGGGTGGACTGGCTGTGCGTCAGTCCCAAGGTACGCACATTCCTGAAGATACGTGCGGGCCACGAGCTCAAAGTTGTTGTTCCCCAGCCCGGCATCGACCTGGACGCGTTGATCGAACTGAACTTCGAGCGCCATCTGCTGCAGCCCATGGACGGCCCTGCGTTGAAAGAAAACACCCTCTGGGCCATTGATTACTGTCTGCGTGACCCCCGCTGGCGCCTGACCCTGCAAACCCACAAGATGGTCGGAATCCGATGACATACGAAATTTCGCAAAGTTTCTTCTTTGACGCTGCGCACACCCTTCAGCGCGAGATCGAGACCGAAGCCAGCACGCGTATACATGGGCACACCTACCGAGGCGAGGTCGCGGTGATGGGTGTGGTTGACCCCCACACGGGCATGGTGGTCGATTTGGGGCAGCTGCGTTTGCTGGTGACGCAGGTGCGTGCGCAGTTGGACCACCGGCTGCTGGACGAGGTACCCGGCCTGGGCATTCCGACCCTCGAAAACCTCTGCGCTTTCATCGCCCAGTTTGCGGGGTTGACGGAGTTCCGCTTGAGCCGTGTTTCGGTGTGGCGCGACGGTATCGGGGACCGTTGTGATTTGCGCTTCGCGCGCACTCTTCCTTTCCAAGTCTGATATGCACGAACCCATCAAGCCTCACATCGGCGGCTACAAGCGCCACCTGTTGGTCTGCACCGGTCCACGTTGTACGCAGGATGGCGCCTCGCAGGCCCTGTTCGATAGCCTTGGCAACAAGTTCAAGGCCGCTGGTTTGCACGAGGGCGAGTTGCGTGTGAAGCGCAGCCGCGTGAGTTGCTTTGCCGCCTGCAAGGGCGGGCCGGTGATGTGCGTGCAGCCCGACGGCACCTGGTACTACAACGTCACTGAAGCCAACATGGACCGCATCATCGACCAGCACTTGGTCGGCGGACAAGTGGTGCAAGAGCTGGTGTTTCATCAGGGCCCCGGAGGCGTTGATGCCGAATGAGTCGGACATTAGGGGCTTTGTCTCCATCGTCGGCGCCGGTCCCGGACCGGCCGACCTGATGACTCAACGCGCGCTTGATCGCTTGCAAAGGGCCGACGTGGTTGTGTACGACCGTCTGATCTCACCCGAGGTGCTGGCGCTGATTCCGCAAGGAGCGCAGCGCGTGTTCGCGGGCAAGGCCCTGGGAAATCACGCCATTCCACAAGAGGCAATCCACGCCCTGCTGGTGCAGCACGCCAAGGCGGGCCGGCGAGTGGTGCGGCTCAAGGGTGGAGATCCTTATGTGTTCGGACGTGGCGGTGAGGAAGTGCAAGCCATGCAAGCGCAACGTGTACCGTTCGAGGTCGTACCGGGCATTACAGCCGCGAGCGGTTGCTCGGCAGGAGCGGGCATCCCCCTCACTCACCGCGACCTCGCGGCCAGCTGCGTGTTCCTGCCCGGACATCTGGCCGACGACAAAGCCACGCACGATTGGCGGGCGCTGGCGCGCCCCGGACAAACGCGGGTATTTTACATGGGAATACAACGTCTAGCCCACATCGCGGAACGGCTGATCGCCCACGGCCTGAGCCCCAACACCCCAGCGGCCGTCGTACGCGACGGCACGCGCTCCACACAAACCGTGGTGGCCTGCAGCCTGCGCCGCCTGGTTGAACAGGCCCCGGCCTACGGCCCCCATCCCGGTTTGCTGATCATTGGCGAGACAGTGCAACTGAGCCCAGACTTCCATGCGGAGTGAAACGCCAACGGCCGAGAAGTCCTACGACAAGGCCGAGAGAGGGAGTGCCAAGGTATCACCTACGCCCTTGACGGTAGGCGCGAAATTATATGCATCATCGTTCCTGAGCGAGAAAGGCAATGAAGACTGCACGACATCGCGGTGCCTGATAGCTTCTCGTGCGGCGCTTCAGCGAGCATCGCACGATCGAACTGATCAGCAGCTATCAACGAGGGGCTGACCGAATTGACCAACAATAAGCACGCATCCAACGCGAACATCCTGTCGCCGTGCGGCATCGAATACTGAGCCCGCCATGCCCGACAAACCTGCCCTTGATCGGACCTTCTCCCCGGCCGAGCGAGACGCTGTTTACCGCGCCATTTTTGAACGGCGCGATATGCGTCACTTCGCAGGGGGAACGGTTGCGCCGGAGCTGATGCGCCGGCTGCTCACCGCCGCTCACCATGCGCCCAGCGTGGGTTTCATGCAGCCCTGGCGTTTTTTGCGGGTGGCGTCGCCGTTGCTGCGGTGCAAGTTGCAGGCATTGGTGGAGCAAGAACGCGTGCAGACTGCGAGAGCGTTGGGTGAGCGGGAAGAGGCTTTCATGCGCCTCAAGGTCGAGGGTGTCAATGACGCGGCCGAGGTCTGGGTGGTCGCGCTCGCAGATGGACGTGAGCAGCATGTGTTTGGTCGCAGGACACTTCCACAGATGGACCTCGCCTCGACCGCCTGCGCGATCCAGAACCTCTGGCTGGCCGCCCGGGCCGAGGGGCTTGGAATGGGTTGGGTTTCGCTGTTTGACCCAATCGCTGTGGCGTGCCTGCTTGGAATGCCCGACGGGGCCGAGCCGATCGCTTTGTTGTGCATCGGTCCCGTGCATGATTTTTACGAGGAACCGATGCTTCAACGGCAGCGGTGGGCCTCGCGTTGCGCGTTGGACGATGTGCTGTTTGAAGACACTTGGGCGCAGCCTCTTGGATCGAAGTCACCAAGCTAGCTAGGAGTCTGCGCGGCAGAACGTTTCGCGTACTGATTTGAGGACCGCTGCGCGGTGCCTCGGGCGATTTGATCGCTTCCGTTGTTTGGCGTGGTCCTTACGGCGGCCTTGGTCAGGTCTGAACGCCCCGTTTCGCGCCCCGAGATGCCCCGTTTTCCCTCAAATGCCGCGCAAACTGCACATCCGTCTCAAGTTCAGCGCCAGACACACGAGCTTGAACTCGGCCTTGACCTTGTCCAGTCCGCGCAGGCTGAACTGTCTGAACCCCAGCACGCTCTTGATCCAGCCGTTGGGCGCCTCCACGATCCACTTCCTCTTGCGGTAGGCCGCCTTGCCCTCGGGTGTCTTCAACTTGGCATCCATCGCCGCGCTGCGCGGGTACTTCCGGGCGTCAATCTCCAGCGCCTGCTTGCCCTCGCGCCCCAGCGCCACGATCAACTCGCTCGGACTGTCCTTGATCTGCTCGAACACCGACTCCGAGCGGAACCCCGCATCAGCCAGCACCTGCCTGGCGTCTTCGCACAGGTTGGCTTTCACCGCCGCCAGCAACACGGGCAGGCGGTCGCTGTCGGTGGCGTTGTTGCTCAGCTCGGCCGCCACCACGATCTGCGCGCTCTCGTCCACCGCCGTGTGCGCGTTGTAGCTGTAGTCATAGCCCCCACCGGCACGCTTCATGATCCGGCTGTCCGTGTCGGTGAAGCTCTCCTGGGCGCTGTCTTTGGGCACGCCGAAGTCGCGCTTGTAGCGCCCGCCCTTGGGTTTGCCGTCCTTGTCCCGGGGTTTGCGCTGATCGTTCTGGCTGCGCCCGCGGGCTGCATCGGCTTCTCGCTGGCGTTGTTCCAGCCGCAGCTTGGCCGCCGTGATCGCGGCCAGCCGATCGGCTCTGCGTTTGATCTCGCTGGGGATGTCGATGTCGGGTTCGTTCTTTTCCAGGTCGTCGGCCGCCTTAGCTCTGTTGAGCAGCCCGTCAATCTGCGCTTTGAGTTCGGCCTCGGCCTTGAGCATGCGCTCGTAGCTCATGGCCTTGTGACGGCTCGCATTGGCCTTGAGCTTGGTGCCGTCCACCGCCACGGTGCCCAGTTTGACCAGGCCGCACTCGCGCGCCAGGCGAACGACCTGAACGAACAAGGCCGAGAGCTCTTGCAGGTGCAGTGCCCGAAAGTCCGAGAGCGTGCGGTGCGCCGGGTAGTTCTCTGCGGCCAGCACCCGCAGCGCCACGTCTTCATGCAGTTTGGCCGCCAGCTTGCGCGAGCTGAAGGTGCCCGTGGCGTAGCCATAGATCAAGACCTTGATCATCATGGCCGGGTGAAACGGTTGGTTGCGTGGGCCGCCCTTGTCGTAACGGGCGTGAAACGCCCTCAGGTCCAGGCTGTCGACGCTGTCGCTGATGAAGTACGCCAGATGCCCTTCGGGCAGCCAGTCTTGCAGTGCGTCAGGCAGCAGTCGCTGCTGTTGCGGTTCGTAGGGGAGGTAACTTGCGGCCATGCCCACAATTTACCAAGCATTCGGACCTCATGGCGCTTCTGCCGCGCAGGCTCCTAG
>NZ_JBVPZC010000035.1:0-20891 GCF_055702805.1 Hydrogenophaga sp. LT287 | reverse complement strand
AGCTGCGGCGCCACGATCTTGCCGGTCTGGCCCACTTGCCAGTCGTTCGGGGCGTAGCCCGCGTCCACGGCAGCGCGGCTGGCGCCCAGTGCAGCGCCCAGCTTGTCGGCCAGCGGCGTCATCACTTCGTTGAACTTCTCGGCGCTGCCCAGCGCCCGGCCACCGCTGACGATGATCTTGGCGGCGGTGAGTTCGGGGCGGTCGCTCTTGGCGATTTCGCTGCCCAGGAAGGTGCTCTTGCCGCTGTCGGCTTGTGCCGCTGCGGTTTCCACGGCGGCGCTGCCACCGGTGGCGGCGGCCGGGTCAAAGCCCGTGGTGCGCACGGTGATGACCTTGGTCGCATCCAGGCTCTGCACCGTGGCCATGGCGTTGCCAGCGTAAATCGGGCGTTCAAACGTGTCGGCAGCAATCACCTTGGTGATGTCGCTGATCTGGCCCACGTCGAGCTTGGCGGCCACGCGCGGGGCGATGTTTTTGCCGCTGGCCGTGGCCGGGAACAGGATGTGGCTGTAGTTGGCGGCGATGGCCAGCACCTGAGCGGCCATGTTTTCGGCCAGGCCGTGGGCCAGGTACTCGGCGTCGGCATGGATGACTTTGGACACGCCGGCGATCTGGGCGGCTGCTGCGGCAGCGCCTGCGGCGTTGTGCCCGGCGATGAGCACGTGCACGTCACCCCCGCAGGCTGCGGCGGCGGTCACGGTGTTGAGCGTGGCGCCTTTGACGGCGGCGTTGTCGTGTTCGGCAATAACGAGTGCGGTCATGTTGTTGGTCCTCAGATCACTTTAGCTTCGTTCTTGAGCTTGTCCACCAGGGCGGCCACGTCGGCCACCTTGATACCGGCACCGCGCTTGGGCGGCTCGCTGACCGTCAGGGTCTTGATGCGTGGGCTCACGTCCACACCCAGGTCTTCGGGCTTGACGATGTCCATCTGCTTTTTCTTGGCCTTCATGATGTTGGGCAGCGTCACGTAGCGCGGCTCGTTCAGGCGCAAATCCGTGGTGACGATGGCGGGCAGGCTCAGCGCCAGCGTTTCCAGGCCGCCGTCCACTTCGCGGGTCACATGCACTTTGCCGTCCACCACTTCAACTTTGCTGGCGAAGGTGCCCTGGGGCAAATCAGCCAGCGCCGCCAGCATCTGGCCGGTCTGGTTGCAGTCGTCGTCAATGGCTTGCTTGCCCAGAATCACCAGGCCGGGCTGTTCTTTGTCCATCAGCGCCTTGAGCAGCTTGGCCACGGCCAGTGGCTGCAGTTCTTCGGCGGTTTCCACCAGGATGGCGCGGTCGGCGCCAATGGCCATGGCCGTGCGCAGGGTTTCCTGGCACTGCGTCACGCCGCAAGACACGGCGATCACTTCGGTGGCCACGCCCTTTTCCTTCAGGCGCACCGCCTCTTCCACGGCGATCTCGTCAAACGGGTTCATGCTCATCTTGACGTTGGCAATGTCCACACCGCTGCCGTCGCTCTTGACGCGCACCTTGACGTTGTAGTCCACCACGCGTTTGACGGGGACGAGAATCTTCATGCTGGGATGCTCCTGATGGTTGTGAGTGGGTGATCTCAATTGACGTGTACGTCAACTTGCGCATTGTAAGCCGGGCCATTTGCGAACCGCCATCTGACAGGTTGTTTGCCCGACTTGGCCGGAACGTCAATAAAAACGAACGACCGTGCTTTTTATGAATTATAGGTGAAGGCTCTCAGCGCACCAAGCCAAATCCCCCAGACCGCCCAACACTGTCATTTGGGCGACCATTAACCAACCCATCGGTCGGCTAATTCGGGTAAGTCTGGAGACGCTGGCAGCGACTATTCGCCTATAGTCAGAAAGGGCATTTTATTTATATTCAGTAACCATATTTACCCGCCAGGAGATACCGCATGAAACTTCGTCACGTCTTCGCTGCCGCCCTGTCCACCACCGTGCTGTCCAGCGGACTTGTATCCGCCCAGACGGTTTTCACGGTGTCGAGCTGGCTGGCGCCCACCCACACCGCGAGCATGGCCCAGAAAAACTGGTGCGACCTGCTGGAGAAGGAAAGCACCGGCCGCATGAAGTGCAACATCTTGCCCAAGGGCGTGGTGGCAGCACCGGGCACCTTTGACGCCGTGCGCGATGGCCTGGCAGACATTTCCTACACCGTGGACGGCTACACCCCCGGCCGCTTCATCAACACGCAAGTGGCCGAGTTCCCCTTCCTGGGCAACAGCGCCACCGCCACCTCGGTGGCGTACCAGCGCATTTACAGCAAGTACTTCGCTCCTCTGAACGAGCACCGCGGCGTGAAGGTGCTGGCCGTGTTCACGCACGGCCCCGGCATCATCTTCAACAGCAAGAAGCCGGTGACCTCGGCCGCTGATGCCGCGTCGCTCAAGTTCCGCATTGGTGGCGGCAACATCAACGAGCTGTCCAAAGCCATGGGCTGGAACACCACCCTCAAGGCAGCGCCCGAGTCGTTCGAGCTGATGTCCACCGGCGTGATGGACGGCACCTTCTTCCCCGACGAGTCGGTCGCCTCGTTCAAGCTGAGCATGGTCAAGCACGCCACCACCTTCCCGGGCGGCCTCTACAACACCAGCTTTGTGTTCATGATGAACCCCGCCAAGTACAACGCCCTGGCGCCACAAGACAAAGCCGTGGTGGACAAGCTGTCAGGCGAAGTGGCTGCGCGCATGTTCGGCGAAGGCTGGGACAAAGTGGACGCCGCCAGCCGCGAAGTGCAAAAAGCCCAGGGCGTGGCGCGCATCATGGCCAACCCCGCCTTCGTGAAAGCCGTGGCCGACAAGCAGGACTACCTGGAAACCAAGTGGGCAGCGAGCGCACAGGTCAAGGGCTTGAAAGACCCACGCAAAGTGCTGGCCGAGTTCCGCGCTGAAATCGCCAAGGTAAAGTAAGGCGTCCGTCCGGTTTTCACACACCGTACGCAGCCTGTCAGGCCGGAAGGGCAGTGACCCGCGTTACTGCCCTTCCGGCCTTTTTTTGACTTCCTGACATCCAGACCATGCTCAAGAACCTAGAAAAACTGCTGACCTGGTCCACCGGGCTGATGGCAGCCATGGCCTTGTTTTCCATCATGTGGCTGACGCTGGTGGACGTGACCGGCCGAAAATTTTTCAGCCATTCGGTGCCCGGCGGCCTGGAACTGACCGAAATCCTGATGGTGATCGTGATCTTTGGCGCCATGCCACTGGTGTCCTGGCGCAGCGAACATGTGGTGTTCGACTCACTGGACGCCTTCATCCCCGACTGGCTCAAAGGTTTTCAAGCGCGCCTGGTGCACCTGGTGTGTGCGGGCGTGTTTAGTTTTCTGGCGCGGCTCATGGTCATGCGGGCTGAGCGGTTTGCCGAATACGGCGACACCACCGTTCACCTGCAGCTGGCCATTGCGCCGGTGGCCTGGCTCATGGCGGCCCTGCTGTTGCTGACCGCCCTGGTGCACTTGTTGTTTGTTTTTGTTCCGCCGGCACCTGTGGTGCATGGCGGCGCCCAAGGCGCAGGAGCCTCCTCATGATCGAAGCCACCCTGGGCTTTCTGGCCGTTTTCATCCTCGCTTTTTTGCGGGTACCACTGGCCGTGGCCATGACCATTGCCGGCGTGGTGGGGCTGGGCCTCATGCGCGGCTGGATGCCGGCCTACGCCAGCACCAGCCAGGTCATCTTTGAGACCGGTTTTCACTACGTGCTCTCGGTCATTCCGTTGTTTGTGCTGATGGGCAACTTTGTGGCACGTGCCGGCATGGCCAAAGAACTGTTCACCGCCGCCAACGCCTTTGTGGGCCACCGCCGCGGCGGGCTGGCCATGGCGAGCATCATCGCGTCGGGCGGCTTTGGCTCCATCTGCGGCTCGTCCATTGCCACGGCGGCCACCATGTCGCGGGTGGCTTACCCAGAAATGAAGGCGCATGGCTACAAGGACACGCTGGCCACCGGCTCCATCGCTGCGGGCGGCACGCTGGGCATTCTGATCCCGCCGTCCACCATTTTGGTCATCTACGGGATCATCACCGAGACCGACATTGGCAAGCTCTTTGTGGCGGGCATTTTGCCGGGCATCGTGGCCATCACCTGCCTGTGCATGGCGGTGGTTTTTGTCACCTGGCGCGACCCCGAAGCGGGCCCACCGGCCAAGCGTTTCACTTGGTCTCAGCGTCTGGCCGCGATCCGTGGCATCTGGGGCGTGGCGGTGCTGTTTGCGCTGGTGATCGGCGGCATCTATGGCGGTGTGTTCACCGCCACCGAGGGCGCCGGCGTGGGTGCAGCCGGTGCATTTCTTTTCGCGCTGGCGCGCCGCTCGCTGACGCCCCGGGTGCTGATGGACATCCTGATCGAGAGCACCCGCACCACGGCGATGCTGTTCACGATCCTGATCGGCGCGATGATCTTCACCAACTTCATCAACTTCACCACCATGCCGGGTGACCTGCGCGACTTTGTGCTGCAGTTCAGCCCCAACCCGATCATGGTGGTGGTGATGATGATGGGCATTTACCTCGCGCTGGGCATGGTGATGGAGGAACTGGCCATCGTGCTGCTGACCATTCCGGTGTTTTTCCCGGTCATCACCGGCCTGGGTTTTGACCCGATCTGGTTTGGCATTTTGATCGTGACGATTGTGGAAATCGGCATGATTTCACCGCCCGTGGGGTTGAACCTCTTTGTGCTCAACTCGCTGTTGCCCAACGTCAAGCTGGGCACCATTTACAAAGGCGTCTGGCCGTTTGTGATGGCCGATATCGTTCGCCTGGGCATTTTGATCGCTGTTCCGGCCATTGCCCTGTGGCTACCCAGCCTCATGAGCCGCTGACGGCGGGAGCGCCTCGGGTGCGTGCTTCATGTGGAGCACGCGCTGCGGGTACGGTATTTCAATGCCGTGCTCGCGCAAGGCGCTCAAGATAGCCATGTTGATGTCTGAGCGCAGGTTGAGCTGCCCATTTTCCGGGTCGGCGATCCAGTAACCCAGCGTGAACTCCAGCCCGTCGGCACCGAAGGCGGAAAGCGCCGCGTTGGGGGCCGGGTCTTTCAGCACCCGGTCCTGCATCAAGGCAGCATCTGCCAACAGGCTGCGAACCAGCGCCACGTCGCTCTCGTAGGCCACCCCCACCACGGTGGACTGCCAGACCTTGGCGTCGGCCAACGACAGATTTTCCACCCGGCTGGTGATCAGAATCTCGTTGGGCACGATGGACTCGCGCCCGGTGGGCGAGCGAATCACGGTGTAGCGGGCATTGATGTCGGTGATGCGGCCTTCGAAGTTGTCCACCCGCACGTTGTCGCCAATGCGCATGCTGCGCTCAGCCAGAATCACAAAACCGCTCACGTAGTTGGCGGCCAGCTTTTGCAGGCCAAAGCCAATGCCCACGCCAATGGCACCACCCAGCACCGACAGCGCGGTGAGGTCGATGCCCACGGCAGAGAGCGCCATGATGAGGCCCACAAACATGAGCAGTGCCCGCGTGGCGTTGCTCACCGCCTTACGCACCGACAGTTCGCCCCCCACGGCCGACTTCAACAGCCGGGTTTCAATGGCAGCCGACACCCACAGGGCCAAAATCAACACAGCACCGGCCGTCAAAGCGCCTTCAATCAACGTGCGCACACTGATGGTGGATGCCCCCATCTTCCAGGTGATCTGGTCCAGCTCGTGCAGCACCACCGGCAGCAGGCCGCTCACCCACAACACCATGGCCAGCCAGGCCACCCACGAAATGGTGCGCTCCAGCACACGCACCCACGGCGCGCTGGCAAACGCCACCTGCAACACCTTGACGCCTACCCGGATCACCACCAGTGAAACCAGCACCGGGATGGCCACCTTGAACACCGCCAACGGCACAAATTTCAGCAGCGCAGCACGGGCCAGGTGCGCCAGGGCCAGCAGCAGCAAAGGAAACATCACGCCGTCCACCACGCGGCGGCCAAACATGACGGACAGTTTTTCTTCCCGCATGCCCAGACCCCGGCGCAGCAAGGCCGTGAAACCCCAGGCGACGAGCACACACAGCACCAGCGCCAACAGTTCGACCCAGACGGTGGGCTGAAGGAACCCGGCCAACCACACGTCCAGGTCTTCAATGGGCTGCGGCGCGCTGGCGGCGGTGGCTGTGGACGTGGGTACGGAGGTGGCGATGGAAACGGTGGGTGTCATGGAAAACCACGCAAGGAAGACAGATTTCTGGAATTCAGACCGCACGGCAGCGCTGCGGCCCGGCGGCTTTACCAATTCGGCGGGCGTTTTTCGATGAACGCCTGCACGCCTTCCTGCGCCACGTCGTGGGCCATGTTGCAGGCCATGGTCTGCCCGGCCAACTGGTAGGCCGACTCCATGCCCGTTTCCAGCTGGCGGTAAAACAGCGTCTTGCCCATGGCAACGGCCAGGCGCGGTTTGGCCACAATGCGGCCCACCATCCGGGCCACTTCAGCGTCCAACGCGTCGGGTGCCACCACCCGGTTCACCAGGCCGCGTGCCTGCGCTTCGTCGGCCGAAATGAAATCGCCGGTGAGCAGCATTTCCATCGCCTGCTTTGGGCCCATGGTGCGCGACAAAGCCACGCTGGGCGTGGCACAAAACAGGCCCACGTCGATACCGTTGACGCCAAACGTGGCGCCCTGCACCGCCACCGCCAGGTCGCACTGCGCCACCAGCTGGCAGCCCGCTGCGGTGGCCAGGCCCTGCACGCGGGCAATCACCGGCACCTCCAGTTTGCGGATGCTCATCATCAGCTTGGAGCAGGTGGCAAACAGCGCCTGGTAGTAAGCCACCTGCGGTGTGGCCTTCATTTCTTTCAGGTCGTGCCCGGCACAAAACGCCCGGCCCTCGGCGGCGAGCACCACCACCCGGGCTTGCGGGTCGGCCGCCACGGCGTCCAGCGCCTGCTGCAGCGCCGCCATCATGGCTTCGGACAACACGTTGAAGCTGCGCGGGGTGTTGAGCGTGAGGGTGTAAACGCCGCGCGCGTCGCGTTCCGAGCGAAGCGGTTCGTAGGGCAGCGGTTCCTGTTTCAGGTGGTCAGACATCGGCAAGCACGCGGATATGCGCCTCCACACTGCGGGCCAGCGAGCTCAGGTCGTAACCCCCTTCGAGGCAGCTCACGATGCGGCCCTGCGCGTGGCGCTGCGCCACTTCCTTGATGCGCTGGGTGATCCAGATGTAGTCTTGTTCCACCAGCCCGAGCTGGCCCATGTCGTCTTCGCGGTGGGCGTCAAACCCGGCGCTGATGAAGATCATTTGTGGCTTGTGGGCGTCCAGCCGGGGCATCCACATCATGTCGATCAGCTCGCGGATGTCCATGCCCTTCGTGTAGGCCGGCACCGGCAGGTTCACCAGGTTGGGCGCGGTCGCGTGGTCCCAGGCGGGGTAATACGGGTGCTGGTAAAAGCTGCACATCAGGATGCGGTCGTCGCCGGCCACGATGTCTTCGGTGCCGTTGCCGTGGTGCACGTCAAAGTCGATGATCGCCACGCGTTTCAAGCCGTGGCGCTCCAGCGCGTATTTGGCGGCCACCGCCACGTTGTTCACAAAGCAGAAGCCCATGGCCTGGTTGCGTGTGGCGTGGTGGCCCGGTGGGCGCACAGCGCAAAAAGCGTTCACCATTTCGCCGGCCATGATGGCGTCGGTGGCGTCAATGGCAGCGCCTGCCGCCATCAAAATCGCGTCCCAGCTGTGGATGTTGATGGCCGTGTCGGGGTCGACCTGGGCGTGGCTGGGTCCGCCGGCGGCGATCTCGTCGCGCAGGCCGTCGCTCAGGCCCCGCAGTGAAGCCAGGTGCATGCGGCCGTGGGCCAACTCCATGTCGGCCATGGAAGCCGGTGTGGCCTCGCGGCGCTCCAGCGCTTGGTCAAGCCCGGTGATGAGCAAACGGTCTTCAATGGCGTCGAGCCGTTGCGAGCATTCGGGGTGCCCGTTGCCCATCTCGTGTCGCCAACAATCCTTGTGGGTGAAATATCCGGTGGCCTGGCTCATTTGGGTTTTACGGTATGGTTCACGGCATGCACGCCGACACAAAAATACACCAACTTTTAAATCAGCTTAACACGGTCATCGTGGGCAAATCACAGCAGGTTTCTGACTGCGTGGCCTGCCTTTTGGCAGGCGGCCACCTGCTGATCGAAGACGTCCCTGGGGTGGGTAAAACCACCCTGGCCCATGCCCTTTCCCGCTCTTTCGGGCTTCAGTTTTCGCGCGTGCAGTTCACCGCCGACCTGATGCCCAGCGACCTGTCGGGCGTCTCCATTTACGAGCGGGGCCGCGAGGGCTTTGTGTTCCATCCCGGCCCGGTGTTTGCCCAGGTGCTGCTGGCCGACGAGATCAACCGCGCCAGCCCCAAAACGCAGAGCTCGTTGCTCGAAGCGATGGAAGAAAAACAAGTGACTGTGGAAGGCGAAACCCGCCCGCTGCCGAACCCGTTTTTCGTCATTGCCACGCAAAACCCGCACGACCAGCTGGGCACCTACGCCCTGCCCGAGTCGCAGCTGGACCGCTTTCACATGCGGCTGTCGCTGGGCTACCCCGACCGTGCCGCCGAACGCGCGCTGCTGCGCGGCGCCGACCGGCGCGACATGCTGGAGCACCTGCCCCCGGTGCTCACCCCCGCCGACCTCACGCGCCTGCAACAGACGGTGGCCGCCGTGCACACGGCCGAGCCGGTGCTGGACTACCTGCAAGACCTGGTGGCCGCCACCCGCTCGGGGCGCTGGTTTGCCCAAGGCCTGTCGCCCCGCGCGGCGCTGGCCGTGGTGCGCGCGGCCAAAGCGCAGGCCTACCTGCAAGGGCGCGACTACGTGGCGCCCGACGACATTGCGGCCATCTTGCCGCAGACCGTGGCGCACCGCCTGGTGCCGGTGAGCGACGCGGGCCGGGGCGCGGTGGAACAGGTGCGCGCCATGGTGGACGCCACGCAACTACCATGAACCACCCCCGCCGCGCTGCGCGCGACCCCCTCGAGGGGGCAACACCAGCGGCCCGGCAAAGCCGGTTCCGCGGTGTTCCCGATCACAGCCACCTCGCGCCAACATGGTGGTCATGACGGCGACTTCAGCGCGCTCCCGCGAGCCGCAACCTTCTTCCCTGCCTGAAGCCGCTGGCTGGCGGCACCCCCTGCGCCATCTGCGTGGCCGCTTTCAGCGCTGGTTTTACAACCGCCTGCCCCGCACCGACACGCTCACGCTGACGCAGCGCAACGTTTACATCGTGCCCACGCGGGCGGGCGCCATGCTGGCGCTCACCTTGTTGCTGTTGCTGGTGGCCAGCATCAACTACCAGCTCAACCTGGGCTACCTGCTCACGTTTTTGCTGGCAGGCAGCGCCGTGGTGGGCATGCGCGTGTGCCACGGCAATCTGCGCGGTGTGACGCTGCACCTGAACCCGCCGAGCCCGGTGCACGCCGGGCAGGCCGTGGCGCTGGACATTCGGCTGGCGAGCGAGCGCAAGCGCACGCGCTACGGCCTGGGCGCGGGCGTGATCGGGGTGGACGCATCCCACACCCCCCTGGCCTGGAGCGATGTGCCCGCCCAAGGCAGCGCGACGGTGCAGGTGGCATGGCCTGCGCCGCACCGGGGCCTGCACGCGTTGCCCGCGCTGAAGGTGCAAACCCTTTTTCCGCTCGGTACCTTCCGGGTGTGGACCGTGTGGCGCCCCGCCGCACAGGTGCTGGTGTACCCCACGCCCGAAGCGCACCCGCCCACCCTGCCTGCGGGCACGCCGCAGCCCGGCCATGCAGGCAGTTCCCGGGCGCAAAGCACCGGCGAGTTTGACGGCGTACGCGCCTACCGCCGTGGTGACCCGCTCAAAGCCGTGGTCTGGAAAAAAGCCGCCCAGGCGTTTGCCGCTGGCCGCAACGAATTGGTGAGCCGCGACGCCCTGTCGTCCCAGCGCCAACAGCTCTGGCTCGACCACTCTCAGTGCGGCCACAGCGCCCTGGAAGCCCGGCTGTCGCGCCTCACGGCCTGGGTGCTCATGGCCGACCGCCTGGGCCTCGACTACGGCCTGCGTCTGCCCGGGCGCGACATTGCGCCGGACCAGGGCCCGGGGCACCGCGCCCGTTGCCTGGAGGCATTGGCACTGGCATGAGATCCGCCCGCAGCGCTTTGCGCTACCCCCAAAGGGGTGACACCCGCCGCCCGGCACAGCCAACCCAATGGTGTCCCCGGCTCAACCGCTCCCCGACCTCCCCCGTCCACCCAAGTCCGCGCATGCCATGGCATTGAAGTCGTTGCAATCCCTGCCTCGCGACACGCGCGACACGCTGTTCCTGCTGGCGGTCATCGCCTGGGTGGTCGCCATGCAAATCGGCCACATTCCGTGGTGGTGCACCGCGCTCACCGCGGGTGTGCTTATCTGGCGCACCGTGCTGGCACTCAAAGGCCTGCCCCTGCCGGGCTGGGCCTGGCGCATGGGCTTGCTGGCGCTCACCCTGGGCGCCACCTGGGTCACCCACCGCACCCTTTTGGGGCGCGACGCGGGCGTCACGCTCATCGTGGTGCTGCTGGCCCTGAAAACGCTGGAGCTGCGCGCCCGACGAGACGCCTTCGTGGTGTTCTTCCTGGCCTTCTTCACCCTGCTGACCCATTTCTTTTACTCGCAGTCGCTGCTCACGGCGGCCGGCATCCTCATTGCGCTGCTGGGCCTGCTGACCGCGCTGGTCAACGCCCACATGCCCGTGGGCCGCCCGCCGCTGGCCCAGGCGGCGCGCATTGCGGGCGGCATGGCCTTGCTGGGCGCGCCCATCATGCTGGTGCTGTTCATGCTGTTCCCCCGCATGGCACCACTTTGGGGCCTGCCCAACGACGGCATGACCGGCCGCAGCGGCCTTTCAGGGCAAATGCGGGTGGGCCAGATTGCTGAACTGGTGCTCGACGACAGCATTGCCCTGCGCGTGCGCTTTGACGGCGAGCCCCCGCCACAGCGCGACCTGTACTTTCGCGGCCCGGTGCTGACCGACTTTGACGGTGTGGAATGGCGCCCCTTGCGCTCGGGCTTCCCTGCACACATGGAATTGCAGGCCAACCTGCAGGTGAGCGGCGAGCCGGTGCGCTACGAAGTCACCATGGAACCGCACCAGCGGCCCTGGCTGTTTCTGCTGGAAGCCGCCGCCAGCGCGCCCCTGTTGCCCGGCACGCAGGCCTTCATGACGCCCGAGCTGCAATGGCTCACCCGCCGCCCCATGAACGAGCTGGTGCGCTACCGCGCCGAGAGCCACCCGGTGTTCCAGCACGGCCCGCTCACCACCGCCGTAGCCCTGCAAGACCAGATTGAGCTGCCCGCGGGCTACAACCCCCGCACCCTCATGCTGGCGCAGCAACTGCGCCGCGAGGTGGGCGCCGGCCCTGCCTTCAGCGAAGCGCTGGTGAACGCTGCGCTGCAGCGCCTGCGCACCGGTGGCTACACCTACACGCTGGAGCCCGGCGTGTACGGTCAGCACACCGCCGACGAATTCTGGTTTGACAAGCGTGAAGGCTTCTGCGAGCACATCGCCAGCAGCTTCGTCATCCTCATGCGCGCGCTGGACATCCCGGCCCGCATCGTCACCGGCTACCAGGGCGGCGAACTCAACGCGGTGGACGGCTTCTGGACCGTGCGCCAGCGCGACGCCCACGCCTGGGCCGAGGTGTGGCTGCAGGGCCAGGGCTGGGTGCGGGTGGACCCCACCTCAGCCGTGGCCCCCGGGCGCACCGGCTCGCTGGAGCGCTTGCGCGCCCCCGAAGGCGCGCTGGCAGGCGCCATCCGCACGCTCAACCCCAACCTGTCGGCCCAGCTGCGCGCCGTGTGGGACGCGGTGAACAACCGCTGGAACCAGTGGGTGCTGAACTACACCCAGGGCAAACAGCTCGACCTGCTCAAAAACCTGGGGTTCAAGAGCCCCAGCTGGACCGATCTGGCCTACGTGCTCATTGGCGTGGTGGTGCTGGTGAGTCTGGCGGGCGCGGCCTGGACGCTGTGGGAACGCCAGCAACACGACCCCTGGCTGCGCCTGCTGCAGCGCGCCCGCCAGCGCCTGCACAAGCTGGGGCTGAGCAACGCCAACCATCTGCCGCCGCGCGCCCTGGCCCAAGAGGCACAGCAGCGTTTTGGCGACACCCCCTTCAGCCAGAGCGTGACGCAATGGCTGCTCAAACTGGAATCCCAGCGCTACAGCCGCGAAAGCCCCGTTTCGCTGGCTACACTGCAACGCGAATACAAGCAACTTGCATGGCCCAAGGAGGGTAACCAGTGATTTTCAAGGGTCGTCGTTTTCACCCGCTGCACAGCAGCGCCCGCGCCGCTCTGGCCCTGTGCCTCGCCACCGGCTTCACCGCCGCCAGCGCCCAGCCCACCAGCCCGGCCAAGGTGCGCCCTGCCGCAGCGGCCAAACAACCCGCGTTCACCTACGGCCAGCACCCAGAAGCCATGGCCTTTGCCGACGACCTGGCCAACCGCCGCAACCTCGACTCGGCCTGGGTGCGCCAGCAAGTGGCGCAAGCCCAGCGCATCCCCACCGTGGCGCGGCTCATGGCGCCAGCGCCCCGGGGCACACCGAAAAACTGGGCCGCCTACCGCGCCCGTTTCATTGAGCCGGTGCGCCTGCGCGCGGGTCAGCGTTTCTGGGAAGACAACCGCAGCGCCCTGGCCCGCGCCGAAGCTGAATTCGGCGTGCCCGCCAGCCTCATCGTGGGCGTGATCGGCGTGGAAACCCTGTATGGCCAGCACACCGGCAACTTCCGCGTCATTGACGCCCTCACCACGCTGGCCTTTGACTTTCCCACGAGCCACCCCCGCGCTGCGGTGCGCACCGAGTTTTTCAAAAGCGAGCTGGAGCAATACCTGAGCCTGACCCAGCGCTCCGGCATGGACCCCCAAGCCCTGCGCGGCAGCTACGCCGGGGCCATGGGCTGGCCGCAGTTCATGCCCAGCAGCTGGGCCAAATACGCGATCGACTTCGACGGCGATGGCCAGGTGGACCTGTTCAACAGCACCACCGACGTCATTGGCTCGGTGGCCAACTACTTCAAGGTGTTCGGCTGGCAAACCGGCCAGCCCACGCACTACCCGGTGGCTTTTGACGCAGAAAAGCTCGACAAAGACGCCCTGCTCGCCCCCGACATCCTGCCCACCTTCAGCGTGGCCAGCTTCACCGCCAAAGGCGCTGTGCTGGAAGGCGCCGCGCTGCAACACACCGGCCAGCTCGCCCTGGTGGAACTGGAAAACGGCCCCGCCCCGCGCAGCTATGTGGCGGGCACCGAAAATTTCTACGTGGTGACCCGCTACAACTGGAGCAGCTACTACGCGCTGGCGGTGATTGAGCTGGGCGAAACCATCCAGGCACTGCTGGAGCCGCGCTGAAGTGTCGGGCGCCGCATCGCGGCGGCGTCAGCCTGCCAGCGGTTCAATCTGGATGTCCACTTTCATCACCTCTTCGCCGCCCCCGCGGCGCAGCCCTTTGATGGGCAGACAGGCGGTGTAGTCGGTGGCGGCGGCCAGGCGGATGTGGCGCTCGTCCGTCGGGCAGCGGTGGGTCACGTCCAGGCTGAGCCAGTGGTTGGACTGGGGGTGGGTGCACACGTCCACCCAGGCGTGGCTGGCCAGTTCGGGCTCGCCGGCGGCGTAAAAGTAGCCGCTCACATAACGCGCCGGCAGGCCAATGCTGCGGCACACGGCCACCATCACATGGGCCTGGTCCTGGCACACGCCCAGCTCCCAGTCAAACGCCTCCAGCGCGGTGGTTTCCACGCTGGTGCTGCCCGGGCGGTACTGCACCTTGTCGGCCACGGCGCTGACCAGGGCCACCAGGTCGGCCACGGTGGGTTGCTCGCCACGCGCCCGCGCCGCCACCAGGGCTGGCACAGTTTGCAAGGCCCACATGGCCATGCGCGGGTGCGGCTCGGCCAGTGGGGTGGAGCGCAAGAAAAAGGCGGGGTGCAGGCGGCTGGTGTCGGCAAATTCGGCCGTGCCGTGGGTGCTCACCTGGCCTTTGGCCACCACGGTGATGCGCCGCAGGGCTTCTTCGGCGCGCGCCACCAGGCTGAAGCTGTGCACCCGGTTGCCCTGGCCATCGGGCTGGGCGTGCAGGGTGCCCGGGGTGCGAATGTCCCACTGCTCGACCGTTTGGCATGGGCCGCTGGCGGGCCACAGGTGCAGGGTTTGCACCGAATACAGCAGCGGCTGGCTGTAGGTGTAGCGGGTGGTATGACTGATGTGGAATTTCATGCGGGGATCGGGGCGTGCTGGGGCCAGCGCGCATTGTGCCCGCCCCGCATGGGCGGCTCCGCTGTGAAGCCGCTCAGCCGATCAATGGGTGGTGGGCACCAGGAAGTCCTGACTGATGCGCCCGCCCAGTTCGTTCACCCGGTCGAGAAACTGCGTCAGGAAAGCGTGCAGGCCGGTGGACAAAATCTCGTCGATGCGGGCGCATTGCAGGTCGGCCTTGAGCTTGCCGGCGCGGCGCAGCGTTTCACTGGAATGGTCGTTGGCCACCACGCTGAGGTTGTTGACCACTTCGTTCAGGCTGGCGGCCAGGCTGCGCGGCATGTCGGCGCGCAAGATAAGCAGCTCGGCCACGCGCTCGGGTGTGATGACGTCGCGGTACACCTTGCGGTAGACCTCAAAGCCGCTCACGCTGCGCAAAATGGCACTCCAGTGGTAGAAGTCGTACTCTTGGTCCAGCTCGCTGGCGGCACCAAAAAAGTCGCTCTGCACGGCGTGAAACTTCACGTCCAGCAGGCGCGCGGTGTTGTCGGCCCGCTCCAGAAAAGTGCCCATGCGGTAGAAGTGAAACGCTTCGTCTTGCAGCATGGTGCCAATGGCCACGCCGCGCGAGAGGTGCGAGCGGTGTTTGACCCATTCAAAAAAGGCGCCGGGGTCGCGCTCGAAGTCTTTGGACTTGAGGTACCCCGCCAGCTTGAGCCAGGTGGAATTTTGCGTTTCCCACAGCTCCGTGGTCAGCGCGCCCCGCACGGCACGGGAATTTTCACGCGCGGCGCGCAGGCACGAACAGATGCTCGACGGGTTGGACTCGTCGCGCACCATGAAGTCCATGACGTTGCGCGGCGTGATGTCCTTGCCGTATTTGGCGGTGTAGCTCGGCATCAGCTCGCTGATCACCAGCAGGCCTTCCCAGCCCACCTGAGCCACCGCGGCCGACTGCGGCAACAGCGAGGTCTGGTAGTTGATGTCGAGCATGCGCGCGGTGTTTTCAGCGCGCTCGGTGTAGCGGGACATCCAGAACAAATGGTCGGCAGTGCGTGACAGCATTTCAATAACTCCGGCAAACAGCGCCAAACAAGCAGCGCAACAAGTGATTCATTCCAGCGGCGCGGGGGGATCAGTCCTCCAGCACCCAGGTGTCTTTTGTACCGCCGCCTTGTGACGAGTTGACGACCAGCGAGCCGTCTTTCAGCGCCACACGGGTCAGGCCGCCGGGCACCATCTGCACTTCTTTGCCGCTGAGCACAAACGGGCGCAGGTCAATATGGCGCGGCGCCACGCCGCTGTCCACATAGGTCGGGCAGGTGGACAGGCTCAGCGTGGGCTGGGCAATGTAGCCGTCGGGTTTGGCTTTCACCAGCGCGCGAAACTCTTCCACTTCGGCCTTGGTGGACGCCGGGCCCACCAGCATGCCGTAGCCGCCCGCGCCATGCACCTCTTTCACCACCAGCTCTTCCATGTGAGCCAACATGTACTTCAGGTCTTCCGGGTTGCGCCCCATGAAGGTGGGCACGTTGTTCAATATGGGTTTCTGGCCCAGGTAAAACTCGATCATCTTGGGCACGTAGGGGTAAATCGACTTGTCGTCGGCCACGCCGGTGCCCACCGCATTGCAAATGGCCACGTTGCCGCTGCGGTACACGCCCAGCAAGCCCGCGCAACCCAGCGTGGACGTGGGGCGAAACACCAGCGGGTCCAGAAAATCGTCGTCCACGCGGCGGTAAATCACGTCCACCCGCTTGGGGCCGCGGGTGGTGCGCATGTAGACAAAGTTGTCTTTCACAAACAGGTCTTGGCCTTCAACCAGCTCGATGCCCATTTGCTGCGCCAAAAAGGCGTGTTCAAAGTAAGCGCTGTTGTACATGCCGGGCGTGAGCACCACCACCGTGGGCTCGGCCGTGGTGGCGGGGCTCACGGCGCGCAGGGTTTCCAGCAGCAGGTCGGGGTAGTGCGCCACGGGCGCCACGCGGTTCTGGCCGAACAACTCGGGGAACAGCCGCATCATCATCTTGCGGTCTTCCAGCATGTAGCTCACGCCGCTGGGCACACGCAGGTTGTCTTCGAGCACGTAGTACTCGCCCTCACCGGCCGCGTTGGGGGCCCGCACAATGTCGACACCCGAAATGTGCGAGTACACGCCACCGGGTACGTCCACGCCCATCATTTCGGGGCGAAACTGGGCGTTCTGGAAAATCTGGTCGGCCGGCACAATGCCCGCCTTGATGATTTCCTGGTCGTGGTACACGTCGTGAACGAAGCGGTTGAGCGCGGTCACGCGCTGCACCAGACCTTCTTCCATGCTGCTCCATTCCTTGGCCGGGATGATGCGGGGAATCAAGTCAAACGGAATCAGGCGCTCGGTGCCCGAGCCGTCCTCGTCTTTGGCGCCATACACCGCAAAGGTGATGCCGACGCGCCGGAAGATCATTTCAGCCTCTTCACGGCGCGACGCCATGACCTCCTCGGGCTGCTGCGCCAGCCAGCGGGCGTAGTTTTCGTAATGGGCTCGCACCTCGGTGGGCGAGGCGTTCATTTCATCAAACATCGGTCGGCTCATGGGCGTTATCTCTCCTTGTTACAGCATAGCAAGGACTGGGCCAGGCACCGCAAGTTCAGCCCCAAATCGGTGCAAAAAGAAGCGACCCGCTCGCTGACGGCGAAGTGAGATCAGTCGTTTTGCAGCGTTGTGAACGCGGGCGCCGGGTGGTGCCAATAGCGCCGCGCCTCGTCTCGCTGGCATTGCACCGCATCGGGTTCGGCGCTGCGCCAGGTGGCGGCGCCGCAGTCGGCCGACGTCACCCAGCGCATGCCGCGCTGGCGGTAGCGTTCCAGCACGGCCGGCGCCGGGTGGTTGAAGCGGTTGCGGTAGCCCGACTGCACCAGCACCCAGCGTGGGCGCAGGGTGTTGAGCAGCACCGGGCTGCTGGACGTGAGGCTGCCGTGGTGCGGCGCCAGCAACACGGTGGCGCGGGCGTCGGGCTGGGCCAGGGCCAGGGCCAGGCGGGTTTCCTGCTCGGCGTCGATGTCACCGCCCAGCCAGGCGCTGTGCTGGGCGCTGGCCACGCGCAGCACGCACGACATCGCGTTGCTGCTGAGCAGGCCCTGGCCCTCGGGCCCGTAGTGGGCGGGCTGCGGGTGCAGCACCTCAAAGTCCACCCCGTCCCAGCGCCAGCGCTGGCCGGCCACGCAGCGCTGCACGGGCTCGGCGTCAAAAGACGACAGCCACCGCGCCTGAGGCCAGGCGCTGCGCACCGCCGCCATGCCGCCGGCGTGGTCGCTGTCGCGGTGGCTCACCACGACGGTGTGGGGCGCCTCGCCCAAGGCGCGCAGCAGCGGCACGATCACGCGCTGCCCAGCATCGCTCTCGGGGCTGTAGCGCGGCCCCGCGTCGTACAGCAGGGTGTGGCGGGCGGTGCGCACCAACACGGCGCTGCCCTGCCCCACGTCCACCGCCAGCAGCTCAAACTGCCCCACCGCGGGGCGCGGTGGCGCCCACAGCAGCACCGGCCACACCAGCAGCAGCCCCGCACCGCGCACCGCCCAGGGCAGGCGCAGCACCAGCAACACACCGCCCATCACCCCGGCCAGCGCCAGCGGCGCGGGCGGTATGGCCCGGTGAATGGCAGCCCAGGGCCACTGGGCCAGCCACTGCAACACCGTGGCTTGCGCCTGCACCGCCAGCGCGGCGGCCTCCCACAGCAGCGGCACGGCCACACCCAGCATGGCCAGCGGCGTGACGACCAGCGTGACCCACGGAATAGCCAGCAGGTTGGCCAGCAAGCCCACCACCGAAAACTGGCCAAACAACAGCAGCGACAGCGGCGCGAGCGCCACCGTGACCACCGACTGCTCGCGCAGCAGCCCAGCGGCGGCACGCAGGGAGCGCCGGGCGCGCGGCTCCAGCTCGGCCTGGGCCAGGCGGGCCATGCGCTGCCCCGGGTCGGTGGCAAACAAAATGCCCACCGCCACAAAGCTCAGCCAGAAGCCCGGCTGCAGCAAGGCCCAGGGGTCCAGCAACAGCACCGCCACCATGGCCAGCAGCCACACCACCGGCCATGGCCAGCGCCGCACCGACAAGCGCAGCCCCACCACCACGGCCAGCATGATCACGGTGCGCTGCGACGGCACGCCCCAGCCCGAAAACAGCGCGTAGGCGGTGGCTAGCACCACCCCGCCCACACTGGCTGCCAGCGGCGTGGGCACCGCCAGCAAGGCCTGTGGCCGCACCCGGGCCAGGCGCCGCCACAGCGCCCCAATGAGCGCGGTGGCCAGCCAGGCAAACATGGTGACGTGCAAGCCGGAGATGCTCATCAAATGGGCCACCCCGGTGGTGCGAAACAGGTCCCAGTCGGCGCGCTCGATGGCGCTTTGGTCGCCCACCACCAGCGCCGCCAGTACGCCGGCGCTGCGGGGCTCGTCCACCTGCGCCTCAATGCGGGCGCTGACCCACTGGCGTGCCGTGTCCAACGGGTGCCAGGCGGTACGGCCCAGGTTCTCAGGGGCGGGGTCTCGCGGGCCGTTGCGCACATAGCCGGTGGCGCCAACGCCTTGCTCCCACAGGTTGCGTTCGCGGTCAAAGCCGTGCGGGTTGGCGTTGCCGTGTGGGCTGCGCAGGCGCACGGTGAAGCGCCAGCGGTCGCCGGCGTGCAGGCCGGGGGTGTTTCGGGCGCCAGCGCTGGCTTCTTCAAATACCGCCGCTGCGCTGCCATACCAGCTCAGCTGCAGGCGCCCGGGCACAGCCACCGGATGTCCGGCGCGGGTGGCGGTTTCCACCACCAGGTCGAAGCGCTCGCCCAGCTCGGTGCGGCGCGGCAGCGAAGCCACACGCCCGGTGACCACCAGGTCCAGACCCTGCAGGTGGTGGGGCATGGCCTGCGCAGCGTAATGGGCCGCACGCGTGCCCGTGAGCCCTGCGCCCGCCAGCACACCCGCCAACACCGTGCCCAGCAACAAGCCACGCGGGCCGAGCCGCGCGAACCGCGCAAGCCCCAACAGCAGCACCCCACCCGCCAGCAGCAGACCCGCATACACCCCCAAGGGCCACAGGGCCGCTTGCTGCAACTGCAATGCCACCCCGAGCACCCAGGCCAGCAAAAAAATCAGGCCGGGGTGCGCCATGGTCAAGCGACGCAATGTCTGTTTAGACAGAACGCACGGCGCAGCCGCCGGCGAGCGGTCGCAGGGCTAGGAGCCTGCGCGGCAGAAGCGCCATGAGGTCCGAATGCTTGGTAAATTGTGGGCATGGCCGCAAGTTACCTCCCCTACGAACCGCAACAGCAGCGACTGCTGCCTGACGCACTGCAAGACTGGCTGCCCGAAGGGCATCTGGCGTACTTCATCAGCGACAGCGTCGACAGCCTGGACCTGAGGGCGTTTCACGCCCGTTACGACAAGGGCGGCCCACGCAACCAACCGTTTCACCCGGCCATGATGATCAAGGTCTTGATCTATGGCTACGCCACGGGCACCTTCAGCTCGCGCAAGCTGGCGGCCAAACTGCATGAAGACGTGGCGCTGCGGGTGCTGGCCGCAGAGAACTACCCGGCGCACCGCACGCTCTCGGACTTTCGGGCACTGCACCTGCAAGAGCTCTCGGCCTTGTTCGTTCAGGTCGTTCGCCTGGCGCGCGAGTGCGGCCTGGTCAAACTGGGCACCGTGGCGGTGGACGGCACCAAGCTCAAGGCCAATGCGAGCCGTCACAAGGCCATGAGCTACGAGCGCATGCTCAAGGCCGAGGCCGAACTCAAAGCGCAGATTGACGGGCTGCTCAACAGAGCTAAGGCGGCCGACGACCTGGAAAAGAACGAACCCGACATCGACATCCCCAGCGAGATCAAACGCAGAGCCGATCGGCTGGCCGCGATCACGGCGGCCAAGCTGCGGCTGGAACAACGCCAGCGAGAAGCCGATGCAGCCCGCGGGCGCAGCCAGAACGATCAGCGCAAACCCCGGGACAAGGACGGCAAACCCAAGGGCGGGCGCTACAAGCGCGACTTCGGCGTGCCCAAAGACAGCGCCCAGGAGAGCTTCACCGACACGGACAGCCGGATCATGAAGCGTGCCGGTGGGGGCTATGACTACAGCTACAACGCGCACACGGCGGTGGACGAGAGCGCGCAGATCGTGGTGGCGGCCGAGCTGAGCAACAACGCCACCGACAGCGACCGCCTGCCCGTGTTGCTGGCGGCGGTGAAAGCCAACCTGTGCGAAGACGCCAGGCAGGTGCTGGCTGATGCGGGGTTCCGCTCGGAGTCGGTGTTCGAGCAGATCAAGGACAGTCCGAGCGAGTTGATCGTGGCGCTGGGGCGCGAGGGCAAGCAGGCGCTGGAGATTGACGCCCGGAAGTACCCGCGCAGCGCGGCGATGGATGCCAAGTTGAAGACACCCGAGGGCAAGGCGGCCTACCGCAAGAGGAAGTGGATCGTGGAGGCGCCCAACGGCTGGATCAAGAGCGTGCTGGGGTTCAGACAGTTCAGCCTGCGCGGACTGGACAAGGTCAAGGCCGAGTTCAAGCTCGTGTGTCTGGCGCTGAACTTGAGACGGATGTGCAGTTTGCGCGGCATTTGAGGGAAAACGGGGCATCTCGGGGCGCGAAACGGGGCGTTCAGACCTGACCAAGGCCGCCGTAAGGACCACGCCAAACAACGGAAGCGATCAAATCGCCCGAGGCACCGCGCAGCGGTCCTCAAATCAGTACGCGAAACGTTCTGCCGCGCAG
>NZ_JBVPZC010000034.1:0-24371 GCF_055702805.1 Hydrogenophaga sp. LT287 | reverse complement strand
CCATGCCCCACGGCTGCATGGAATCCAAGTTCCATACCTAGGCAATTTTCTGACTTACGCTATGCGCCAAACCCAGGAAGATCGAGATCAGTGGAGCTTGATGCCGCTCCTTTCTACAGATGAAGTGCACCTGTGTCGCCATGCTGGTGTCTGAAATAGTTAACTTAACAAGGCGAGGATCCGGCCTGTAGGCTGTTTCCGCCACGACGCCTAGGCCCAGCCCCTCCGCCACCGCCTCTCGAACGGACTCGCGGCTGCCCATCTCCAGAGCCACCTGCACCTCGACGCCTCGCTCCTTTAGTTCTTGTTCAAACACGCGTCTGGTCGTCGATCCTTCCTCTCGGATGACGAACCTCTGACCCTGCAGATCACGCAGTTTGAGAGTGGCCCGTTGCGCGAGTGGGTGTTGGGTGTTGCCGAATATCACCAATCGCTGGGTACGGTAAGCCGCGCCAAATAGATCTGGGTGAGCGACGTGATTGAGCACCATGCCCACGTCTCCCTGGTAGTCAAGAATCTTTTCGGTGATGGTTCGCGAGTCGCCTACGCCAACAGCCACGTTGACCTGGGGGAACTGTTTCATGAACAGCTTCAACACGGGCAGCACGTTGTGCGGCCCGATGGCATGGATGACCAGTCGCCCTACGTATTGATTTTTCGCAGCAGCGAGCAGTGCGTGCGCATCTTCCTCGCCACTGAAGGTACGCCGGGTGTAGTCCAACAGAGTGCGTCCAAAGGACGTGAGTTCAAGCCGCCGCCCGCGCCGATGAAAAAGCTCCACGCCGAAGTCGACCTCCAGGCGCTGTATGTGTGAAGAAACAGTCGGTTGTTGAATAGCGAGCACTCTCGCGGCAGCGGTCATGCTGCCGGCTCGGGCCGTTGCGTCAAAGGCCTTCAAGGCTGCGAGGAGGCTGAGTCCAGACATTGATGTGATCTATGGGTGCCCTCATTTTTAGGGATGAAAGTTTCATATTCATGACACCTTGGTCACCCAGACTTGAGCTGTGCTTCCACTGAAGCTGTTTCTTCCAGAACCTCCTCTTTCCCGAGAGATACCTCTGACCACTTGAGTCCTGGTGTGCGTCTAGCGCACCACAACAAATGAAACCGAGCTATGAAAACTGCAATTCGCGAGAGCCATCTGAGCTTGCGGGGTATCACGGTGACCTATGCCGATGGTCACACAGCGCTTGCGCCCACCTCGCTGGAGGTACAGCATGGCGGGTTCCTTGTGCTGCTGGGCGCGTCGGGCGCGGGAAAGTCAACGCTGCTGCGCAGCATCAATGGCTTGGTTAGCCCCACAGACGGAGAGGTGTCGGTGGCCGATCTGCCGGGCGGCACCGTCTCAAAACGCAACCTTCTTGAGCATCGGCGCCACTGCGGCATGGTGTTCCAGCAGCACCACCTGATCGGGCGGCAAAGCGTGCTGGCCAATGTGTTGATGGGCAAGCTCGCCACCCGCGGATCTCTGGCGTCGTTGTGGCCTTGGAGCAAGGCTGACAAGCTGGAGGCGCTGGCGGCCATTGACCGCGTAGGCCTGCTTGAGAAAGCCCTAGCACGGGCAGACACCTTGTCTGGTGGGCAACAACAACGCATTGGCATTGCGCGTGCCTTGGTGCAAAAGCCCCGCCTGCTGCTGGCCGATGAGCCGGTGGCCAGCCTCGACCCGGCGACCGCGCAGAGTGTGTTGACCATGCTTCACGACATCTGCAAGAAAGACCGACTCACGGCCATCGTGACTCTGCATCAAGTCAACCTCGCGCGCATGTTCGCCGACCGCATTGTGGGCCTTCGCCAGGGCCAGGTGGTGTTCGACGGGACAGCAGCGCAGTTGACGGAAGAAGCCCAGTCTGCCCTGTACGCGAAGTCGTCACCTGTCGAACCGTCCCGTTCTTCCTAACCTGCCAACATGGGCAGTCAATTTGATTCCCCCTCTCAATCCAAGGAGTTTTTACCGTGCTGAATCGCCGCCGTTTCCAATTTATCGCTGCCGCCACTTTGGCCGCCCTGTTGCCACTTGGCGCCCATGCCGAGGGCAAAAATCCTTCCAAGCTTCGCGTTGCACTGTTGCCGGACGAAAACGCCGCCACCATCATTCAGAACGCACAGCCTCTGAAGCGGTACCTGGAACAGACCCTGAAGAAGGAAATAGAGATTACGGTGACTACGGACTACTCGTCGATGATTGAAGCCATGCGCTTTGGCCGCATCGAGGTGGCCTACTTTGGACCGTTCTCTTACGTGCTGGCCAAGTCCAAGGCGCCCAACATTGAGCCTTTTGCCGTTGGCGTGGAGCGCGGCTCTCCGACCTACCACTCGGTTCTCATTGCCACGGCGGGCGGCCCGGTCAAGACCCTGGCTGACGTTCGTGGAAAGTCTTTTGGCTTTGGCGATCAGGCTTCGACGTCCCCTCACCTTATACCGCGCGCGCACTTGCTTAAAAACTACCAACTGAACGGCGAGACTGACTACCGCCCCGTTCACCTGGGCACGCACGATGCCGTGGCCCGAGCTGTTCAGGCAGGGCAGGTTCCCGCCGGCGCTCTGTCAAAAACCATTCTGGACAACCTCATCGCAAAGGGCATGGTGGATGCCAACAAGATTGTGCAACTTGAACTGTCGGCACCCATTCCGAACTATCCCATTGTGATGCAAGGTAATCTCACGCCGGAGCTCAAGGAAGCCATCCGAGCCGCCTTTCTTCAGATGAAGGACGCCGAGATTCTCAAGTTATTCCGTGTGCAGGCCTTTGTCGCGACCGATGACAAGGCCTACGACGTTCTGCGTGACACCGCACAAATTCTCAAGCTTGATCTGGGACGCATGAAATGACATCGGTAGCCTTGGAATCCATAGTTGCCATCGACGGACAGCAGCGACTCAAACGGCTGGGCGCCGCCTGTGTCGTTCTGTTCGTCTGTGTGGTGGCTTTGTATGTCACCGGCTTCTTTGACGCGCAGCGTTTCATCGAAGGCGGCCCAGCGATTCAGCAGTTGGCCTCAGAGATGGTGCCGCCGAATTTCGAGCGCTGGGAGCACTGGGTCATTCCATTGCGTGACACCTTAGCCATGTCGATCGCAGGCACGGCGCTGACCGTTCTGGCGTCGTTGCCGCTGGCCCTGGTGGCGGCGCCCAACACCGCGCCGAATGCGGTGGTTGGGCGAATCGTCAGAACCATCTTGGCTGCATTTCGGTCTGTGCCTGAAATCATCCTGGGCATTCTGTTCGTCGCGGCCGTGGGCTTTGGGGCATTGCCTGGTTTGCTGGCGTTGGCCCTGCATTCCACGGGCATGGTGGCCAAGTTCTACGCCGAAGCCATAGAGCACGTGGACCCGAAACCTCTGGAGGCCGCTAAGGCCGCGGGCGCAAGCCGGTTTCAGGTCATCACCCATGCTGTGTTACCGCAGGTTTTGCCCCAGTTGGCGGACATCACCATCTACCGATGGGAATATCACTTTCGCGCATCGGCAGTGATGGGCATCGTGGGTGCGGGCGGCATTGGCTTTGAACTCATGGCGGCTCTGCGCCTGATCAAGTACGACGAAGTCTCCGCCATTTTGCTGTCCATCCTCATATGCGTGCTCGTGGTCGACGGCATTGGGTCGGCGCTTCGCAAACATCTGAAATAGAAAGAGAGAGGAAGGTAATGATGCCGAAAATTGTGGTGACGCAGCCCATCCATGAAGCAGTTCTGGCGCGTCTTCGATCCGCCGGTGATGTAGTGATGAATCAAGGGCCTGAGCCCTGGAGCGAGGAAGAGCTTTACCTCCACCTGAAGGACGCCGACGCCATGATGGCGTTCATGCCTGACCGGGTAGATCAGCGAACCCTGTTGCACGCTCCCAGGCTCAAGACCATCGCTTGCGCCCTGAAGGGGTATGACAACTTTGACCTCAAGGCATGTGCGCAAGCCGGTGTCAGCGTGAGCTTCGTTCCTGACCTGCTCACAGAACCCACGGCAGAACTCGCCATTGGGCTGGCCATCGCCGCCGCGCGCCATGTGCTGGCAGGTGACGTCAGTGTTCGCAAGAGCTACGCAGGATGGCGTCCCCAGCTGTACGGAATGGGGTTGCACGGCTCGATAGTGGCGGTCGTCGGACTTGGCGCCGTTGGGCGGGCCATTGTGGACCGTCTCTGTGGCTTCGGGTGCGCTCAACTGCTGGGCGTGGACCCGCATGGTGATGACGAACGCCTGACCATGGTGAGCCTGGGTGAGGCCCTGTCGCAATCCGACTATGTCATTCTGGCCGTTCCGCTGCTGGACGTAACGCGTCACCTCGTCAATGACACCATGCTTGAAGGTGTTCGGCGGGGGCAGATCCTGGTCAACATTGGGCGAGGCTCGGTTGTGGACGAGGCTGCCGTGGCACGGGCGCTCAAGGACGAGCGCCTGGGTGCCTACGCCGCCGATGTGTACGAGATGGAAGACTGGCTGCTGGCAGACCGTCCACGCCAGATTCATCCGGAACTCTTGCAACACCCCTCCACGGTTTTCACACCCCACATTGGTTCGGCGGTGAAGAAGGTTCGCCGAGCCATCGAGTTGCAGGCTGCTGAAAATTTGCTCGTTGCGTTAAATGGTAATGAGCCGCTTGCACACTACGAGGCATCGCACTGAGCGGCTCATGTGGCAGCTTCGCACTGCTCGGTGCAGCCATGAGGTCACCACACCAGAGAATGCTTTTGGACGTTCTATGGTTCTGGCCGATCTAATTCTTTGAGAAGACCTTGGCTACGTGTTTCGGACCCGCGGGCCAACTGCGGATGCTCTTCGCAATGGTTCCGATAAGCCGTGCCGCCAAGTATCCGGGGTGGGATTCCCCCGGTTTCTCGGACGGTTTTCTGGGATCGTTGCCTACATCAACACTGAATCACACCGGGTTTGGTGGAGGCTAGTTTGTTGAAGTGCAGGCGTTAGCCTGCACGGTATTGGCAACTTGCCGCCAGTAGTTTGCCTCAGCTTCCGCCGGTGGTATATGCCCAATGGATTCCAGCAATCTGCTGTGGTTAAACCAATGCACCCATTGCAAGGTTGCCAGCTCCAGCGATTCACGTGTTTTCCATGGTCCTCGCTTGTGGATGACCTCCGTTTTGTACAAGCCGTTGATAGTTTCAGCCAGGGCGTTGTCATAGGAGTCGCCGGTGCTGCCCACCGAAGGCATCAGGCCAGCTTCCTCCAAGCGCTCTGTGTAGCGAATGGACACGTACTGACTCCCCCTGTCGGAGTGATGAATCAGCTTTTCATCGCTTGAAGGATGCCGTGCGTAGAGAGCTTGCTCCAATGCATCCACAACAAAGTCAGTGCGCATGTGGCTGCTGACTCGCCAACCCACAATCCGGCGGGCATAGACATCAATCACAAAGGCCGCAAACATCTGACCTTGCCATGTCGATACATAGGTAAAGTCTGCAACCCAAAGCTGGTTAGGACGTTGGGCTGTGAACTGGCGGTTGACGAGGTCTAGTGGGCATGGCCTTGCCACATCTGGGCGTGTTGTGCACACCTTCTTGCCACGCCGCGCACCCTCCAACCCTAGCTTGCGCATCAGGCGCTGCACCGTGCAGCGGGCAATAGGCAAGCCCTCTCGATGCATTTGCTTCCAGACTTTGATCACCCCATAAACTTGCCAGTTTGCATGCCATACACGTTGGATATGACCGCAACTCTCTTCGTCTGATTGGCTGCGCTTGCAGCGCAGCCATGGGCAGTTTCTTTGTTGAACCCTGCGTCTGTAGCCCGATGGGGCAATTTGCAGCAGTCGGCAAATTGGCTCGACCCCATAGGCATCACGGTACTTGTCTACAAAGACAATCAGCTCTTGATGCGACGGTCCAGCTCCGCCTGCGCAAAAAAAGCGCTCGCAGCCTTGAGTATGTCATTGGCACGCCGCAACTCCTTGTTCTCCCGCTCCAGTTGCTTGAGCCGCTCACGTTCATCTGTAGTCAAACCCGGTCGTTGGCCTGCATCTATTTCTTTGCGCTGTACCCATCCATGCAGGGTACTGACAGAGCAGCCAATCTTGGGGGCAATCGATTCGCATGCACCCCACAGTGATGCGTAATCCGCTTGGCACTCCTGCACCAAACGTACGGCACGTTCACGTACCTCAGGGCTAAAACGAGCAGCTTTAGTGTTCATGACTCAATCCTCTCAGGAGTTGAGCCTCCACGGAAGCCGGTGCGATTCAGGTTGGGCAATTGCAATTGCCATGGTGAAAGTGCCACGAACAGTCAAACATCTGGGTAAGTAAGGGCTTAGCGTGCTTTATTTTCCGTTTTCTGAGGCGACCCCTGGATGGCCGCTTGCGGCAGTCGTATGGCCCGCTGGCGGGCCTGTAGCCCAGCGGCGAGGGGCATGGGCCCGGTGAGCGTCGGAAAGGCGCTGGAAGCCCGCAGGGGTCGAGACGCGGAACGTGGCTCGATGCGCAGCACGACATAGCCGGTTTTCGCGCCCGCGAAAATTCCCCGTCCCTGGCTTGGCCCCTCAAGTGTCTGCATGCCGCCGCTGCGCCCCTCATCTGTCAATGAAAAACGGGAGCCTAGGCCCCCGTTCTCTGTCGCATGTCCACCTGGTCTACCGCTGGCAGTAGATCGAGTCACCCTGCACCCATGACAGCTTGATAAGCCCGCTCTGGCTCAACTCTTCGCACGCCTGGCCGGTCTGCTCGCGCCACTTCTTGAGCCTGGCGGAATCGGACCCGCACATCAGCCTGAACGTCTCCAGCTTCAAGGGGAACGGTTCCTTGTGAGAGACGAAGTAATCGAACATGCGCCGGGCAGTAGGGGACAGCTCGCGGTACTTTTCCCACACGAATTTCGAGTAGTGATCGCCGGCAAAAAGCACTACCATTTCCTCGTCGATTTCGACCTGGCAGCGCGACGTTTTCTTGCCGCGATCCAGCACGCGGAAGCGATGGATCAGGGACACCGATTCAAGCCGGCCGATCCGGCCCGAACTGAACTGCATGGCGGTCGCCTGCAGGCGCGTCAGGCACTCTTCGGCCTTGTCGTAGTACCGGCCGTTGATCGGCCAGCCCAGGTCCGTGCAAAGCTCGTAGAACGTGAAGGAAACGGGCGTACCGACCGGCGAGCGCTTCGCGTATTCAAGAACCTGCTGCCAAACCAGCTCGTCGTCATCGGCCCGCAGCTCGATCCCGGTATAGGTGATGAGCACGTCCTTATTGACGTGAAAAATTACGTGTTGCTGCCGCACCTCACGCGGGGTCTTCTTGTTCCTGGTCGTGAAGAGCGCAGCACGCGCCAGGTCGTTCGGCATCGCCCGCATGTCGTCGCCCCAGGGCGCGAGATCGAACAGCGAAAGCTGCATTGCCTTGATCTGCTCTTTCGTGTGCTTGAGCAAAGCGGCCTGCTTGACTTCGCTCACCTTGTCGGCGGTCTTCTCGACGGCGGTTTTTCGTTTCGGCGCTGGGGCGGGTGCGGACATTGAGGTTCCTCCGAATGGAAATTACGCCACGGCAAATGCCAACGGCGGGTGATTCGGCGGCGTAACTCCTGCCGTCGCTCGACGCATCGGTATCAAAACAGCCGATTGGACGCCAGGGGAGGGGATCGCATCTGCTCTGCAGCTCGATGTATCGCTCGCCCCTTCATCGCGGGTAAGATTACCGATAAATTGGAACCTGTTTAGGCTCATGCATTGATTTTCTTGCGCTAGAGAACTCGAAGTTTAGCTAAACACGGTCTCCCCGTCAAGAACTTTAGCGGCTAAAATTTAGAGCTGCGGATCGCAAGGCATAGCCGACCGTGTACAACCAGATATTCTTTACGAACGTCTTACGCCTGCTCGAAGAGCAAGGGATGACGAAGCATGACCTCGCCGAGAAGGCAGGAATGTCCATATCATTCCTGTCCGACTTGACCAACGGGAAGGCCAATCCTTCCCTCAAGATCATGGGTTCCATTGCGGACGCCTTGAGCGTCCCATTGCCGACCCTTTTGGAAATGACTGACTTGGACAAGGCAACGCTGGACGCCTTGTCCGGGGGCAAGGCCCCCAAGAGTCTCCCGGACGGGTTCGCACGCATAGCGGCGATCCTCAACGAGTACCAGGCATTCACAGTGCGGCAATGGGATGAGGCGAACAGGAAGCAAATAGCCAAAAGTAAAGGCAAAAAGCCCTGACGCCAGAGGGAAATTTTTAGCGGCTAAAGCCCCCCATTCACGGGGATTGCCGCTTCGCTGGGTAGCAACCCAGCCGCCAGCCAGCCGCGCAACTCGCCAGCCAGCGCCTCCTTTCACTCTGCAGCCTTCAACCGAGCGCCCCATTTGTCAACAGGGGTAACAGTTCGTTGAAGGCTTTGGCTTGCCTTGCTTTCCTGTTCGGTATATCGTTTGTCCGTGTAGAATACGACGAAACGAAATGGAACAGGACGGACATGGCAGACACAGAAGACTTCTCAACGCTCAAAGAGCGGGCCAAGAAGAAATTGGAACGCGACATGGGGCCGCTGCTCTTGGGTGCATTGAATGACCCGCGCACGGTGGAAATCATGCTCAACGCGGACGGCAAGATATGGCTCGAACGCCAAGGAGAGCGGTCGCACTGCATCGGCACTCTGCGACACGCGCAAGCGCAGGCCATTCTTGAAACCGTTGCCGGCTACCACGGCAAGGAAGTCAAAAGAAGCAGTCCCTTGCTTGAAGGTGAGTTCCCTCTCGATGGCTCCAGATTTGCAGGCCAACTCGGCCCCGTCGTAGCAGGGCCTGTTTTTGCCATTCGGAAGAAGGCAATCGCGGTTTTCACGTTAGCTCAATACGTTGAAGCCGGGATCATGACGAAGACCCAACAGGAAGCGATTGAACGGGCTGTTTCGGCGCACAAAAACATTCTCGTCATTGGTGGCACTGGCTCTGGCAAAACAACCCTTGTCAACGCCATCATTCAACAGATGGTGAGTCACGATCCGATGGAGCGGTTCGTAATCATCGAGGACACCGGCGAGATTCAGTGCAAGGCTGAAAACTACGTCCAGTACCACACCAGCATCGAAGTCAGCATGACGATGCTGTTGAAAACCACATTGCGCATGCGCCCCGACCGCATCTTGGTCGGAGAAGTCCGAGGCGAAGAAGCACTTGATCTGCTTGACGCCTGGAACACCGGGCACCCCGGCGGCGCTGCCACCCTCCACGCCAACAGTGCGCAAGAGGGCCTGACTCGCTTGAAGTCGCTTGTTTCTAGGAACAAGTCGGCTCCATCCGAGATTGAACCGCTAATCGGCGAGGCGGTTCATGTCGTTGTTCATATCGCCCGCACCCCTGAAGGCAGTCGCCGCATCCAGGAAATCCTTGAGGTTTCCGGGTACGTGGACGGCCGCTACATCACCAAAACCCTCTAGGAGTATTTCCAATGCAAGCGTCTCTTTTCCGTCCCTTCGCCATTAACCGCACGACGATGTTCTACATCGGCGCGGCGCTGCTGATGGTGCTGTTCCTGCTGTCTCCGCAGCATGCTTTTGCCTCGGAAGGCACGGGCGGCTCGCTGCCCTATGAAAGCTGGTTGACGAACCTGCGCAATTCCGTCACCGGCCCCGTGGCCTTCGCGCTGTCGATCATCGGCATCGTGATCGCGGGCGGCGTGCTGATCTTCGGCGGCGATCTGAATGGCTTCTTCCGCACGCTGATTTTCCTCGTCCTGGTGATGGCCCTCCTGGTCGGCGCGCAGAACGTGATGAGCACCTTCTTCGGCCGTGGCGCTGAGATTGCCGCGCTGGGCGATGCCGTGATGCACCAGCTCAAAGCCGCATCGGTTCTGACCAACAGCGTCCGCACGGTCTAACGATGGCCCTCCGCACGATCCCCATTCGTCGCGCCGGGAACCGAGACAACCTGTTCATGGGTGGGGATCGTGAACTGGTGATGTTTTCGGGTCTTCTGGCCTTCGCGCTGATTTTCAGCGCCCAAGAACTGAGGGCAACGGTGATCGGGCTTCTGCTGTGGTTCGGTGCGCTCTTCGCGTGCCGGCTCATGGCGAAGTCCGATCCCAAGCTGCGCTTCGTGTACCTGCGTCACCGTAAGTACAAGGGGTACTACCCAGCGCGCAGCACGCCTTTCCGACTGAACCCGAATAGCCAAGGGAAGCAATACAAATGATCGAAGCAATCGCAATTGGCATCGCGGCGCTCGGTGCCTTGCTGCTGCTCATCCTGTTCGCTCGCATCCGAGCCGTCGATGCGGAATTGAAGCTCAAAAAGCATCGTTCCAAGGACGCCGGCCTGGCCGATCTACTCAACTACGCCGCCATGGTCGATGACGGCGTGATCGTGGGTAAGAACGGGTCGTTCATCGCCTCTTGGCTCTACAAGGGCGACGACAACGCAAGCAGCACCGATGAACAGCGGGAAATGGTGTCGTTCCGCATCAATCAGGCGCTCGCGGGCCTGGGTAACGGCTGGATGCTCCACGTCGATGCCGTGCGCCGGCCGGCACCCAACTACACCGAAACGGGCCTGTCGCATTTCCCCGATCCGGTGTCGGCCGCCATGGACGAAGAGCGCCGCCGACTCTTCGAGGGCCTGGGCACGATGTACGAGGGCTATTTCATCGTCACGATGACCTACTTTCCGCCGCTTCTGGCGCAAAGCAAGTTCGTTGAACTGATGTTCGATGACGAAGCGAAGACACCCGGCAACAAGGCCCGCACGCAAGGCTTGATCGACTACTTCAAGCGCGAATGCACCAGCATCGAATCGCGCCTGTCGTCGGCCGTCAAGCTGCAGCGCCTGCGTGGGAACAAGGTGGTGAACGAAGACGGCTCCACGGTCACGCATGACGATCTGCTGCGGTGGCTGCAGTTCTGCATCACGGGCATGGATCACCCCGTGCTGCTGCCCAGCAACCCGATGTACCTGGATGCCGTGATCGGCGGCCAGGAACTGTTCGGCGGCGTGGTGCCCAAGATCGGCCGCAAGTTCGTCCAGGTCGTTGCCATCGAGGGCTTTCCTCTGGAGTCAACACCGGGAGTCTTGACCGCCCTGGGCGAGCTGCCCGTCGAATACCGCTGGTCGAGCCGCTTCATCTTCATGGACTCGCATGAAGCCGTGAAGCACCTGGACAAGTTCCGCAAGAAGTGGAAGCAAAAAATCCGTGGCTTCTTCGACCAGGTTTTCAACACGAATACCGGCTCGGTGGACCAGGACGCCATGTCCATGGTGAACGATGCCGAGTCTGCGATTGCCGAGGTCAATAGCGGCCTGGTCGCGGTGGGGTACTACACCAGCGTCGTCGTCCTGATGGACGAAGACCGCGAAAAGCTGGAAACCTCTGCACGCCAGGTAGAAAAGGCCATCAACCGCCTGGGCTTCGCTGCGCGGATCGAGACAATCAACACGCTGGACGCCTACCTGGGAAGCCTTCCGGGCCACGGCGTGGAGAACGTTCGCCGCCCGCTCATCAACACGATGAACCTGGCCGATCTGCTGCCGACAAGCACGATCTGGACGGGCCTCAACAAAGCGCCTTGCCCGATGTATCCGCCGCTGTCGCCGGCACTCATGCATTGCGTGACGCACGGTGCCACGCCGTTCCGTCTCAACCTGCATGTGCGCGACCTGGGCCACACCTTCATGTTCGGTCCCACGGGTGCCGGCAAGTCAACGCACCTTGCGTTGATCGCGGCGCAGCTCCGTCGCTATCAAGGCATGTCGATCTACGCCTTCGACAAAGGCATGTCCATGTACCCCTTGGCCAAGGCCACGGGCGGCAAGCACTTCACCGTGGCGGCCGATGACGACAAGCTGGCCTTCTGCCCTCTGCAGTTCCTGGAGTCGAAGAGTGATCGGGCTTGGGCGATGGAGTGGATCGACACGATCCTTGCGCTGAACAACGTGGAAACCACCCCGGCGCAACGCAATGAGATCGGGAACGCGATCATGAGCATGCACGCCAGCGGAGCGCGCACGCTGTCCGAATTCAGCGTGACGATCCAGGATGAAGCGATCCGCGAGGCGATCCGGCAGTACACGGTGGACGGCAACATGGGCCATCTGCTCGATGCCGAAGAAGATGGTTTGTCGCTCACCGACTTCACCGTTTTTGAAATCGAAGAGCTGATGAACCTGGGCGAGAAATACGCCCTGCCGACGCTGCTCTACCTGTTCCGCCGCATCGAGCGCAGCCTGAAAGGCCAGCCGGCCGTCATCATCCTGGACGAAGCCTGGCTGATGCTGGGACACCCGGCGTTCCGCGCCAAGATTCGGGAATGGCTCAAGGTGCTGCGCAAGGCGAACTGCCTGGTGCTCATGGCAACGCAGAGCCTTTCCGACGCGGCGAACTCGGGCATCTTGGACGTGATCGTGGAATCGACCGCAACCAAGATTTTCCTGCCCAACGTGTACGCCCGCGATGAGGACACGGCGGCGCTCTATCGCCGCATGGGCCTCAACGCTCGCCAGATTGAGATTCTGGCTACGGCCATTCCGAAGCGGCAGTACTACTACGTTTCCGAGAACGGCCGGCGACTCTACGACCTGGCTCTAGGCCCGCTGGCCCTGGCGTTCGTCGGCGCGTCCGACAAGGAATCCGTGGCCGCTATCAAGAGCCTCGAAGCCAAGTTCGGCGATGCCTGGGTGCATGAATGGCTCGCCGGCCGCAATTTGAAACTTTCTGACTATGGGGTGGCAGCATGAGCTTTGCAGACACGATCAAGGGCTTGATTTTCAAGAAGCCCGCACAGCCGGCTGATCCCCGGCGCGCACCGGATTCGGTGATGGAAGGTGGCCGACGCAGGGGCGAGGTCGAAAACCCGTACCTGGCGGCACGCCGCACCTGGAATGAACACGTTGGCGCGGTCGTCTCGTCGCGCCAGACCTGGCAGGTTGTCGGCATTCTGTCGTTGTTGATCGTCCTGGCCGCCGTGGGCGGGTTGATCCACATTGGCAGTCAATCGAAGTTCGTGCCCTACGTGGTCGAGGTAGACAAGCTCGGCCAGGCGGTGGCCGTCGCGCCGGCACAGCGGGCCGCTGCAGTCGATCAGCGCGTGGTGCACGCCTCGGTGGCCTCGTTCGTCAGCGATGCCCGCTTGGTGACGCCTGACGTGGCCTTGCAGCGCAAGGCCGTGTTCCGGCTCTACTCGATGCTTTCGGCCAACGATCCGGCCACGGCCAAGACCAATGAATGGTTGAACGGCAGCGAGGACAGCAGCCCGTTCAAGCGCGCCGCGAAAGAAACGGTCAGCACCGAAATTCTCTCGGTGATCCCGCAGACGCCCGACACCTGGCAAGTGGACTGGATGGAGACGACACGCGACCGGCAGGGCGTCGTGAAGGGCCTGCCGGTCCGCATGCGGGCCTTAGTCACGGTCTACACCGTCGCCACCACTCCAAACACCACGGAAGAGCAAGTGCGCAACAACCCGCTTGGCATCTACGTCCGTGACTTCTCTTGGTCGAAACAGCTTTAAGGGGCAACACTCATGAACAAGTATCTTCTCGCTTTGGTCCTGGGCGCTGCGCCCGCATTCGCACTCGCTGCAGGGCCGGCCGGCCCGGCTGACAAGAACCTGGCCGACCTCTATTTCTCCAAAGACAACCCGACGCTGACGCCGCAGGAAAAAGCGGCCGTCGCCATCGCTCAGAAGTGGCGCGACAACAGCGCGACGGGCATCAAGCCGGTGGCCGGCGCCGATGGCTCGATCCGCTTCCTATTCGGTGCGCAGCAGCCCAGCATCGTGTGCGCAGTGCTGCAGGTCTGCGATGTGGAGCTGCAGCCCGGTGAACAGGTCAACTCGATCCACCTGGGCGACACCGCCCGGTGGACGGTCGAGCCGGCCATCACGGGCAGCGGCCCGGCCGAAGTGCAGCACCTCATCATCAAGCCGATGGACGTGGGCCTGGAAACGTCGCTGATCGTCACCACGAACCGGCGCACGTATCACCTGCGGCTGCGCTCGCATCGCACGGAGTTCATGCCCCGTGTGGCGTTCACCTACACGGAAGACGCAATGGCGAAGTGGGACGCCATCAAGACCCGCGAAGTGAAGGAAAAGCAGTCGCGCACGATCCCGCAAACCGGCGAGTACCTGGGCGATCTGAACTTTGCCTATGACGTGTCGGGATCGGCCGCCTGGAAGCCCGTGCGCGTCTACAACGATGGGACCAAAACCATCATCCAAATGCCCAGCACGATGCAGCAGACGGAAGCGCCGACGCTCCTAGTCGTTCGCAAGGATGGCGGCGTTTTCACGGATGAAGAAACCGTGATGGTCAATTACCGCGTGCAGGGTGACCGCTACATCGTGGACACGGTTTTCGACAAGGCCGTGCTGATTGCCGGCGTCGGCAGCAGCCAAGACCGCGTGACCATCACCAGGGGGAAATAACCATGCGCAAGACCGCTTTCCTCGCGCTGCTCGTGGTCGGCCTGGCCGGCTGCGCCACCACTGCGCCATCCACCTACGGCAACTTCACGCAAAGCGCGCCTGCAGCCTTCAATCAAACGATGGCTGATGACGCCGCGAAGCAGCTCGTTGCCGTGTACCCGCCCGCAAGCACGCGGTTCGATCTGCAGCACGCCACGCCGGATGCCTTCGGCTCTTCGCTGGTCGAGTCGCTGCGCGCCAAGGGCTACGCCCTCTTGGAGTTCAAACCAGCCGCGCCGGCCTCGGCCGCATCGGCGGCCACGGACGCCACGGCGACCGCTGGCAAACCGCTGCGGTACATCCTCGATCAAGCTGAATCGAACCTGTACCGCGTGACCCTGCTGGTGGGCAACCAGTCATTGACCCGCGCTTACTCGGCTGCACAGAACGGCACTCTGTACCCGGCCGGCGCGTGGGTTCGGAAGGAGTAACGCACATGAGCGAAGACCAAATGTCGCCTGACGCTTCCCCTGGGGAAGTGACAAAGAAGACCGGCGTTCGCCGCGTCAACAATCTGCCGGTCTACATCATCGGCGGCCTGATGGGCGTGTTCCTGCTGGTCATGGTGTTGGTGGCTGCGGATCGCGCAGCCCAGCAGAACCGGCCGGCCGGTGCGAAGGACGAAAAGGCTGGCAACACCAGCATGTTCGCCAACGAGATTGCCGGCAACCAGAAGGACGGGATCATTCAGGCCGAGCGGCCAGCACCGCCCACGGTGCCCGACCTCTCGCAGCCGCAAGGCCAGGCCATCGACGTTGCCCGCCCGGACAACCTGGACGCGCCGCCGACGCCACCGACCAGCGCAAGCCTGGATGACCGTGTCAACAACGACGAAATGCAGCGCGTCCGCATGGCGAAGATGCAGCAGCTCGAAGAGGCCATCAAGGCAAAGACGGGCGTGCGGGGCATCGCTCCGCGCAGCTCGGGATCGACGCCTGGCGGCCTGACGGATGGCGCAGCGCCGGCCACCCGCGAGGAAGCGTTAGCCCGACTGGCGGCCGTGCGCCAGCAAATCGACGCGCAGACCCGCGACGACCCCACGGCGGCCTACAGAGCGCGCATGCAGCAGCTTCAAGCCGGTGGGGTAGGGGGTATGTCCGGGGGAGGCGTTTCGGCGGCTCCTAGGCTCCTGCAAACGGCCGGCTCCAGCTCGCCGGGGAGCAAGGACTATTCGCAGTTCGCCAACTCCGGGCAGGAAGACCGCTGGAAGCTCGATTCCAAGCCCGAAGCGCCACGCTCGCCGTATGAGCTGCGCGCCGGTTTCGTCGTGCCCGCCACGCTGATTTCAGGCATCAACTCCGATTTGCCCGGTCAGATCATGGCCCAGGTGAGCCAGGACGTGTTCGACACGCCCACCGGCAAATGGAAGCTGATTCCTCAAGGCTCGCGCCTTGTGGGTCGGTACTCCAGTGATGTGGCATACGGCCAATCCCGCGTGCTGATTGCCTGGCAACGCATCGTCTTCCCGGACGGCAAGGCAATGGATATTGGTTCGATGCCTGGTGCGGACAGCGCCGGTTATGCGGGCTTCAATGACCAGGTGAACAACCACTATTTCCGGCTGTTCGCATCGGCATTCCTCATGTCTGGCGTGACGGCGGGTATCACCATGAGCCAGAACCAGGACCAGCAGAACAACGGCAATCGGCAGACGGCCAGCGGCGCACTTAGCGAAGCGTTGGGCCAGCAGCTCGGCCTTGTCACCGCTCAGTTGATTTCCAAAAACATGAACATTGCCCCGACCCTCGAAATTCGTCCGGGCTACCGTTTTAACGTCATCGTCACCAAGGACATGACGTTTTCCAAGCCGTACCAGGCGTTCGACTACTAACCCAAAGGAGAAAGCGAAATGAAGATGCTCACTAAGAAAGTTTTAGCGGCTAAAGTCGCTTTGGTTTTTGCACTTACTGCCCCTGGCGTGATGACCCCGGCGCAGGCCGGCATCCCGGTTATCGACGGTGCGAACCTGACGCAAACCGTCATGTCGGCAGTGGAGAACGTTGCGCAGACGCTCAAGCAAATTGAGCAGTACCGCACCCAGCTCCAGCAGTACGAAAACATGATCCAGAACACGGTCGCACCGGCCGCGTATATCTGGGATCAGGCCACGTCCACGATGAACCAGCTTCGCGGGGCCATCGACACGTTGAACTACTACAAGAACCAGGCGGGCAGCCTCGACGGCTACCTGTCGAAGTTCCAGGACGTGTCCTATTACCGCTCGTCCCCATGCTTCAACATCGGTTGCACGAAGGCTGAATTCGACGCCATGAAACAGGCTTCCAACAAGCTGAATTCGGAAGCTCAGAAGAAGGCCAACGATGCGCTGTTCAAAGGCTTGGACAAGCAGCAGGACGCAATGGAATCCGATGCGCGCCAATTGCAACGCCTGCAATCTTCCGCGCAGGGAGCCACCGGCCAGATGCAGGCCATCGGCTTTGCAAACCAGCTCGCCAGCAACCAGGCAAACCAGCTCCTGCAGATTCGCGGCCTGTTGATCGCGCAGCAGAACGCGGTCGCCACGCGCAACCAGGTGATTGCAGACAAAGAGGCGCAAGAGGCCGCTGCTGCCGAAAACTTGCGCAAGGGCGAGTACCGCGCTAGCCCTGCGCGCACTTGGTAAGGGCTGCTCGATGAAGACCAACAAGGTTCTTACCTTGGCCCTGGCCGCCCTCGTGGCGGCCTTGGTCGCCGGCTGCGGCGAAAAGCCTGCAGAACAACCGGCCAAGCAAGCCATGCCCGAAGTCAACGATGAGAACTGCAAGCCCGCGAGCGTTGCCAAGATCGAAGACAAGGGCGCGCAGCAAGCGTTTTCGTCGCTGTGCCTGCGCCGTGGTGGCGGTTTCAAACCCAGCGAAAAGAAAGAATGGTGAGGTTGTGACTATGAGAATGCCAGCCGTATTCAAGAACGCCGGCCTGCTGTTTGTTTTGCTGTGGCTGGCGTTCTTTTCCATTGAGGCGCAAGCGGCTATCGACAATGCCGGCGTCTTAGATAACGTCCTCAACCGCTATTCGGCCGCCGCCAGTGGTTGGGCCGGCTTCATCACGGCCCGGTCCACCTGGTTGTTTTGGACGCTCGCAGTGATTTCGATGGTGTGGACGTTTGGCTTCATGGCCTTGCGCAAGGCCGATATTGGCGAGTTCTATGCGGAGTTCATCCGCTTCACCATCTTCACCGGCTTCTTCTGGTGGCTGCTCACGAACGGGCCGAATTTCGCCACCGACATCATGAGTTCGCTGCGCACCATCGCAGGCAGTGCAAGCGGCACCGGCTCGACGCTGACGCCCTCCGGGATCGTTGATATTGGTTTCGACATTTTCTTTAAGGTGCTCGATCAGTCTTCGGTGTGGTCGCCTGTCGATAGCGCGGCCGGCATCCTCATCAGCGCGGCGATTCTCATCATCCTGGCGTTGATCGGCGTGAATATGTTGCTGCTCCTGGTGAGCGGCTGGATATTGGCCTATGCCGGCGTTTTCTTTCTCGGCTTCGGTGGATCGCGGTGGACTTCGGACATGGCGATCAACTATTACAAGACCGTCCTGAACATCGCCGCGCAGCTCTTCACGATGGTTCTGCTCGTCGGCATCGGCAAGTCGTTTGTCGATCAGTATTACAACGCCATGAGCGCCGGCATCAGCCTCAAGGAATTAGGCGTGATGATGATCGTCGCGGTCGTGCTGCTGGCCCTGGTCAACAAGCTGCCGGCGATGGTTGGCGGCTTGGCGATGGGCGGCGGAACGCACGCCCTCGGCGGTGGCTTTGGTGCCGGCGCAGCGATGGGTGCGGCGGCGGTGGCCGGCGCGGCCATCGCCACGGGCGGCGCTGCGATTGCAGCCGGCGCGGCCAGCGCGGCAGGTGGCGCGCAAGCCCTCATGGCGGCCTACAGCAAAGCGTCTGCGGCATCCAGCGAGGGCGGCGGCGGTGGTGGCATGGGCGACACGATGGGCGGCGTCGCTATGGCCGCTGCAGGCCCTGGCGGCGGCAGCTCTGGCGGTGGCAGCGTCTTCGCGGGCATGGACACCGGCAGCAGCTCGGGCGGCGGCTCAAGTGGCTCCAGTGGCTCGGGCGGTGGCTTCGGTGGTGGTGCCTCCGAAGGCGGCAGCTCGGGCGGCAAGTGCAGCGCGCCGGCAGGCGAGGGCAAGGACTCGGGCGGTGGCGCGGCACCTGGTGCCGAAGGGAAGGCCGACGCAGGCGGCAAGGCCGCAGGTTCTGACGCCAAGGGAGGGGGGCAGGACACTGGCCTGGCACCTGGCGAACAACGCTCCACCGGCAGCATGTTGGGCCGTGCGGCGGCCATTGCTGCGAGCACTGCGGGCAACCTGGCGCAAGGCTCCTGGGACGTGGCGAAAGCCAAGGCCGCGAGCATGCGCGAGTCGGCTCTTGATCGCATCAGCGAAACCACGGGCGGAAAGATCGCAGCCGCGATCAGGGCGCAGGACGCGGCAGCGCCGGCAGACCTGTCCACTCCCGCACCGGCACCCAGCAGCGCCGCGCAGGCCTCGACGGCCGCCACGGCCTTCAACGACAACGAACTGTCTGCAGGCAAGGGCCAGGCAGAAACCCCCGTCGCGCCCGAAGTGGCCGACTTCATGAATCGCAATTCCAAAACCTCGTAACTGCAAAGGAGCATCAACCATGCAACGCAAAAACCTCATCGCCTCGGCCGCTCTTGCGGTGGCCGCCTTCGGTGCGATTCCAGCCACTGCCAGCGCGCAGGAAATCCTCACGGGCGATACCCGCCTGGCCTGCGAAGCGATCTTGTGCCTTGCCACTGGCACCCAGCCCAGCGAATGCACGCCTTCGCTGCGCCGCTATTTCAGCATTTCGTACCGCAAGCTGTCGGACACGATCCGGGGCCGCGTCAACTTCCTGAACCTCTGCCCCGTCGCCAATCAGACGCCGCAAATGTCGGCCCTGGTCAATGCGCAGGCCAATGGTGCCGGCCGGTGTGATGCCGCTTCGCTGAATGCCGTGCTGCGTTCGTGGACGGGTTCCGACGATGGCATGGTGTACGTCAGCAACCAGATGCCCAGCTACTGCACCGCCTACACGACGCACGCCTACACGGACTTCTCGGGCACGGTGCCGCGCTATGTGGGGATTCCTGAGCGGGGAGGGTATTGGGTCGAGGCGCGGGACTATGACCGCGCCCTGGCCGAATACAACGCCCGCATCAAGGCCGAAGACGAAGAGCGCCGCCGCGCCAGTTGGGGCGGCGGTGGCAACTAAGGGAGCCTGAACCATGCCTTTCATCGATCTCCCGCCCCAGCTTCAAGAGCGCGTCATCTGCTCGATTTCGGCCGCCGTCAAATACGAAGTGCCGGCGAACATCGTTCTTGCGGTCGCGGAGAAAGAAGGCGGCAAGCCGGGCCAGTGGGTGAAGAACACGAACGGCACGCATGACGTGGGCCCGATGCAGTTCAACACCCTGTACCTGGGCGACCTGGCGAAGTACGGCATTACGGCAAACGACGTGGCAGCGGCTGGCTGCTACTCGTTTGACCTGGCGGCCTGGCGGCTGCGGCAACACATCCGCATGGACAAGGGCGACTTGTGGACGCGGGCGGCTAACTACCACTCGCGCACCCCCCAATTCAACGTGGTCTATCGCGCCGACTTGATGCGCAGGGCTGTCAAGTGGGCCGACTGGCTCGATGCGCGGTTCGTCACCCGCGACGTGACAAAGCCCGGCGCAATCCCTTCGACTCCGGTAGCCGTTCAAGCGGTCGCTCAGACCGCGCCAGTGGTATCGAAGCCGGCCCCTGCAGCGGTCCCGCAGGCAGCGCCTGCAGGGCCTTGGAGCACTGCCAGCTACGTGCCTCGAAAGCTCATCATCAACGGCCAGTGAGGCCGTTTTTTTAGCGGATAAAAACATGGACTTTCACGCCTTCATGAAGCGGTACACCCTCGGCCTTTTCGGTGTCATCAAGAGCTATTGCGATTGGGCCGAGTCGCAGGCCAAGAGCCAGGGCGATTTACTGCTGCTTGCCTTCGGACCGCTGCTCCTGCTCGGCCTGGTGCTCTGGTCGCTGCCGGCATGGATCGGCAAGACCATTGCGCTGATCCTGCTCGCGCCTGTGCTGTATCTCGCCTTCGTCGCCCTCCAGCACTACAGCCGGCGAGGTGGCCGCAAGTGAGGTTGCCGCGCCTGGTCGTCGCTGATGGATCGGTCGAAGCGTTGAAGTGGCTCGCGCTGCTGCTCATGACCGGCGATCACGTCAACAAGTACCTGTTCAATGGCACGGTGCCGCTGCTGTTCAACGCGGGTCGCCTGGCGCTGCCGATCTTCTGCTTTGTCCTGGCGTACAACCTGGCTCGGCCGGATACGCTGCAGCGCGGCGTCTATCGCCGCACCTTGAAGCGCCTGGCCCTCTTCGGCCTTGCCGCCACCCCTGCATTCCTCGCCTTGGGCGGCCTGTGGGCCGGCTGGTGGCCGCTGAACGTGATGTTCACGCTGCTGGCCGCAACGGCCGTGCTCTTCCTCATCGACCAGGGAGGCCGTCCGCGCCTGGTTGCCGCTGCCGCCGTGTTCCTCGTCGCCGGCAGCTCGGTCGAATACTGGTGGCCGGCGCTCTCGATCTGCCTGGCTGTCTGGTGGTACTGCAGGAAGCCATCGGTGCCGGCGCTCGCGCTGCTGCTGGCGTCCTGCGCCGCGCTGTGGTTCATCAACGGCAATTTTTGGGCGTTGGCGGCGCTCCCCGTGGTCGCCGCGGCTGCGCACGTCGATGTGCGCCTGCCCCGGCTGCGGTGGGCGTTTTACGCCTACTACCCCCTGCACCTGATCGCGCTTTGGCTCATCCGAATCCCGATGAGCAAGGCCGGCTACCTCTTTTTCTGATTGGAGCGTGTTCATGTTCAAACCGTGCCTGCTGGCCCTCTCTGCTGCCTTCCTGGTGGCCGCGCAAAGCGCATCGGCCCAGCCGATGACCGAATACGGCAGGCCGGTCCTGTCGGGTGTCTTCGTGTCGTTCCCCCATGGCGGCACGGCCTTCCGGCCCACGGCACGGCAGGAAGCGGAATTGCTCAACGCGAAGGATGCCGACCTGGTGACGATCAAGGGACGGACCAGCACACTCAAGCCGAGCGCGCAGGATGAATCGCTGGCCCTTGCTCGGGCACTGTCGGCGCGCTCCTATCTCATCGCACGCGGCGTTTCGCCGTTGAAGATCGTCGTCAACTTCGCATCTGCTGCAGACTTCATCGCGGACAACTCGACGCCAGAAGGCCGGCTTGAGAACCAGCGCGTGGAAGTCGAACTTGTCTTCGTGGGCAACTGACATGGCGCGCTTGGCTCGCCTGGTCGCGCTGGTCCTGTGCATCGCTGCAGGACAGGCACACGCCGATTTCGCGGGCCGCGTCGTCGGCGTTCTCGATGGTGATACGGTGGATGTGTTGGTGGATCGCACGCCGATCCGCACGCGCCTGGCTGAGATTGACGCCCCCGAGAAGGCGCAAGCCTTCGGCACCAGGTCAAGGCAGGCGCTTGCTGCGGCGGTGTTCCAGAAGTCGGTCTACGTGCGATCGGCGTCCGTCGATCGCTACGGCCGCGCGATCGGCACGCTGTTGGTGGACGGCCGCAGTGTCAACCGCATGATGGTGGAACAGGGCATGGCCTGGGTGTATCGGGCCTACCTGGTGGATCGGTCGCTGCTCGACGTCGAAGCAGCGGCACGCGCTGGGCGGGTCGGCCTGTGGGCCGATCCGCACGCGGTCGCGCCCTGGGAGTGGCGCGCAGAAAAAAGAAAGGGATGGGACGCCAAGTGAAATTCACCGACGAACAGAAGCACAAGGAAACGCTGGCCGTGCTCGAGAACGTTCTCGACTACCTGCAGCGTCTTCCCTCGGTGCCGGCCACCACGGCCATGTGCGAGAAGATCAAGGCCCACATGGACAAGCCGGCGCAGCGCCTGGTCGCCGACTCCAAGCGCGAGCTGATAGGCATGTGGATCACGCCGGCCGGCAAGCGCATGTTTGAAGCCTCATTGATCGGGGATCAGCTCACCGTGAGCGTTCCAGATTCAACGGATGACCTCCCACGCAAAAGCGTCGAAGAGAAAGCGCAGTCCCGCAATGAGGTGTCGGCCGCCGTGGTTAAGGCTCTCATGCGGCCTGCCGGCGTCACGGTCAAGCTGGTGAGGCCGTCGCCCGCATTGACCAAACGCGCTTGACCTGGCTTTCGCTGCAGCCGGCCAGCCTGGCCGTATCGGGGATGCTGTGCCCCGCAGTGCGCAGCGCAATGATCCTCTCGTGAGTTGCTGTGTCGGGGTCTCCTCGTTTTCAGTGCAATAAGTGACGGTACGAAAAGCTAGCACTGGCGCGGAGGTGGTGTTGGTAGATCGTTGATTTCATTGACTTTCCTGTTCACTTTCAAATCTGCGATTCGTGGCGTCAAACCGTGGTCGGTTTCATCCATTGGTGCCAGTTATCGATGCATTTGGCCGCGAAGGCAGGATTTGGTCAGCATAGCGGTCAACCGGGAAGCGAAACACACCCCGCAAGTTGATGCTCTCCAGCCTGGTGGGCGCAATCTTCCCGATCAGTTCCGGTGGAATGACCTGGCGGCGGTTCGACCAGCGATCCAGGACCGCCTGCATCTGTGAGGTATTCCACGCCATCACGATGTTGGCCATCAGGCTCAACGCATCGGCCACAGCCTGCATTTCATCGACACGTTTGGCCTGCGCCGGGCTGATCCGGCCGGTATAAATGGCGCGCTTGAGGGCGTTAACAGCCTCGCCCCGATTGAGCACCCGGCGCAACTCGTTCCTGAAAGCGTCCTTGACAAAGTAGTCAGCCAAAAACGCCGTACGCAGCAACCGCCCCAATTGCACGCCAGCCTCATAGATTGGATCGCCCTGGGCGGCAGAACCGAACCGCGCAAGAGCTGCCACCGCACTGGCATGTCCGCTCATGACCGAGGCTGCCAGGTGCACCAGACTATCCCAATGCTTTTCGATCAAAGCGACGTCGACATTGGCTTCGCACACCGCAGCGATTTCTGCGGGCACTTTGGTGCCGCGTGGCACAAAGAGGTGGCGCTGTTTGAGTTCCTTCAACCGCGGGCAAAGATCAAAACCAAGCAAACGGGCATGTGACATGGCAAAGTCGGTGTAGCCATGGGTATCCACAGCAAGCTGGATGGTCTCCAGCTTTTCTTGGCGGATGACACCTTCAATGGCCACGCCCGCCTGGCGCTCATTGAGCACAAAGGGCTGCGCATGGAAGATGCCCCACCGGTCTTTTACATGGGAGTAGATTCCAATGGAAGGTGTGTTGCGCCGAGGATCAAGCCGGGCTTGCCACACCCGTTTGGTGGTCTCCATGCTCATCATGTCAGAAGATGCCAAATCGGACCGCCCCCAGGTGGCGGCAATCGGGTGTCGCTGCATGAATTCCAGCACAGCCTGGCAGGCCTGGCTCAGACGCCGTTCGTCCCGCGCCCAGCGCATGGCCTGGCGAATGCTGGTGGCAGACAATTGCGGAATCATGCGCGCGCATTCGACCGCAGTCAGACTGGTGCCGTGGGCCATGATGCCGGCATAGACCATCAGCAGCTCGTCGGTAGAGCGCGGCTCACGTCCGAGCATGATCCAGCTAAAGCGCACCTGGGCGTCAACGGCCAGAATCACTTCCGGCAATTGAACCTCACCGATGCGGTGATCCAAAGCCGCGCGCAGCTTGGTCACTTCTGGGTCTTCGTCCTCTGCGGGCAATGGCGACAAATGGAGTTCATCATCCACGCGCAGTACGCCACTGCGGGCTGCAGCGGCCACCGCATCGACACCGGCAGTTACTCTGGCCAGCAAAGGCTTCAAGAAAGTGGCAGCCTTGCTGGGTAACGATAGACGGGCATAGTGTTTCTTGGACTCTGCCTGCCAACGCTCGTCCGTGAAGAACAAGCGCGCACGACCCCGAAAGCTCAGGCTGTGCTCAATCCAGACCGAGCCATTGCGCACCGCGCGGCGCAGGGCAAACAGGGTGGCCACCTCCAAC
>NZ_JBVPZC010000033.1:0-27076 GCF_055702805.1 Hydrogenophaga sp. LT287 | reverse complement strand
GGAAACTCTGCAAAACCACCCCAGCGGCATGGCAGATGTAAGCCCAGCGCGGCACACTCGGGCACCATGAAACAAAGCAGCTTTGACTTGAACCTGAGCACGCGCAAGACCCGCAAGCAGGTGTTTTTGCAGCAGATGGAAACCGTGGTTCCATGGGCTGCCCTGGTCGAGCTGATAGCCCCGTATTACAGCGAAGGGCGCAATGGTCGCCCACCCTTTGCGCTGGAGACGATGCTGCGAGTGCACTTCATGCAGCAGTGGTTCAGTCTGTCAGACCCGGCCATGGAGGAAGCCTTCTTCGACACACCGCTTTACCGCGAATTCGCTCAGCTCGATACCTTTGGCCGACTGCCCGACGAGAGCACCATTCTTCGGTTCCGCCACAGGCTGGAGAAACACAAGCTGGCCGATCAGATCCTGGCCACCGTCAACGAACTGCTGCAGCAGCGCGGCTTGCTGCTCAAGGCCGGCACCGCTGTAGATGCCACCCTCATCGCCGCGCCCAGCTCCACCAAGAACAAAGACAAAGCGCGAGACCCCGAGATGCACTCGAGCCAAAAGGGCAACGAGTGGCACTTTGGCATGAAAGCCCACATAGGCGTGGATGCCGACTCGGGCTTGGTGCACACCGTGCGAGGCACCTCGGGCAACGTAGCCGATGTCACCGAGGGCAACAGCCTGCTGCATGGTCAAGAGACGGACGTGTTCGGTGACGCGGGCTACCAAGGCGCAGACAAGCGCCCCGATGCAAAAGCCAGCCACAAATGGCATGTGGCCATGCGCCCAGGCAAGCGCAAGAAGCTGGACAAAGACAGCAACTCGAGGGATGCGCTGATCGACAAAGTCGAGAAGATCAAGGCCGGGATTCGCGCCAAGGTGGAGCACCCGTTTCGGGTGATCAAGCGCCAGTTTGGCTTCACGAAGGTGCGATATCGGGGTCTGAAGAAGAACACCTTGCAGATCAAGACGCTGTTTGCGTTGTCCAACTTGTGGATGGCCCGTCACAAACTGATCGGAGCACAGGCGTGAGTGCGACCGAAACCGGGTCAGTGGCCCTCAGGCGGCCCCAAATGGGGCAAACCGGATACGAATTCCAACCCAAACTGTGCCGGATCGCGCGAAAGCTCATCGGACGAAACTCCGTCAGGCACGTAACACGCTGGCTGGTGGGTTTTTCAGAGCATCCTCAACATGACTGTTGCGTTTTACACCAATCTGTCATCAGCCATGGTGACCGTCAGTTTGCTGATAGGTCGCGTTCCCACCGGTGTCTCAGGCTATAGGTGGCTGTGGACGCCATTGAGTGACGGGGAGGCACTGTGATGGCTGTCTTAAGCTTTATTGCCTTTGAATAGGTCAACGGTGCCCGGACAAATGCGCCTGAGCGTTTGAAAAAAAAGCGGGGCACAGCGCCGCTCGGCGCTGTGCCCCGGGTGCATGGCAGGCGCTGCCGCCGCGCTTCAGTGTTGCACCAGGCGAAACACCTGCACCACGTCCGAAAGCCGGCTGGCTTGTTGCTGCAGGCTGGCGGCAGCGGCGGCGCTTTGTTCTACCAGCGCGGCGTTTTGCTGGGTGGTCTGGTCGAGCTGATTGACCGATTGGCTGACCTGACCGATGCCGGCGGTCTGCTCGATGGTGGATGCGCTGATTTCGCTGATCAGGTCGGACACCCGGCGCACCTGGGTGACGATGTCTTCCATGGTCGAGCCGGCTTCGCTCACCAGGCGGGTGCCAGCCTGCACTTTGTCGACGCTGGTGCCGATGAGTTCCTTGATTTGTTTGGCCGCCTCGGCGCTGCGCTGCGCGAGGTTGCGCACTTCGCCGGCCACCACCGCGAAACCGCGGCCTTGCTCGCCGGCCCGTGCGGCTTCCACGGCGGCGTTCAGCGCCAGGATGTTGGTCTGGAAGGCGATGCCGTCGATCACGCCAATGATGTCCGAGATTTTTCGGGAGCTGTCCGAGATGTCGTCCATGGTGGACACCACCTGGCTCACCACGATCCCACCTTTTTCGGCGGCGGCGCTGGCCGATGTGGCCAGCTGCGACGCTTGCTGTGCGGTGTCGGCGTTGCCTTGCACCGTGGTGTTCATCTGGGCCATGGACGAGGCGGTTTGCTGAAGGTTGGACGCTTGTTGTTCGGTGCGGCTGGACAGGTCGGCGTTGCCCACGGCAATTTCGGTCGATCCGGTGGCGATGGAGTCGGATGCCTGGCGAACCTGGCCCACGACCCGGGCGAGGCTGCTTTGCATGACGCCCAGCGAAGCCAGCACACTGCCCTTGGGCGCGGCAGCGGCTCCCACCACGGGGCTCAGGTCGCCCTGGGAAACGCGCTGAGCCACCAGGCCCAGTTCGCGGGGTTCTGCGCCCAGTTCGCGCACGATGCCGCGGGGAATGGACCAGGCCAGGCCCACACCGCAACTCAGCGCGATGCCCAGCGCCAGCAACATCATGGACAGAAAGCTGCCCGCCTCGCCCATGGCGATGGCGTTTTCTGACTGAATGCGCGACTCTTCGAAGTCGATCAACTTGTTGACCGCGCCCAGCCAGGCCACGTATTGCGGCTTGGCCTCGTTCCACAGCTGTTGTTGTGCGCCCTGGGTGTCGCCGGCCTCGATCTTGGCCACGATGGCCTTGGAGGTGGCGACCGCCTGGCTTTCGATGGACTGGATGGCGCCGTACAGGACGCGCAATTCGGCGGCGTTCGCTGAGGTTTTCAGCAGCTGTTCCAGGGGCCCGGCCGAATCGGCATAGAAGCGGGCCAGTTGTTCGATGGTGGCCACTTCGGCCTGCCTTTGCGCGGGCGTGGAGCTCAGGACCACGTCGCGAACGGCAATGGCACGGTCGTGCGCTGAGCCCCGAAAGTTGATTGCGTAGCGCTGGATGGCGGCGTGCTCTTTGCTCACGGCCTGCAAAGCGGTGTTGATGGCCTGCACTTTGGCAATGGCCACGGCCGTGAGGACCACCAAAATGGCCAGGATCAGGCCGAAGCCAAGATAGAGCCGTTTGCTCACGTTCATGTGACTGAAAAACATGGAAATCCCCTAGTGAAGTTCGTCTTGTCTGCTGGCAAGAAGCCGGATCCGGACGGCTGCTGGAGGCGAACGGAACACTTTGTTATTCGGTTTTCCTGGCCTGAACTGCAGTTGACCCTGGGGCCATTGACCCCGGCGCTGTGGGCGTGGGGCCTTCGCTAACCGGTGATCTGGCGGCCCTGCGTGGCGCTTTTTGGGGATTTGCCGGCACCGTGATGCGCGACGCTATACCCATGCAACGCGATGGGCGCGCGGTCTGCCGTGGCCCTGTGCCGGCGTTTCTGTGCGCTCCGTTTCCTCATGACCTCACACGCCCAGCCCCGATGACCGACAAGCCAACCCACGCCCTACCGCCCAGCAAAGGGCACGTGTATCTGGTGGACGACGATCCTTCGGTGAGAACGTCGCTGGCGCGCATGCTGGACTACATGGGCTTCGCCGTCGAAGCCCATGCCGGCCCGGCGGAATTTTTGAAGAACTCGCTGCCGGTGGCGCCGGCCGTGCTGGTGCTGGACATGCGCATGCCCGGTTACACGGGGCTTCAACTGCAGCAAGACATGGCCCGCCTGGGTCGCCACACGCCCATTGTTTTCATGTCGGGTGAGAGCCAGCCGCAGGAAATCATTGACGCGCTCACCGCAGGCGCCTGCCATTTCCTGCTCAAGCCGTTCAATATGGACGACTTGCTGCGTGAGATTTACAAGGCGATGGCACACGACCGGGAGCGGCTTGAGCGCTACCGGGACGACGTGGACGCCCGCCTGCGTTATGCCTTGCTCACGCCGCGCGAGCGCGACGTGTGCCAGATGGTGATCAAGGGCCTGATGAACAAGGAGATTGCCGAGCACTTTGATTGCAGCCTCAAGACCATCAAGGTGCACCGGGCCCGCGTGATGGACAAGATGGGCGCGGGCTCGTTGCTGGAGCTGGCTGAAGCCGTCTCGCAAGTCGAGGGCCGTGGGTGACATCGCTGGACATCCCCACCGCTTACGCGCTGGTGGGCCTGCTGTATCTGGTCATGCCGCTCTTGGCCTGGGCGGTGCTGGCAGCCGGGCGCTCGCGCACCATCCAGATGTGGCTGGGCGGGGGGATTTTGTTTGGCATTTCGCTGCTGATGGTGGCCGCCCGCGCCCATGTGCCCGCGTGGGTGTCTTATACGTTGGCCAACGGGCTGATCTTTCTCGCGCTGCAGATCAAGATCCACGCCCTGCGCCAAGAGCTGCGGCTGCCGGTTGGGCCACGGTGGCTGTGGCTGGCTTCGGTGTTTTTTGTGGCGGTGTTCGAGTTCGTCCGTGTGGTGCTGGGCCTGGTTGAGCTCCGGTTTGTCTTGAGCACGTTGACGTACGCCAGTCTGTTCGCCGTCATCGCGCGCCTGTCGTGGCAATTTGGCCGCAGGGAGTATTCGCGCAGCGCTTATGCGCTGATGGCCGTGCACGCGCTGGGCGCGCTTGTTTTATTTTTGCGTTCCCTGGCGGTGACCGTGGGCCTGAGCGAGCCGGATGCGGTGACGGCTGGGCTTGACGGGCTGGCGACCGCCCTGGTCGGCCTGTTTGCCTCGGTGCTGGGCACCATCGGTTTTATCGGTGTGTACCTCGACCGGGCGCGACGTCTGGAGCTGGAGAGCGTGGAGCGCCGGGCGCGGCAAGAGGAGTCGGCCCGGCTGTTGACCCAGATTGCACACCTGGACCGCCGGCGCAGCATGAGCGAAATGTCTTCCTCGATGGCGCACGAACTCAACCAGCCCTTGACGGCGATCTTGACCAACACGCAAATGGCCCGGCACATGCTTCAACACGCTGCGGTACCGGCCGAAGGTGAGGGGGTGGGCGTGTTGCTCAAAGACATTGAAAAGGACACCCAGCGAGCGAGCCGCATCCTCAGAGGCATCAAAGAATTTGTGAAACCGGGCGAGGAGCGGCGTGAACGGGTCCAGCTGCAGCGTGTGGCAGCAGAGGTGTTGGAGATCGTTCGCGACGAGGCGCGGAACATGGGCATTGGCTTGCACTGCGACATGCCGCAGCAGGCGGTGACGCTGATGGGAGACAGCGTGCAACTGGCTCAGGTATTGCTCAACTTGCTGCGCAACGCGATGCAGGCGATGAGGCCTCATACCGGCGGCCGCATCCACCTGAATTTGGTGAGCCAGGCGGGGCAGGCGGTGTTCCGCGTGCGGGACGAGGGCTGCGGCATTTCGCCACAAGACCGTTCGCGCGTTGGCACCGCTTTTTTCAGCACCAAGCCAGACGGCATGGGCCTGGGCTTGTCGATATCACGCGCGATTGTTGAGCAGCACGGCGGCAGTTTGTCGCTGCTGGATGCACCCGGTGGCGGTGCCATCGCCGAGTTTGTGTTGCCGGTGCTGGATGCGCAGCCCATGCCGGCCTGAGCGCGGCGCTTGCCCTGGCGCAGCGTGCTTTCAGGGCTGGGCGCTTTTGAACACCCCGATGTAGTTGACCCCGGTGTCGGCACACCAGGCGGCGGTGTGGCGCAATGGGTTGTAGCGCATGCCCCGCAGGTCGGCGGGCTGCAAACCCGACCGGGCCACAGCAGCGGTGAGCTCGGCGGGGCGCACAAATTGCCGCCATTGGTGTGTGCCGCGTGGCAACACGCGCAGCACGTATTCGGCACCCACAATGGCAAAGAGGTAGCTTTTCCAGGTGCGGTCGATGGTGGACGCAAACAGCAAGCCGCCGGGCTGCACGCTTCGCGCTACGGTGTCGACGAAGGCGGGCACGTCGCTCACGTGTTCCACCACCTCCAGCGCCAGCACCACGTCAAAGCGTTCGTCGGCGCTCAGCACCTGGCTGGGCTCACCCAGGCGGTAGTCCACCGCCACGCCCTGCGCTGCGGCATGCAGGCGGGCCGCAGCCACGTTGCCGGGCGATGCGTCCACGCCCACCACGCTGGCGCCCATGCGCGCCAGAGGCTCGGACAACAGACCGCCGCCGCAACCCACGTCCAAAACGCGCAGGCCGGCCAGCGCGGTGTCGTTGTTTGCAAGCCCTCGGTGCTGGCAGATGTGTCCCACCACGTAGCCCAGGCGCAGGGCATTGACCACATGCAGCGGGCGCATGGGGCCGTCGCTGTTCCACCAGGTGGCGCTCAGCCGGTTGAAGCGCTCGATTTCAGAGGCGATGGCTGTCATGGTGATCTGGGTTGAGTGGGGTGGCTATTGCCCAGGGTGGGACGCGACAGGGCGCTGCCGGCGAGCGCCCGGCGCGCAGGCTGAAGTGGTGCGCCACGGGATACACCCTTTGGCCAATGCAAAAACCGCGCCGGTTTTGCCGGCGCGGTCGGTGCCCAAGCTGCTCAGCGCCTGGTTTGACAAGCCAGGACCCGCCGCTGGAGCCGGGTGGCATTAGCCTTTCTTGGCCCAGGCGTTGCACCAGCCTTTGCCGGCCACCTGCTTGCCTGCAAACAGGGGGCAGCCGGCCCAGGCGTCGGTGGCCTTGCCTTGGTACAGCGCGCAGTTGTTGCACAGCTGACCCGCGGCGTATTTCGGAAACTTTTTCTTGTCGGTTTTGGTCGCGTCTTCAAAGTAGCCCAGCGCAATGGCTTGGGGGTCTTTTTCGTTGAGCTTGGCCTGGGCTTGAGCCTGGGCGGCGGTGGTCAGGGCGGCGCTGCCGGCGGCCAGCGTCATGAGGAAGGTGCGGCGTGTGTTTTTCATGGGGTCATCGTTTTTCGTCATGCAAGCCAAAAGGGGAGACATCCCACGGCCAAGGGCTTGCGGTCTTGGCGTGTTTTGAACGAAGTCTGGGTCAGGCCTTGCGCCAGCCTCGGCGCACCACCAGAAAAAACCGGTAGCCGCCTTCGAGCAACCACAGCGTGGCCCGGGTGCCCAGCAGCCGGCCCAGCCAGGCCCAGCGGGGCAGGGCGCGCCACATGGCGGTGAAAGCCGCCGCGCCGCTGACCAGCTGGCCGTCGGGCAGGCGCATGTGCAGCCGCGCCATGGCGGCTTCGCGGGACAGGTCGCCGCCCAGCGCCGAAGGGTCGCATTGCGTCACGTCCACCCAGCACACACCGTCGCCGCCCGGCTGGCGCTGGTACAGGGCGATCTCTCGCGAACACACCGGGCAGCCACCGTCAAAATACACGGTTGGGCTGGATTGAGTTGGATTTGACATGGCCGAATGGTAGTTGAAACGGATGCGTGAGCGATTTATTGGGTTAATTCCGTCCGAAACACAGCGACAATACAACTCAAAAGCAACTCAATTGACTGTGCCATGGCCACCCGAAAACCACCTTCAGACGTTTCCACGCCGTTCGCTCCACCGCAACCGAGCTTTCGCAGCGGCGCCGTGGCGCGCATGGCGGGCATGCCGGTGTCCACCTTGCGCATCTGGGAGCAGCGTTACCAGGCGGTGGGACCCACCACCGCGCCTTCGGGGCACCGGCTGTATGCGGCCGCCGAGGTGGAGCGCGTCATCTTGCTGCGCCAGTTGACCGAGCAGGGCCACGCCATTGGCTCGCTGGCCGCGCTAGACACCGAACAACTGCGCAGCCTGGCCGTGCCGCAGGCTTCGGCGCAAGGGCAAGGCGGCTTTCAGGGCATGCGGGGTGGTGCGCCCCTGCGCGTCGTGGTGGTGGGGCAGGCCATGGCACAGCGGCTGCAGCGGCCGGCGGTGCTGCGCCGCTGGGGCCGGCCGCCGCAGGTGGTGGCGGTGTTTGACTCGCTGTGGGATGCCACGCAAGCCGCCGCTGTGCCCGCTGCGCCCATTGACGTGTTGCTGTGGCAAACGGCTGGCCTGCAAGACCGCGCGCTGGCCGATTTGAAAGCCGCGCAGCAAGCGTGGAGCCCGCGGTGCACGGCCGTGGCCTACCGATTTGCTGGCGCCGCCACGCGCCAGGCACTGGCTGGCACCGGCGCCGTGCTGGCACGTGAAACGGCGGATGACGATGCGCTGGGCACCTGGTTGCGGTCGCTGGAAGCGGCGCTGGTTGAAAAAACCGAAGCGGGCCGCCAAGCCGATACCGGCTCCGGCGCCTGGAGCCTGGCAGCGTTGGGGTTGGCCGGCGCGGCCGCACCGGCGCGCCGTTTTGACGACGCTACCCTGACGAAATTTGCAGGCTTGGCTACGGGCGTTGCTTGCGACTGCCCCAGCCACGTGGCGGAATTGCTGATGCAACTGGCCGCGTTTGAGGCCTACACCGCCGATTGCGCCCACCGCAGCCCGCAAGACGCTGCGCTGCATGCCGACCTGCAGCGGGTGGCGGGCGCTGCCCGGGTGTTGTTTGAGGTGGCGCTGGAGCGTGTGGCGGTGGCCGAAGGCTGGGCCTTGCCCTGAGAGGCTGAGTGGCTGAGTGGCCTCGCTTACTGTCGGGATTTTTGGCTCAGCGCCAGCAATTCGGCCGCTGAGCCCAGGCCGCGTGAAGTGCGGTTCCACCACTGTGAAAACGAGTCACAGCGCCGGTCCACGGTGGGGAACAAGGCTGGTGCGGCGTCGCACGCGGCCCAGCGCCCTAGCCAGGGGGCCAGGTGCGGCTCGTCCACGCTGCGCACCCGGCGCGCGCCCTGCAGCGCCGCGCCCAAGGTGGCGGCGTCTGCAAACCAGCGCAGCGCCGCCAGCTCGCCCATGCGGCGGCTGACGAAGTACCAGCGCCGTTCGCTCCACAGCCAGGCCTGGTGAAAGTCGGCCACGGCAATGCCCAGCACCAGCGTGTCGGGCGGCAGCGAGGCGGGCAGTGCGCCCAGGCTCCAGGGGTGCACCAGCCACACGTCGCGCCCGGCCACGGCGGCAGCGTCTGGCGCCGTCCAGCCCTGCCCTGGGGGTGGGCTGCTGTGTAGCGCGGGCTCCCGGGGCTGCAGCCCGCTGGCCCGGTGGCCAGGCAGCCCCGGCCGTGCCGGCTGGCGGGCCATGCGGTCCAGCGCTTCATACGACGCGTCGATCACGCTGCCCGGGCTGTGCCAGGGCTCGGGCGCGAAACGCGCCACGTTGTCGGCGTTGAACAAATAGGGCTTGCTGCTGCCGGTGCCGGCCACCCACTGCCAGCTCAGGTGGTTGCTGGCCAGGTCGCCGTCGAGCAGGTGGGCGTACAGCCAGTCGGCGCCCGCGCGCCAGTGCACTTTGCGCACATGCACCACGTAGCTGGCCAGCCACATGCGCGCGTGGTTGTGCAGCGAACCGGTGTCGTACAGCGTTTGCACCGCCACGTCGATGGCGGGCACACCGGTCTGGGCATGGCGAATGTCAGCCGGCAGTTCGGTGGCATAGCCAGACTCGGGCAGCAGCCCTTCGTGCAGCGACTGCAAGATGCCGGCGCCCCGGTGTTGCCACACGTGGCGAAAGTAAGCGCGCCAGCCCAGCTCGTAAACAAACTTGTGTTGCACGTCCAGCGGGTGCCGCTCGACCACACCGGCCAGCACCTCCGGCAAGCTCACAAAGCTGTGGGTGATGTAGGGCGAGAGCCAGGACACAGCGCCGTCAATGGCGTTGCGGCTGCGGGCGTATTCGGTGGGTTGCACGGCAGCCAGCCGGGACAGGGCGGCTGCGCGGGTGGGCTCAAAGGTGGGGGCAGGGGGGCGGCTCATGGCGTGGATTTGCCGCACAGGCACCCGGGGGCGGGGCAAGCGGCGGGTGTTGTTGGGTTGCTTTTGCTGCGCATCATCTCTGCTACCCAGGGTAGTTGCGTGCCGTGCGCCCCATGCCCCTCTCGTTCGGCGGTGTTCCCCCATACAGGCCGATCCAGAAGCCGTTCATATCCAGATGCCGTGCAGTTGCGTCCGTGCGTGGCGGGCCGCCAGACAACCCTCGGCTCAGGTCAGCACCACCGGCTCCAGCGCGTCCGTCGCTCCGCAAATGCGCCCGATGATGGCGGTGTGTGGGTAACCCGCCGCCTGCAGCGCCTGCACGCAAGCCGTGGCCTGATCGGCCGGCACGGTGGCCAGCAGGCCGCCGGCGGTTTGGGGGTCAAACAGCAGGGGGTAGCGCGGGTCTTTCACAAAGGCTTCGGCGTTGCGCAGGGCGCGGCGCAGGCGCACATTGGCCGGCTGCAGCGAGCTGACGATGCCGGCCTCAACGCATTGCACCGCGCCGTCCAGCAAGGGCAGGGCGCTCAGTTGCAGTTCGGCGTCCACGCCCGAGGGGCGGGTCATCTCGACCAGGTGACCGAGCAGACCGAAGCCGGTGAGGTCGGTGCAGGCGGTGGCGCCGTGCGCCCGCAGGATCTGAGCGCCGGCCTGGTTGGACACGACCATCGATGTCAGCGCCGCGTCGATCCAGCGGCCTTTGGCAGCGTGCTGCGCGTGCGCGGCAAACAGCGTGCCGGTGCCGATGGGTTTGGTCAGCAGCAACACGTCGCCGGGCTTCATGCCGCCTTTGCGCATCACGCCGTCCATGCGCTCGTCAATCAGCCCGTTCACGGCAAAGCCCAGCGCCAGCTCGCGGCCTTCGCCGGTGTGGCCACCCACCAGGCTGCAGCCGGCGGCGTTGAGCACTTCCACCGCGCCGGTCATCATTTGCAGCAGCAGGTCTTCCACCTTGGCTTCCAGGCCCGGCGGCACAGTGGCAATGGCCGTGGCGCTCTGGGCCTCGGCGCCCATGGCAAAAATGTCGCCCAGCGCGTGGTTGGCGGCCACTTTGCCAAACAGGTAGGGGTCGTCAATGAAGCTGCGGAAAAAGTCCACCGTGTGCACCATGGCCTTGCCCGGGGGCACGCGCACCACGGCGGCGTCGTCGGGCGCATGCAGGCCAATCAGCACGTCGTCGCGTTCCACCGGCTGCAAGCTGCCCAGTGCGCGGGTCAAGATGCTGGCGCCCACTTTGGCGCCGCAGCCGCCGCAACGCATGGCAATGGCCGAAATGGCTTGTTTCGACTCTTCGGCGCTCAGCGCCAGGCTGCTGGTGGGTGCTGCGCCAGCGCTGCCGGGCGCCATGGCGGGCAGCTCGGTGAACTTGCGCATGAAGCGCCGGTCAATGCTGTCCTTCCAGCGCCAGACCCAGGCGCCGGCAAAGCCCAGGCGCCCGCGCGAGGCCACGGCAAACTGGTCACCGGTGGAAATGAGCGCCAGCCAGCTGCGCTGCGGCTTGTAGGCCACCAGCGATTGGCCGCGCAGGCTCAGGCGCAGGTTTTTCACCAGCGGCGGGCCCATGCGCACCGCAAACACCCCGGCTTTTTCCAGCGGGCGCGCGGTGAACGAAGCCACGTCGCCAGCAGCAAAAATTTTCGGGTCGTTCAGCGTTTGCAGCCGGTCGTTCACCTGAATGAAGCCTTGCGCGTCCAGCGCCAGGCCGGTGCTTTGCAGCCAGGCCGGGCCGCCCGCCTGGGTCACCCACAGGGTTTCATCGGTGTCAAAACGCCGGCCGTCTTGTGTGTGCAGGCAGCCGGGCGTGACCTCGGTCACTTCGGCGTGCGCGTGCACCGCCACGCCCCGCGCTTGCAGCACGCGGGCAAAGCGTACGCGCACACCGGGGTTGTGGGTGGGCAAGATGGTGTCGCCCGCCGTGAGCAGCACAAAGTGCAGCAGGTCGGGGCTGCGGCCCAGCGCCTGCAGCTCGGTGCGCAGCCGGTATTGCATGGACAGCACCAGCTCGACACCACCCGCACCGCCGCCCACCACCGTCACCGTGAGCGGCGCCTGCAGCGCCTGCACCCGGGCCAGCAGGCCGAGCCAGCGCTGGTTGAACTGGGCGATGGGCTTCACCGGCACGGCGTGGGCTTGGGCGCCTTCCACCTTTCGCACGTTGGGTGTGGAGCCGGTGTTGATGGACAGCAGGTCGTAGGGCAGTGCGGGCCTGTCTTTCAGCAGCACGCGCTGTTGGGTGCGGTCCAGGCCGGTGACTTCGCCGCGAATGAAGCGCGCGCCCGCAAAGGCCGCCAGACGGCCCAGGTCGATGTGCACGTCGTCAAAGCTGTAGTGGCCCGAAATGTAGCCCGGGAGCATGCCGGAATACGGCGTGTCCACATCGGTACAAATGAGGGTGATGCGCAGGCCCGGCTCGGGCTGCATGGCCAGCATGCGCAGCACGACGACGTGGCTGTGGCCGCCGCCGACGAGCACCAGGTCGCGCAGGACGGGTTGTTCAGAAACTTGCATGGGAATCCGTGTGAGGCTGTTCCCCGGATCATAGAGGCGGGGCAGCGCGCGCTGGCGTACAGGGCCATGACAGGCCCGCCGTGGGGCCGGTTTTGGTGCCGCGCTCAGCTCAGTAGTGTGGGCTGGAAGCGGTCGGCCCGGTCCACCAGGCTGCGCATCTGGTCGGCCGCGTGGATGGTGACCGCGTGGGGCGTGTAGCCCGGCCGGGGTGAAATGTAGTCGGCCATTTCACGGGCCAGTGCCTGCTGGCTGGGCGGTGCGTTGGCCAGCAGCGCAATCACCATGTTTTCGAGGGCGATCACGCGCACGCGCAACTGCACCAGCTCGGCGTTGGTCAGGGCGGGCTCGTCCTTGGCTGGCTGCGCGGTGGGGTTGGGGGGCAATGGCGCGGTCATGGCGGTCTCCTGCTGAGGGGCGCGCGGTGCGCACCTGGGTCATTGTGGAATCGTTTGCTGCCGATGCCAACCGGGTCTGCCCGCACAGTTTTAAAACAGCACGCGGCTGCGCAGGGTGCCGGGCACACCCGCCAGCTCGGCCAGCGCCAGCTCGGAGTGCGCGGCGTCGATGTCCATCACCACGTAGCCCACGTCTTCGCGCGTTTGCAGGTACTGCGCCGAGATGTTGATGTGGTGGTCTGAAAAAATACGGTTGATGCTGGAGAGCACGCCGGGCACGTTGCGGTGGATGTGCAGCAGGCGGTGTTTGCCGGGGTGCGCGGGCAGGGCCACTTCGGGGAAGTTCACGGCCGAGGTGGAGGTGCCGTTGTCGCTGTACTTGACCAGTTTTTCCGCCACCTCAATGCCGATGTTTTCCTGCGCCTCCAGCGTGGAGCCACCGATGTGCGGTGTGAGGATCACGTTGTCCAGCCCGCGCAGCGGCGATTCGAAGGTGTCTTTGTTGCTGTGCGGCTCTTCGGGAAACACGTCGATGGCAGCGCCCAGCAGAGCCTGCTTCTTCAGCGCGTCGGCCAGCGCATCCACATCCACCACCGTTCCGCGCGAGGCGTTGATCAACACGGCGCTGGGTTTCATGCGTGCGATTTGCGCCGCACCGATCATCCATTGGGTGGCCGGTGTTTCGGGCACATGCAGGCTCACCACGTCGGCCGTGGCCATCAGCTCGTCCAGGCTGGTGAGCGGGCGGGCGTTGCCCAGCGGCAGCTTGGTGGCGGTGTCAAAAAACACCACGTTCATGCCCAGCGCTTCCGCCAGCACCGAAAGTTGCGTGCCGATGGCGCCATAGCCGACGATGCCCAGCGTCTTGCCGCGGATCTCGTAGGAATGGCTGGCCGATTTCAACCAGCCGCCGCGGTGCGCCACGGCGTTCTTTTCGGGTATGCCGCGCATCAGCAAAATCGCCTCGGCCAGCACCAGCTCGGCCACCGAGCGGGTATTGGAAAACGGCGCGTTGAACACCGCGATGCCGCGCTCGCGCGCCGCGGCCAGGTCCACCTGGTTGGTGCCGATGCAAAAGCAGCCGACCGCAGCGAGGCGGTGGGCGTGGCTCAGCACCTCGGCGGTGAGCTGGGTGCGCGAGCGGATGCCCACAAAATGCGCGTCGGCGATCTTGGCCTTGAGCTCGTCGTCGGGCAGGGCGCCGGGCAGGCTTTCGATCTGGCTGTAGCCCGCCGCGCGCAGCACGTCGATGGCCGACGGGTGGATGCCTTCGAGCAACAGGAAGCGGATCTTGTGCTTGTCGGTCGATGTTTTGGGGGCGGGTGGGGCTGTGGGCAGGAGGCTCTGGTTCATAGTTGACAAATATAGTCGGATTTTGGCGGTGCGCGTGCTGGGCAACGGCTTGTCCCTGTCGCTGGGCAGGGTGCGCGGGGTGCAGCGCGGCCGTGCAAGCCTTGTGCGGTTTTCAGGGCGTAAAAACCGCGCGCGTCCTCTGCAAAACGCCCGCGTACCTACGTAGAATCCCTGCGGCGTTGTGCCCGCGTTTGCGCGGCACCCGCCGCGCCCCATCGCCAAGAAAGCATCCGTCGAATGACCCAGGCCAGTTTTAATTTCGACGCCCCACCGTTGCCCGCCGTCGAGGCCCCAAGCGAAGTCCCGCCGCGTGCTGCGCCCGTTGTGGCCGTGGCACCAGAGGCGCTGGCAGCTACAGCGCCCGCACCCGAAGCGCTCGAACCCGTTTGCGAAGCGCCGCGCCCCGCGGGCGTGAACCCGCTCGAAGACCCGCCTGAAGATCCGCCCGAGGTGGCGGTTGACTTTGAAGCCCTGGCGCGAGCGCTGGAGCAGCACCCCGATTTCCGCGTGCTGCGCCGTCTGGTGCCTTTGATGGACTTTGGCCCCCGCCCAGGTGCCCCGGCGGGCACGGCCGGTGTGCAGCGTGTGCTGGTGCTGGACACCGAAACCACCGGCTTGCAGCACCGCAGCGACAAGATCATTGAACTGGCCATGCTGCTGGTGCAGGTGGACACGGCGACAGGCTTGCCTTTCGGGCCGGTCGAGATATTTGAAGGTTTTGAAGACCCGGGCATGCCCATTCCCGAAGTGGCGAAGCAAGTCACCGGTATCCGTGACGATATGGTGAAAGGCCAACGCCTGGACGACGCTCAGGTGGCGGCCCTGGTGGCCAGGGCCGACTTGGTGATCGCGCACAACGCGGGCTTTGACCGGCCGTTTGTCGAGGCTCGCTTTCCCGGTTTTGCCGACAAGGCCTGGGCCTGCTCGTTTGCCGACATCGACTGGAAGGCCTCCGGCGCAGGCTCTTCCAAGCTCAGCGCGCTGGCCCAGGACCACGGCTGGTTTTACGACGCCCACCGCGCCCAGGTGGACTGCCATGCCCTGCTGCAGGTGCTGACCCGCCCTGTGGGCAGCGGTGCCCGCACCGGACTGGCGCTGTTGCTGGACGCAGCCACAGCGCCCAGCTTCAAGCTGCGCGCCACGGGCTCACCGTTTGAATCCAAAGACCTGCTGAAGGAACGCGGCTACCGCTGGGACGCCGAAGCCCGCGTGTGGGCCTGCACGCTGCCAACGCCCGAACGGCTCGAAGCCGAGCTGGTGTGGCTCAAGAGCGAGGTGTATGGCCGACGCAGTGCCCGCCTGGAGATCGAAGCTATGGACAGCCGGGTGCGCTACTCAAGCCGGCCAGGGGTCATGTCTGAACGGGCGGTGTAGGCGGTTCCCGCAGCCTTCCAGGCCAAGAAATTCGCGCAGCGTCCTGGGCGTTCAAGCCAGCGGGAGTTTCACCACAAACCGCGAACCCTCACCCGGTACCGAAGTGACGCTGATGCCGCCGCCGTGGGCCTGGGCAATCTGCTGACAGAGCGATAGGCCAAGGCCGTTGCCTTCGTATTCCCGCCGCAGGTGCAGGCGGTGAAACGGCTGAAACAGTTTGTCAATGTCCTGGGGGTCGATGCCGATGCCGTTGTCGGCCACGGTCACGCAGACAAATCCGTCGGTGGCTTGCGCGGCGTGCGCTCGGGGGGCATGAATTTCAGCGCGTTGGCGATGAGGTTTTGAAACAGCAGCGACAGCAAGCTGGCATGGCCCAGCACCACCGGCAGGGGGGCGATGGTCAGCTCGGCCTGGGTGGCTTGCAGCCGGGCCGCCAGGGCGTCGCGCAGTTCGTTCACGGTCTCGTCGAGCGAGACGGGCGACGGCGTTTCGGTTTCGCCCATCTTGAGCCGGGCGAAGCGCAGCACGTCGTCGAGCAGGGTGCGCATGCGCATGCCGGCCTGGTGCACCAGTTTCAGGTAGCGCTGGCCGCTGGGTGGCAGTGCTTCGCTGTGGTCCGAAGCCAGCAGCCCGGTGAACTGCACCACGGTGTTGAGCGGCTCGCGCAGGTCGTGCGAGGCCATGCGGACGAATTGTTCGAGCCCTTCGTTGGCGTGTTTGAGCTCGGCGGTTTTTTGCTCCAGCTCGGCGTGGCTGGCGCGCAGTTCGGCCAGGGCGGCAGCGAGCACCTGCGCGGGAACCAGAGCCGCCGCAAAGGCCAGGTAAAAGAAGCCCTGTTGCCAATGGTGCGTCACGGGGGGTGGCACCAAAATGCCCAGCGCCTGCATGCTGGCGATGGTGATGGAGACCGCCAGCGTGACCAGCAGAGCACCGCCCAGCGGCAGCAGCATGGCCGCCATCAACAGGGGCATCACCGCGTACACAAAAGGAAACGTGAGGTAGGCCGTGCTGAGCACCGTGACACCCACCGAAACCATGGTCAGTGGGATCAGCCGGCCTTGCAGCAGCCTGGGCAATGGACCTCGGACCCAGGCACCGACCAGCACGAAGGCCAGCGGCAGCATGGACACCGAGCCAATCACCGAGCCCGCAAACCAGGTGAGCCAGATGTCGCCCAGCGCATCCATGCCCGAAGCCGACAGCAGCAATGCACCCAATGTGGCGCCCACCAGCAGGGGCAGCAGGCCGCCGTAAGCCAGCAGCGCCAGCAGCCGCCGGGGTGTGGCAATGTCCGTTTGGGTCAGCCCGGCGCGTTGCACCAGCCAGCCGCCCAGCAGCACCTCGGTGGCGTTGGCCGGAACAAACAACAGGGCTTGCAGCGGGTCGGTGCCCAGCAGCAGGTTGGCCAGTGCATTGCCCGTGGCCATGGACAGGACCAGCAGCGGCGCCTGGCGCAACGGACTGAAGGCGACCCAGGCAACGGCCAGGGCATTGGCGTACCAGATGGTGGCCATGCTGCCGGGTTGACCCGACAGTTGCAGCGAGACCAGCGCCGCCAGCGTGTAGCAAAGCCCAAGGGCCAGCGCTGATTGCCAGGGTGGACGCATGGGGCGGGCGGCAGGCAGGCCCGCAGCGCTGGCCTCTGCAGCGCGCATTGGCGCGGGGCTGAGGGGCTCAGACATGCGGCTTCTTGTCAGACGCCCGCCAGGCTTTCCAGCCCAGCAGCAGCAAGCCGCCGCTGAGCAAGCTGGCGCCCAGCACCGCGGGCCAGACCTGGGGTTGCCCCAGATTGTCCGAGTTCATCGGTTGCAGCCAGCGGTCGAGGACGGCTTGCCGTTGCCCATGCGGAATGGCCAAAATAGCGGCGTCCATGCGCGCGCGCAAGCCAGGCTGTCCTTTGCGAATGCCAAAGCTGAGCTCGTAGTCAAAGCCTACGCGGCCAGCACCGCGCAAGCCCTGGAGCCCCTGCGCTTGAACGATGTGGGCCACGCTGGCCGCGTCGGCCACGGCCGCTTCAAAGCGCCCTTCGGCCACGCCGAGCAGGGCTTGGGTGTCGTCGCTCACCGGTTGCCAGTCCACCATGGGGTAGGCCTTGCGCATGGCGGCCTCGACGGCATAGCCTTGGCCTACTGCCACGGGGCGCCCTTGCAGGCTTGTCAGTGCGTCCGAGGTGGGCAGCTGGGCGTGGTGGGTGCGCACCACCAAAATGGCTGGCACCTGCACATAAGGCCGCGTGAATTCAAGAAACACGGCGCGCTCGGGTGTGGGCCGCAACGACGTAATGACGTCGGCCTGGCCCTGGCGCAGGTTGGACAACAACGTTGGCAGGGGCGCCGCAGGCTGTTCCTGGATGCGCAAGCCGGTGGCTTCCTGCACCAGTTGAAGCATGTCGATGGACAGGCCTTTGGGCGTGCCGTCCTGGTCCACAAACACAAAAGGCGGGTAGTCGCGCTCCACCGCCAGCCGCAGGGTGGGCGCTTCAGGTGGCGTGGCCCCCACGGCGCTGCCCAGCAAGCACCAGGCCAGTGCGGTCCCACGGAGGGTCTTTCGAACAACCAAGGCCGCAGGCATGTTCGGGCTCAGGGGCGGCCGATGAGGGTCACCAAGCTGCTGGCGGTTGCCTTGTCGATGGGTTTGGTCACGTAGCCTCTGACCGAGCCAAAGGTCTCGGCGCGCGAGCGGTCGCGTGGATCGGGTGACGAGGTGAGCATGACCACCACCGCTTCGGCCTGGTTGGCCGCGGCCAGCTTTTCGTAGGCCTCCAGAAAGTCAAAGCCATTCATGCCCGGCATGTTGATGTCGAGCAAGATCACCGCGATGCCGTGTGCGGGGTCGCTCTGCAGGTGGTGCAGAGCATCCTGGGCCGACTCGTACTCCACCACGTCGTAGGCCTGGTCGCAGCGCTCCAGCATCAGGCGCGTAAACAGCAGATCACTCTCGTTGTCGTCGATCAGCATCACGCGCCGGGTCATAAGTCAATCTCCATCAGGGCTGCAGCGTTGCGGGTGTGCGGTACTCGACAGTCGAGTCGCACCAAAGCATCAATGGAGCCTATTTAACCATTTGTTGCTTGTGGTTACCAGCGATACAGGCCTGGTGAGAGGCGACTGGCTGTGCCCAGCCAGCGGTGTGGGCTTCAGGCCGCGCTGGATGTGGCGCCTGGGTTGGTCAGGGTCATCAAAATGTCGGCGTACCAGGCGCAGTTGAGCCCGAGCGATTCGTCCAGCACCAGGTCGCGGTTGCCCATGTCCATGCGCGAAGAGTGCACACCCAGCAGCTTCCAGGGCAGGGCGGCTGTGGCCGCGCTGGGCGCCACATCGCGCATCACCACGGCAGCGCCGCTGGTGCCGCGGTGGGTCCGGGCATCGGTCAAAAAGTAGCCTTGGCCCTGAAAGCGGATGCCGTAGGGCGACGCAATGACCGCGTGGCGCACCACCGGCAGGTGGTGCAGCGCATCGTGAAAGCCCAGCGGGAAGCCCACCACCAACAGCGAGGCGTCCACCGGAACGGCGTCAAACGTGGTTTGCAAGTGGGCCGGGGTGAAGGCGCGGATGATGGCGCCCTCGGGCAACTGGCTGCGGTCCAGTTCCAGCACCGCCACGTCAATTTCGCTCCCGCCGTCGCGGCCCTGGTGCCACACCGACTTTCCCTGCGCGTAAAGCAACATCGAAAACCCGGTGGAGCGGGTGAGGTTGGCGGCGTCCAGGTGCAGTTCAATTTCCAGCCGGTCCGGCAGGTGCTGCGAGGCCTCGTCGATCACCACGTGGCGGCTGGTCACCAAATAGAGCCGCTCGTCGCGCTCAAAGAAAAAGCCACTGGCGTTGGTGAGCGCGTGAGAGCCGAGGTAGGTGGATACACGGGGCGCCGCCAGAAACAACGGGTCCACGGGCGCCGTGCCGGGCGGTTGCTGGGGAGCGGGTGCTGCCAAAGGTGCAGCGGTCGGGTTTTGCGGTTTCACAGGTTCAGTGTCGCAGCTTTCATGCCAAGGCGCGCCACCCTGTTCCACTGCCGGCGTGCAAGCGCTTTAGGCCGGTACGCCCTCGGGTATCGGGGCTGTGGTCGAATCGGTCTTTCTGCACACCTTTTTGCCATGCACCCATGAACATCAACGACGATTTCACCCAGCGCATCGTGAGCCATGCCGACCAGTCGCTGTGGCAACCCTCGCCCCTGCCGGGGGTGGACCGCCGCCTGCTGGACCGGGTGGGTGACGAGGTGGCGCGGGCCACCAGTGTGGTGCGTTACGCACCAGGCTCGCGGTTTGATGCGCACCGGCACGGTGGCGGTGAAGAAATTCTGGTGCTGGACGGTGTTTTCTCAGACGAGAGCGGCGACCACCCCGCCGGCACCTACTTGCGCAACCCGCCGGGCAGCTCGCATGCACCGTATTCTCAAGAAGGCTGCGTGCTGTTCGTCAAGCTCTGGCAGTTTGCCGCCACCGACACCACCCCCGTGCGCCTGGACACCCGCAGCGAGCCCTGGCGGCCTGGCCTGGTGCCGGGCTTGTCCGTCATGCCCCTGCACGAGCACGACGGGGTCAGCACCGCACTGGTGCGCTGGGCGCCCCACACGCGCTTTCAGCCGCACCGCCACCCCGGCGGCGAAGAAATTTTTGTGCTGGACGGCGTGTTCAGCGACGAATGGGGCGACTACCCCACCCACACCTGGCTGCGCAGCCCCCGCTGGAGCGAACATGCCCCCTTCACCGGCCCGCAGGGTGCGCTCATTTATGTGAAGGTGGGGCACCTGGGCGCGGCGTTCCTGCAGCCCTGAGCGCCGCCCCCAGAGCGGCCACCGATGGTGCGCTGTGTGAATGTTGTACTTTTTGCAACAACCGCCCTGAACTGAAGGTGCTGGAGACGTTTTCAGTGCTGCATTTGATGTAATCGAGGCGCTTGTGTAAGCGGTTCTGCCAGAATGCCCTTAATCAATTTGGGGCAAAAAAAGATGACCGCTTGGGCCGTGGGTGCTTCGCTCGACCCCCTGTGTACGACTGCGCTCAGCGGCTTGGTGCCCAGCCGAGGGCTGAGCTGCGCGCGCCAAGCGGGTCGAAGGTTGTGGATCTGGCTGTTTGTGGCCCCGTGGCTCGCGCTGCTCGTGGGATGTGGCCAACCCCCCCTGCCTCCGTTGAGCGTGGGCTTGAATACCTGGGTGGGATACGACCCGCTGGTGCTCGCACGCGACAAAAAGCTGCTGGATCCGGGTCAGGTCAAGGTGATCGAGCTGTCTTCAAGCTCTGAAACCTTGCGGCATTTCCGCAATGGACTGCTGGACGCGGCGGCGCTGACCCTGGACGAAACCCTGCGGCTGGCCGACGAAGGCATTGATGTGCGTGTGGTGGCCGTGCTGGATGCCTCCAACGGTGCCGACGTGGTGCTGGTTGACCCCAGCATTGAGCGGCTGAGCGATCTGCGAGGCGCGGCTATCGCGGTCGAACAAACCACCGTGGGAGCGCTGATGCTGCAGCGCCTGTTGCAAGCAGCCGCACTGGAGCAGACCGACGTGAAGGTGCTCAATATGGACGCCACCCAGCACCTGCCGGCGCTGAGGGCACAGCGGGTGAGCGCTGCCGTTTCTTACGAACCGCTGGCCGGCGCCTTGCGCGCCGCGGGATTCAAGGAAATTTTTGATAGCCGACAGATGCCGGGTGACATTGTGGATGTGCTGGTGGTCCGGGCGGATCTGCTGAACACCCGGCAGGATCAGGTGGTCGCTTTGCTGGCCGCTTGGCAAGATGGGCTGCAGGCCTTGCTGGACGACACTGACGGGGCCGCACGGCTGCTGGCGCTCGGCACAGACCTCTCGCCTGAGGCGTATCAGAGCACGCTCAAGAGGCTGAGTTTTTATGCACCAGCGCAGTCGCTGGAGCAACTCACGGGTGCGCCCCCGCCCCTGGGACGCAACGCGCAACCGCTTGTCACCACCTTGCAGACGATGGGGCTGCTCAAGAGAGCACCCGACTGGGATCGCTTGGTTTCGCCCGAGCCTGCGCTGCGCCTGCAATCGCTGAGGAGCCCTTCGTGAGCGGGGTGCGCTCGCCGCTGCGCCTGCCGGGTCGCTGGCTCGTGCCCTTGTTTTTGCTGGTTTTTGCCTTGCTGGCCTTGGCTCTGCGCTACAACCACCAAATGCAGGCGCTGGACCAGGAGGTTGGCTCGCAGGAACAGCGGCGCTTGCTGGAGCGCCTGAGCGTGGAGCAGACCCGGCTGGATGTGCAGACCGGCTTGGGCAACACGCCGCTGGTGCGCCGGCTGGTGGGCGGGCTGGCGTTGCACCAGGGGCTTACCCGTGCCTACTTGGTTGGCGCCGACGGCCGGGTAGAGGCAGCGTTGTCGCGGCTGGATATCGGGCAGCCGCTGGCAGCCGCATTGGCGCGAACCGAAGATCCTCCCGCGGTGTTGCAGGCACTGAGCCCACAGCGCATGTTGCCCGCGATGCTGGTGCAACGTGCCGAGGGGCTGCCGCTGTTGACGGCGTTGGTGCCGGTGCAAATGAATCGGCGCCTGCTGGTCGTGGTGGACTTGTCTTACCCGCTGGCGCAGCGCCGCGCCAGCGTGCAGGCCGAGGTGGCCACTGAAGGTGCCCTGATGCTGGCGGCTGCAGGCTTGCTGGCGGCGTTGTTGCATCTGTTGTGGTTCCGCCGCGCGCAGCGCCTGGCGCGATCCTTGTCCGAGATGGGTGCGGGCAACTTTGCGGCGCGCACCGGCCTGAGGGGTGGGGACGAGCTGGCACTCATCGGCGAGGCGGCTGACCGCATGGCTGACCAGCTGCAAACGGGTCAGGAGCGTATCCGCCGCATGACCGCCATCATCAACCGATCGCCCTTGGTGGTGATTGAGTGGCGCAACGTGCCAGGCTGGCCAGTCAATTTTGTGAGCGAGTCGGTTGAACAATGGGGTTATGCGCCCGCCGATCTGCTCAGCGGTCAGCTTCATTTTGCCGACCTGATTCACCCCGACGATGTGGTGCGCATCACCGATGAGGTGACCCAATACCTGGCCCATGGCCCCGACGAATACCGCCAGGAATACCGCATTCGGTGTGCCGATGGGCGCTGGGTTTGGGTGGACGACCGCACCTCGCTCACACGCGGGGACGGCGGTGAGGTGGTGTCCATCAGCGGCATTTTGCTGGACACCACGGCGAGGAAAGAAGCCGAGCTGGCCCAGCGCGAGCAGGCGGAGCTGCTGCGCATGTTTTACGAGCTGCCGTTCCTGGGCATGGCCATTTCGTCACCGGACGACAAGCGCTGGCTGCAGGTGAACGACCGGCTTTGCGACATATTGGGGTATTCACGCGACGAGCTGCTGCGCATGAGCTGGGCCGAGATGACGCCGGCCGGGGATCTGGAGCGCAACGTCGAGCTGTTCAATGAGTTGCTGGCCGGCCAGCGCAACGGCTACCGGATGGCCAAGCGTTTTTTGCGCAAGGACGGCGGTATCGTTCACGCCGAGATCGATGTGCGCTGCGTGCGTGACGCCGGTGGCAGCGTCAAACAGCTGTTTGCCACCATCCAGGATGTGACCGAGCGCAAACAGACCGAGGCCGCGCTGCGCACCCAGGAAATGCAGTTGCGGGAAGCGCAGCGCATTGGCCGCATGGGCAGCTGGGACCTGAACCTTGAGACCGGACACGTCAACTGGTCGGACGAGGTGTACCGCATTCATGAGGCGGATCCGGCCCAGTTCCAGCCTTCGTTTGACGCTTTCCTGAACCTGGTTCACCCGGAAGACCAGGCGCGTGTGCGGGCGACCTACCAGCGCTCGATCGATGAGCGAACCGTGTACGCCACCACCTGCCGCCTGGCTTTGCCGGGCGGGCGCATCAAGCACCTGCGCGTGCGCGGCGAGACCGAGTGGCAGGCCGATCGCCCCGTGCGCACCGTGGGTATGGTGATGGACGAGACGGATTTGATCGAGGCGCAGGTGGCGCGTGACCGGCTGGCCACCGTCATGGAGGCGACCTCTGACATCGTGAGCATGGCCGACCCGCAGGGGCGGGTGTTTTATTTCAACCGGGCCGGTTACCAGATGCTGGGCTTGCCCCTTGACCAGCCGCTGGACGGCGTGATTCCCAACGTGCATCCGGACTGGGCCGCGAAGCGGGTGCTGGAGGAAGGTATCCCGACCGCGATTGCCGAGGGGAGCTGGCTGGGCGAGACCGCGATCCTCAGCCACCAGGGCACCGAGGTTCCGATGTCGCAGCTGATCATGGCGCACCACGATTCGCTGGGCCAAATTGACTATCTGTGGACCATCCTGCGCGACATTTCTGAGCGCAAGGCGGCCGAGGCTGCGCTGGGGCTGGAACGCTCCCGGCTGGCTGAGGCCCAGGCGGTCGCGCGTATCGGCAGCTGGAGCATCCAGATACCCAGCGGCGAGGTGAGCTGGTCGGCACACCACTACGCGGAGCTGGGGCTGGACCCGCAGCGGGTCAGGCCCAGTGTGGAGGCTTACCTGTCGGTGGTGCACCCGGACGACCTGGCGCGCGTGCGGGCGCATGTGGAGCGTGTGGCGGAGCACCACGTTGAGGGTGTGACCAAGATCGAGCACCGCATCATCACCCCCCAGGGTGTTCGCCATGTTGAAGAGCGGGCGAGTGTGGAAAAGGACGCCGAGGGCTGCGTGGTGCGGCTCTACGGCACCACCATGGACATCACCGACCGTGTGCTGGCCGGCCAGGCCTTGCGTGAAGCCAAAGACATGCTGGAGCAGGGCGAGGCCGTGGCGCGCATGGGCAGCTTCTCCTACGACAGTGCCACCGGGGTGTTGACCTGGTCGCGCCAGGCCTTTGCGACCATCGGGTTGCCTTGGGCGCCTCAGCCGCCCAGCATCGACGAATACTGTGCATGCGTTCACCCGGACGACGTGGGGATGTTGCGCGAATCCATCGGGCTGCTGGTGGCTGGCAGTGAGGTGCCTGAGGTGCGTTTCCGAACCCATCCTGACCGGGGGCCGGTGCGCTGGCTTCGCCGCGTCTTCAGCAGGTTAGACCGTGCTGCGGTGGGCCTCAAGCCGCGTTATGTCGGCACCCTGCAAGACATCACCGATGCCGTGAAGGCCGAAGAAAAATTGCGCCAGATCAACCTGCAGCTGGAACAGCGTGTGGCCGAGCGCACCGCGCAACTGAGCGTGGCCAACCGGGAGCTGGAGGCGTTTTCGTACACCGTGTCGCACGACCTCAAAGCGCCCTTGCGTGGCATTGATGGTTACAGCCAGTTGCTGGTGGAGGAATACAGCAGCCGGCTGGACGATGACGGGCGCGAGTTCGTGCAGCGCATTCGGCAAGGTGTGCGCCAGATGGGCGAATTGATCAACGATTTGCTGGAATATTCGCGCATGGAGCGCCGTGACATGGCGGTTGAGCCGGTCGCCTTGCAGCCCCTGGTCGAGAAGATTTTGGATGGCTACCACGCCGACATTCAAAAGCAGGGGGCACAGGTGCAGCTGGCCTTGGAGGCCATGACGCTGTCGCTCGACCGCGAAGGTATGTCGGTGGTGCTGCGCAACCTGGTTGGCAATGCATTGAAGTTCAGCCGGGAAAGCCATCCCTCTGCCATCGAAATCGGGGCTCGTACCGATGCTGGTCGGCGTATCCTTTGGGTGCGTGACAACGGCGTGGGCTTTGACATGCAGTACCACGACCGCATGTTCGGTATTTTTCAGCGCTTGCACCGGGCCGAAGACTATCCCGGCACAGGCGTGGGTCTGGCGCTGGTGGCCAAGGCGGTTCAACGCATGGGCGGACGCGTCTGGGCCGAGAGTACGCTGGGCGTGGGTGCTACTTTTTACCTGGAGTTTCCTGAATGACGACGTCTGTTTCCACGCCGCCCATTTTGCTGGTTGAAGACAACCCGATGGACCTTGACCTGACGCTGCGTGCGTTCAACAAGAAACGGTTTTCCAACAAGATCGAGATCGCCCGCGACGGTGAAGAGGCGCTGGCTTTCTTCCCGCGTTGGGAGGCCGGTGAACCCTTGCCGGCCGTGATCTTGCTGGACATCAACATGCCCAAGGTCAATGGGCTGGAGGTGCTCAAACAGCTGAAAGAGCACCCGATTTTTCGCCGCATACCGGTGGTGGTGCTCACGTCGTCGCGCGAAGACCGCGACCTGAAAACCGCCTACGACCTGGGTGTGAACTCCTACATTGAAAAACCGGTGAGCTTCACCAAATTCATTGAAGTTGCGGAGCACATTGAGTTGTATTGGTGCGTCTTCAACGAGCGCCCCTTCTGACGACCCCAACAAGGAACAACCATGCTGAAAATTCTGATTCCTACCGATGGTTCCGAGCAGGCCCTGCTGGCTGTGGACCACGCGCTGGCCCTGGTGAACAACGGTCTCAAGGCCTGCTTTGTGGTGGCCAATGTGCAAGACACCGCCACGCTGTATGAAATGGTGGTGGCGCACGACCCCAGTGTGTTGCAAGCTGTGAACGAGGGTGCCGGGCACGACCTCATGGCGCCGGCCGTGGCGCTGCTGGAAGCCGCAGGCCAGGCGGTCGAACAGGAAGTGGCCACGGGCGATGCCGCGCAGATGCTGGTGGACATGGCCGAGCGCCATGGCTGCGATGCCATCATCTTGAGCGCGCGCGGGATGGGCAGTTTGCGCGCTTCGGTTATGGGCTCGGTGTCCCATGAGCTGCTGGAGAGCTCACCCGTGCCGGTGACGGTGGTGAAAGCGCCGGAAGCCGTCGAAGAGGCCGACGAAGAAAGCGAAGAGGGCGAAGAAGGCAACTGAGACCCGCCCGCGCGTTGCGCTGGCCCACTCCAAGCCCACCGGCCACGGCCCGTGGGCTTTGTTGTTTGGCGAGGTAGCGGTTCACAGGCTCTGCGGCGCCATCGGTGGTTTTTTGGTGTTCAAACCTTTGATGAATATTACGTTTAGAGAAACGTATTTACCAATAGTGAATTATTGGCTATAGTTCAAACCCAGCACCGCCGAGGGATGTTCATCGGCGGGCGACACCCACAGGAGCACCGCAGGCATGGCCACCTACACCTACCCCACTTTCCCCTACCAGGCGCCGCACGACCTGATGCAAGGCGCGCCGCAGCGCAAACCGCTGGTGATCATTGGCGCCGGCCCGGTGGGTCTGGCGGCGGCCATTGACGCCCGCTTGCAGGGGCTGGACGTGTTGCTGTTTGACGAAGACGACAGCGTGTCTTTTGGCTCGCGGGCGGTGTGTTACGCCAAGCGCACGCTGGAGATTCTGGACCGCCTGGGTGTGGGCGATGGGGTGGTGGACAAGGGTGTGAGCTGGAGCGTGGGCCGCACCTTTTTGCGCGAAGAAGAGGTGTACCGCTTCAACCTGGTGCCCGATGCGGGCCACAAGCGCCCCGGCATGATCAACCTGCAGCAATACCACCTGGAAGAAGCGCTGGTGAAACGCGCCACCGAGCTGGGTGCCGACCTGCGCTGGAAATACAAGGTGGTGGGTGTGGAGCCCTTGGCCGATGGCGCCCGCGTCAGCGTTGAGACGCCGGACGGGCATTTCGACATCGAGGCCGACTGGCTGATCGTGGCCGACGGTGCGCGCTCCAATGTGCGCCGCCAGCTGGGGCTGGACATTGAAGGCCATGTGTTCAAAGACCGCTTTCTGATCGCCGATGTGGTGATGAAGGCGGACTTTCCGGCTGAGTGTTGATTCATTTCCAAAACTGGGCCATTTCGGGACGCGTTCACGTTGAAATCTGAGCCACGTTGCCGCTCTATCCTGCTGAATTTTTCAGCACGGAGGAGCAGGAGTGATCAACGTGAGCACATTGAGCAAGTTACGCCGCCTCGTGCTGAGGCAGGACGTGTCGGTGCGCGAGGCCAGCAGGCGCCTCGGTATCTCGCGCAACACAGCCACCAAGTGGCTCAAGGACGGCCAGATGGCCGAGCC
>NZ_JBVPZC010000032.1:0-29652 GCF_055702805.1 Hydrogenophaga sp. LT287 | reverse complement strand
GGCTCGGCCATCTGGCCGTCCTTGAGCCACTTGGTGGCTGTGTTGCGCGAGATACCGAGGCGCCTGCTGGCCTCGCGCACCGACACGTCCTGCCTCAGCACGAGGCGGCGTAACTTGCTCAATGTGCTCACGTTGATCACTCCTGCTCCTCCGTGCTGAAAAATTCAGCAGGATAGAGCGGCAACGTGGCTCAGATTTCAACGTGAACTCGTCCCGAAATGGCCCAGTTTTGGAAATGAATCAACACGTTGGCCATGTTCACCACACGCACCGGCCCGGGCGGCTCATCGGTGATGGCGCCCCGGAACGCGAACCCCGGCAAGAGGTCCGTTACAGTGTCGATTGAGATTTCTGCATTCAGCATGCGGCGGATCGTAGCACGAATTTGAATTTTATTAATGCAGTTTGTCGCATACTGCAGATTATTTTATATGAGTTAAGGGTGTTGATAGAAGGCGTGCTTGTTGCCCAGCTGAAAAACTTGCACAGAAGACCACAGGAATTCTCATTCTGCTGTTGGCTTGCCGCTCTTAATATGTGTGCATGTCTTCCACACTTTCCCAATTTCCCAACCACTTGATCGAACAGGTGCGGACCGCGAGAGCGGCAAATCGGCCGATGCGCATCACCGGTGGTGACACCAAGACCTTCTACGGCGAGCCTACGGTGGGCGATACCCTGTCTACCGCCGACTGGGCCGGTATCGTCAGCTTCGAGCCCACCGAACTGGTGGTGACGGTGCGCGCCGGCACCCCGCTGGCCGAGCTGGAAGCGGTGTTGGCCGAAAAAGGCCAGTGCTTTCCGTTTGAGCCGCCGCGCTTTGGCGCCGGTGGCACGGTGGGCGGCATGGTGGCTGCCGGCCTCGCGGGCCCGGCCCGCGCCTGCGTGGGCAGCGTGCGAGACTTCGTGCTCGGCGCTCAGTTCATCAACGGCCGGGGTGAGCTGCTCACCTTTGGTGGCCAGGTCATGAAAAACGTGGCGGGTTACGACGTCAGCCGCGTCATGGCCGGCTCGCTCGGCACGCTGGGTGTGCTGGCCGAGCTGAGCCTGAAGGTGCTGCCGGTGGCCCCGGCCGAAGCCACGCTGGTGTTTGAGTTGAACCAGGCCGGCGCCCTGGAGCAACTGCACCGCTGGGGCGGCCAACCCTTGCCCATCAATGCCTCGTGTTGGGTGCGCGACGACACCGCGCCCGGCGCGCCCGAGCTGCTGTTTGTTCGCCTGCGCGGCGCGGTGGCCGCCGTGGAAGCGGCCTGCGTCCGCATGGCCCAGGAAGCGGGTGGCAAGCGTATGGACAACGCCCAGGCCGGCGCCGACTGGACCGCCTGCCGCGACCAGACCTTGCCGTTCTTCACCCCGCCAGCCCCCGACCTGTGCCTGTGGCGCCTGTCGCTGCCGCAAACCGCGCCGGTGCTGGCGTTGCCTTATGCCCAGTTGATCGAATGGCAAGGCGCCCAGCGCTGGCTGTGGGCGCCCGCGTCCGCAGCGGCCGAACTGCGCGGCGCCGCAGCGGCTGTCAACGGCCACGCCACCCTGTTCCGTGCGGGCGCCGACGGTGCGCCCGGTGTACCCCGCTTCAGCCGCCAAACGCCGGCCATTGAAACCATCACCCAGCGCCTGCGCGAGCAATTTGACCCGGCAGGCATCTTCAACCCCGGCAGAACATAAGCCCCCATGCTCCGCCACTGAGCATGGTTGGTGACCCCCTGAGGGGGCGCTAACCCGGCTCGGGGTGGCCCGGCGCCAGGTTTTTTGAGCTGAACACACATGCAAACCAACCTCTCCCCCGAATACCAGGCCCGTGCCGATGGACGCGCCGCCGAGGCGATTTTGCGCAAGTGCGTGCACTGCGGCTTTTGCACCGCCACCTGCCCCACGTACCAGCTGCTGGGCGACGAGCTGGACGGACCGCGCGGGCGCATCTATTTGATGAAGCAGGTGCTGGAGGGCGCCGAGCCCACACGCAAGACCCAGCTGCACCTGGACCGCTGCCTCACCTGCCGCAACTGCGAAACCACCTGCCCCAGCGGGGTGGACTATGGCCACCTGATCGACATTGGCCGCAAGCTGGTGGACGAAAAGGTGCCGCGCCCGGCGAGCGAAAAAGCGGTGCGCTGGCTGCTCAAAGAAGGCCTGCCGTCGCCGCTGTTTGGCCCGGCCATGAAGATGGGCCAGATGGTGCGCGGTCTGCTGCCGGGCACGCTGAAAAACAAGGTGCCCGCCAAGCAAGACGCGGGTCGCTGGCCCACCACCGTGCATGCGCGCAAGGTGCTCATACTGGCGGGCTGCGTGCAGCCGGCCATGATGCCCAACATCAACTCGGCCACTGCGCGCGTGCTCGACGCGGCGGGCATCCAGGCCGTCATCGCGCCCAAGGCCGGCTGCTGCGGTGCGGTCAAGTTCCACCTGAACGACCAGGACGGCGGCAAGCGCGAGATGCGCGCCAACATCGACGCCTGGTGGCCAGTGATCGAAGACGGTGTCGAGGCCATCGTCATGAACGCCTCGGGCTGCGGCGTCACGGTGAAGGAATACGGACACATCCTGGCCGACGACCCGACCTATGCCGCCAAAGCGGCGCGCATCAGCGAACTGACCCGAGACCTGAGCGAGCTGCTGCCTGCGCTGGTGCCGGTGCTCAAGCCCAAGCTGGCCGGCCAGCCCGACGCCAACAAGGTGATCGGTTTTCACCCGCCTTGCACATTGCAGCACGGTCAGCAGCTCAAGGGTGGCGTTGAAACGCACCTGGCGGCCCTGGGCTTCACCGTGCAGGTGGCAAAAAACGAGGCGCACCTGTGTTGCGGCTCGGCCGGCACCTATTCGGTGCTCAACCCCGAGCTGTCTTACCAGCTGCGCGACCGCAAGCTCGGCCATCTGGACGAGCTCAAGCCCGCCGTGATCACCAGCGCCAACATCGGTTGCATCACCCACCTGCAAAGCGGCACCGAAACGCCGGTGCGGCATTGGGTCGAAATTCTGGACGACGCGCTCGCGGGGTAAGCTCGCCCGCATGATCCCCGCGCTCGCCACCCTGCTTGTTTTCCAGTTGCTGGGCGAAGCGCTGGTGTTTGCGCTCGCCGCACCTGTGCCGGGCCCGGTGGTCGGTTTGGCGCTGTTGTTGCTGGTGCTGGTGCTGCGCCCGGCCTGGCTGCAGGCCATCAAGCCCACGGCGCAAACGCTGTTGCAACACCTGTCGCTGCTGTTTGTGCCGGCGGGTGTGGGCGTCATGCTGCACCTGCAGCGCCTGGGTGACGAGGCGCTGGCCATCGGCGTGGCGCTGGTGTTGAGCACGCTGGTGGGGCTGGCCAGTGCCGCCCTTACCATGGCCTGGCTCATGAAGCGCGTGGCGCCCCCGCCCCAGGCGGTGGATGGAGAACAGCCATGAACCCGGTGTTGCCTGCGGCGGCCGAGCGCCTGGCCGATGTGTGGGTCTACCTGGCCACCACGCCGCTGCTGGGCCTGACCGTGACGCTGCTGGTGTACCAGGCCGCTTTCATGCTCTACCAGCGCAGCGGCTTTCACCCGCTGGCCAACCCGGTGGCCATGGCCGTGGTGGCGCTGGGCACTTTGCTGTGGGCCACGGGCACGCCCTACGCCACCTATTTCGAGGGCGCGCAGTTCGTCCACTTTTTGCTCGGTCCGGCCACGGTGGCGCTGGCGGTGCCGCTGTTTGAACAGCTCGCGCGCCTCAAGCGCCTGTGGCTGCCCATGGTGGGTGCGCTGGTGGTGGGCACGCTGGCCGCCACGGTCACGGCCATCGGTGTGGGCTGGGCGCTGGGTGCGTCCAAGGCCACGCTGGCATCGCTGGCGCCCAAGTCGGTCACCACGCCGGTGGCCATGGGCATTGCCGAAAAGATTGGCGGCCTGCCTTCGCTCACCGCCGTGCTGGTGGTCAGCACCGGCATTGTGGGGGCGGCCAGTGCCCGCTTTTTGTTTGATGCCCTGCGCATCACCGACCCCACCGTGCGCGGCTTCGCGCTGGGCACGGCCGCCCACGGCATCGGCACCGCACGCGCGTTTCAGGTGAGCGAAGAAATGGGCGCCTTCGCCGGCCTGGCCATGGGTTTGAGCGCGCTGTTCAGCGCGCTGGCGTTGCCGCTGGTGGCGGGGCTGCTGCTGCGCTGGGTCTGAGAGGCTGAGCGTCTCTCATTCGCGCCCGCTCACCACCCCAAAACACACCCGCTCGGCGTTACCAATGCGCGCCATAGCCCGAGCCATGGCTGTGCTTTGCGCCTGGACCGGGCACGTTTTTTGAGGCGCTGCTCGGACACGCCCAAAACGCTCAGCCTCTGAACCTGCCGCGCGTCATGCGCCGCGCAACCCGCCCGGGCGCAGGCGCGGCTGTAACCAGCGCCACACCGGCTGGCCGTAGGCAATGAAGCCCAGCGCCAGCAAGATCAGCGGCAGGGCGATGAAGACCTGACCGGTCAGCACCTCACCGCCCAGGGCCACACCCACCCACAGCGCCACCCCGGGGTTGACGAACGAATAGCTGCCCGCCAGCGCGGCCGATGTGTTTTTGAGCAGCCACAAATACGCGTTGAGCGTGACCAGCGTGCCCATGACCACCAGGTAGCCCCAGGCCAGGGCCGATGTCAGGCTCAACTGCGCCGGGCTCCAGGTCTGGGCAGCGGGCTCCAGCAGCGCGGCGGCGGCGGTGCCCATCAGGCCACCCAGCAGCCACTGCGCAGCCGAGGCCATGGCGGGCGCGGGCAGGTCCAGCTTGCGCGAGGCGTAAGAGCCGATGCTCCAGAGCAGCGGCGCGCCGAAAGCCAGCAGGGCGCCCAGCCAGGTGGCTGAAAAGTCACCTTCCAGCGCCAGCACGGCCGCACCGGCCACGCCAAGCGCCAGCCCGATCCAGCTCGTCACGGGCACAGCTTCGCCGCCCCAGCGGGTCCACAGCGCCAGCCACATGGGCATGGTGGTGACCACGGTGGCCATCAAGCCCGAGCCAATGCCCATCTTCTGCGCCATCACCACCATGCCCATGGCACCGCAGACCATGAGGCCGCCGATCAGGGCCGAGTGCCGCCACTGCGCACCGGTGGGCCAGGGCAGGCGCTGCCAGCGCGCAATGGCGAGCATGATGGCGCCCGCAGCGACAAAGCGGGTGCCGTTCATCAGCAGCGGCGGCATCGACTGCATGGCCAGGTTCAGCGCGTTGTAGGTCGTGCCCCAGACGATGTAGACGATCAGCAGCGCGGTGATCAGCTTGATGCGGGCATCTCTGGCGCCAGGCAAGCGGAAAATGATTGGCATTTCGGGTCTCAAGACGGAAAATGTTCGGTGCCGAGTTGGCGGAGCCGAGTTGGCGGAGCCGAATTTATCCGAAGAATGCACCCAATGCAAGACAATTTCCAGACAGACGACCTTGACAGGAGAATTCTTACGGCCTTGGCCTCGGATAGCCGCCGTTCGTACGCTGATGTGGCTTCCGAAGTGGGCATGTCGACCGCTGCCGTGCACGAGCGCGTGCGAAAAATGGTGGAGCGGGGCGTGATTGAGCGCTTTTCGATCCGGGTGGTGCCCGAGGCGCTGGGCCTTCACCTGACGGCTTTTGTGGCCATTCGCAACGACGGCGGCGCCCACTGCCGCGACATTGCCGAGCGCCTGCGGGAACTGCCCGAAGTGGTGGAGGTGCACAGCGTGGCCGGCGAGCACGACTCGCTCGTCAAGGTGCGCTGCGCCAACGCGCGGGCGCTGGAAGATGTGCTGTACGCCATCAAGGCCATTGCGGGCGTGCTGCGCACCACCAGCACGGTGGTGCTCAACACGGAATTCGAACGCTGAAATCAGGCTGTCAGGGCGGCCTCGATGTCCTTGGCCAGCTTGTCGGGCGCGTCCTGGGGTGCGTAGCGTTTGAGCACCCGCCCGTCTTTGCCCACCAGAAACTTGGTGAAGTTCCACTTGATGGCCTTGCTGCCCAGCAGGCCGGGGGCTTCGGCGCTGAGCCACTGGTAGAGCGGGTGGGCCTCGGCGCCGTTGACGTCGATTTTGCTCATCATGGGAAAGCTCACGCCAAAGTTTTTCTGGCAAAAAGCCCCAATTTCTTCGTTGCTGCCCGGGTCCTGGCTGCCAAACTGGTTGCAGGGAAAGCCCAGCACCACCAGACCGCGTGCGCCGTAGCTCTGGTGCAATTTTTCCAGCCCGCCAAACTGGGGTGTGAAGCCACAGGCGCTGGCGGTGTTCACGATCAGCAAGGTTTTGCCGCGGAATTGCTCAAGTGAGACCGGTTTGCCGTCGATGGATTGGGCGTCAAAGTCGTAAATGCTGCTCATGAAAACTCCTGGGTGGTGACGAATGGCGCGATTGTGGCGGCATGTGGGCTGGGGCGCGCAATCCGTCACAGCGGCCCTGCCCAGCGGCAGGTGGTGTGGGGGGTATGCACCGTTCGCGGGCATACTCAGCTCAAAACGGCGTCTGGCTTTTATTTCAGGGTGTCTACATGGGCGGTTCGTACACAGTGGCTTTGGTGGGTTTTGCCCAAAATGAGTCGTCAACCTTCGAGTCGTTTTTTCGGCTGGCCGCCCGTCGCCCGCCCGGGTACCTGGTGCAAGACGAAGTCATGGACGCGCAAATCCTGATCGTTAACGCCGACAACACCCAGGCCCTGCACCTGGTGCGCTACGCCGAATTGCCGGGCAAAGTGCTGCTGCTGGGTAACAGCGACGGGGGCACCGGCTGGCCGCTACAGCGCAAGCCGGTGAAGCTGGTGTCGGTGCTGGCGGCGCTGGACGCCATTGTTGGGGTCAGCCCGGCGGCGCCGGCCCGCAAGCCCGCGGCGGCGTCGGCCAAGTTCGCCGCCACGCAGCCTTTTCAGGCCTCACAAACCCAGGGGCTGGATGCCAGCATGCGCCGGGCCAGTGGCCAGCTGGCGGCGGCCGAACCCGCCCTCAAGCGCTCGCGTGCGGGCGAAGACCGCAATTTTCCTGCGACCCAGCCGTTTTCTGAGAGCGTTCCGGCGCCCATGGTCCCGGCCGTGACGGGGCGGCGCAAAGCCGCCGAGTCTGAATTCCCGCCCACCCGGCCCATGACGCGAAGCAGCGCTGCCGGGGCGCCTGCGCCAAAACGGCCCACGGGAGGGGATGCGCCCGCAGCCCCTGCACTAGCACAGGCACCCGTTCGCCGCGTCGGTGCGCCCATGGTCCCCGCCGTATCCGGCAGGTCCGCGCGCCCGGGTGTGATGCGCCTGACCGACTTTGGGGGGCTGGACGAACTGCCCGCCCCGCCTTCAGCGCCGGCGCCTTCGCGCAGCAGCAAAAACTCGCGCTCACCCCGCTCCCAGCTCAGCGCCAGCAAAGCCCCGGTGCCCGAGGTGCAGCGCGGCGACGTGCTGCTGGTGGCCGAAAGCCTGGTGGAAGGGCGCATTTTGCACAAGCGCTTCAAGCGCTACGGCCTGTCGATCGACTGGTCGCGCGAAGCGGCCCAAGCGCTGGTCATGCTCAAAGCCCATCCGTACCGGCTGGTGGTCATCGACCGGCTCAACGGCGAACCCGATGCCTACCAGGTGTGCCGCAACACCAAACAGCGCAAGCTGGCCAACGGCCAGGCGCCGGTGGTGATCATGTTTGCGCCCACGGCGGGCAGCATGGACCGCATGAAAGCCGGCCTGGCCGGCAGCGACGCCTACCTGTCGCGCTCGGTCGGCGAGGCCGATCTCTACAAAGTGCTGGCCCAGCACCGGCTGGTGAGCCTGGATGGCTTTGAGAAAACCAATATAAGTTTTTGAGTTTCCCCCCGCGCCGCGCCTAAGGGCGCGTCTCCCCCCCCAGGGGGCGATGCGAGTGGCCCGGCAAAGCCGGTTCCACCGCATCCTGCGTGAAAGCATTTCGCTTCGGAAGGGGAGTTGAGCCCAGGGCACCGCGGAACTGGCTTTGCCAGGCCGCCAGTGCCGCCCCCTGGGGGGGTGACGCGCCCTTAGGCGCGGCGCGGGGGGAGCCGATCTACCCGTGCAAGTCGTCCCGGCGGGCGATTTCCAGCAGGCGCTCCAGCTCGTGCGGGTGCGCACGCTGGTTGTGGCGGTGCCACAGGGCGATGACCCACATAAAGCCGGCCACCAGCACGCCAAAGGCGGTGATGGCCATGAACGCCGACCAGCCTGCGGCGGTGGAGAAGCTGTACATCGCGCCCAAAATCAAGATGCAGGCCTGTTCGTTGAAGTTTTGCACCGCAATGGAGCGGCCTGCGCCCATCAGGTTGTGGCCGCGGTGCTGCAGCAGTGCGTTCATGGGCACCACCAAAAAACCGCCCAGGCCACCGAGCAGCACCAGGAACGGTGCGGCCACCCACACGTTGTCGATGAAGTTCATCAAGATCACCAACAACCCCATGGCGATGCCCAGTGGCATCACGCGGGTGGCCTGGTCGAGCTTCATGCGCATCGAGGCCACCACCGCACCCACCGCCGTGCCCAGTGCCACCACGCCCACCAGGCTGGAGGCCTGTGTGGTGCTGTAGCCCAGCGCGGCGCCGGCCCAGGCCAGCACGATGTAGCGCAGGTTGCCCGAAACGCCCCAGAACAGGGTGGTCGTGGCCAACGAAATCTGGCCCAGGCGGTCGCGCCACAGGCGGCTGTTGCAGCGCCAGAAGTCGGGCAGCAGGGCCAGCGGGTTCTTGGGCATGGGCCGCGGCGTCACGCCGGTCAGCGGTATGCGCAGGTTGAAAACCGACGCCACCACATACACCAGCACCAGCACCCCAATGGCCGCCTTGGCTGCGCTGTCGATGCCGGTGTCCACACCAGGAATGTCAATGGACAGCAACAAGCCGGACAGCCACGGCCCCACCAGCTGACCACCCAGCAGCACACCCAGGATGATGGAAGCGATCGTCAAGCCTTCGATCCAGCCGTTGGCCTTGACCAATTGCGACGGCGGCAGCAGCTCGGTCAAGATGCCGTATTTGGCCGGCGAATAGGCCGCCGCACCCAGGCCCACCAGGGTGTAGGCCAACAGGGGGTGCACACCCACCAGCATCATCAGACAGCCCACCACCTTGATGGCGTTGCTGATGAACATGACCTGGCCTTTGGGTCTGGCGTCGGCAAAAGCGCCCACAAAAGGCGCTAATACCACATAAAACAGCGCAAACAGCGGCACCAGCGCCGCGCTCTGCCATTCGGGTGCGCCGCGCGTGCGCAGCAGTTCAATGGCGGCCACGAACAGCGCGTTGTCAGCCAGAGAGCTGAAAAACTGCGCCGTCATGATGGTGTAGAAGCCGCGCTTCATGGGGATGATTTTGTACGCCGGGCCACGCCAGGGGACGCTGGTGGGGTGGCCTGATGCGGCTTTTTTATGCGAAAGTCAGCGGGTCTCCAAGGATGCCGGGTTATAGCACGCCACTTGTGAGCGTCTGTAAACAACCGGTGCCGCGGCCCCCCTGGCCGCAGGCCCTTGCCCTTTGGTTGCTGCCCGCTTTTTTGCCGACTGCCATGCCCCGTCCGATCCTCGCCACCGTGCACCCCGACGCTTTGCGCCACAACCTGCAGCGTGCCCGCGACTGCGCGCCTGACGCGCGGGTCTGGGCGGTGGTCAAGGCCAACGCCTACGGCCATGGCATTGAGCGCACGTTTGACGCCCTGCGCAGCGCCGACGGCTTTGCCCTGCTCGACCTGGCCGAGGCCGAACGCATCCGGGCGCTCGACTGGCGCGGGCCCATTCTTTTGCTCGAAGGCGTGTTTGAGCCGCGCGACCTGGAGCTGTGTTCGCGCCTGCACCTGTGGCACACGGTGCACTGCAGCGAACAGATTGACTGGCTGGCAGCGCACAAAACGCAGCTGCCCCATCGCGTGTTCCTCAAGCTCAACAGCGGCATGAACCGCCTGGGCTTCACGCCCACCGCCTTTCGCGCCGCCTGGGCGCGGCTCAACGCGCTGCCGCAGGTGGAAGAAATTTCGCTCATGACCCACTTCAGCGACGCCGACGGCCCGCGCGGTGTGGCCCACCAGGTGGCGGCCTTTGAAGCCGCCACCGCCGACCTGCCGGGCGAGCGCACCCTGTGCAACAGCGCGGCCATGCTGCGCTTTGCCCGCCAAGCGCTGCGGGTGGACCCGGGCGCGCCCGCCACCGAAACCCTGAGCGCGGACTGGGTCCGCTCAGGCATTGCCACCTACGGCAGCGCGCCCGACCATCCCCAGCGCACCGCCGCCGACTGGGGACTGCAGCCCGCCATGACCTTGTCCAGCCGGTTGATTGCGGTGCAGCAACTGCAGACGGGCGACACCGTGGGCTACGGCTCGGCCTTCACCGCCGAGCGGCCACAACGCATTGGCGTGGTGGCCTGCGGCTATGCAGACGGCTACCCGCGCCACGCGCCCAACGGCACACCGGTGCTGGTGGCCGGGGTGCGCACCCGTGTGGTGGGTCGCGTCAGCATGGACATGATCACCGTCGACCTGGCGCCGCTGGACGCCCTGGGCGTGCCTTGCGGCGTGGGCACCGAGGTGGTGTTGTGGGGCGTGAGCGCGTCGGGCGCGGTGTTGCCGGTGGACGAGGTGGCGGCGGCGGCGGGCACCATCTCTTACGAGCTGCTGTGCGCGGTGGCTCCGCGGGTGCGGTTCGAGTAGTTTTCCCCGCGCCGTCACCCCTATGGGCGGTGCGAGTGGTCTGGCTGGTTCCACCGCATCCTGAGCCCTGTCGCGCGCGCCGGATCTGGCGTGGGTGGTTACCAAGCGGATTCTTTTTGGCAGGTGGTGGGCTTGTGGTTTGGGTCGCGCGTGACAATCGATTGCACTGCCCTGCAACCGCCGCACCGAAAGCCCTGCCTTGACCACCTTCCGCTCCCCCCTGGCCATGTTGATGGGCTTGCCCTTTGTGGCCTGGGTCATTTTGTACTGCGCCGTGACCTGGGGCATTTTCGGAGCCTTGCTGGGCGCGGTCACGCCCAACTTGCGGGCGCAAATGGGCGTGTCGTTTCAGCAAATCGGCTGGCTCATGGCCCTGTGGAGCGCGGGCGGTGCGGTGGGTTCGTTGCTCGGGGGGTCTATTGCCAAGCGCTTCCCGCCTTACAAGCTGCTCGTGGGCTACACCGTGCTGGTGGTGGGGGCCCTGGCGGGCGTGTTGCTGGCGCCCAGCTTTGGCTGGCTGGCCTTGTTCATGGTCACCATCGCCACGTTTGAGACCGCGTTGTTCACCCTGGGCCATGGTCTGCTGGCCGAACTGAGTGACGACCCGGAACTGCGCACCCGTATCGTCAGCCTGGTGGACGTGGCCTACAGCCTGGGCACGGTGCTGTCGCCCCTGCTCGTGGCTGCGGTGCTGTTGTGGTCACCGCAATGGCGCGCGCCCTACGCGGCGTTTGGGTTGCTGGCGCTGGTGATGCTGGTCATGACGCTGCAGCGCTCTCGGCTGCGCGGCGTGGGCTTTCGGGTGCATGTGTTGGACGCCACCGAGTCCCGCGCCAGCCACCGTCCGCTGGGCTACGCCGGGTTGTTGCGCCAGCCGCTGGTGCGCTGGGTGCTGGCGGCCGGTGTGTGCAGCGGCCTCACGGAATGGGGCCAGTATTTCTGGTTTGTGAGCTTTGCCACCGAGTCGCTCGGCCTGCACGAGCAAAGCGCCCGGCTCGCGTTGGGCTTCCTCATGGCGGGCATGGTGGTGGGTCGAGTCTGGCAGGCGTTTGGCCACAGCCGCTGGTCGCTGGAGCAAAAGATTCTGCGGCTGGGCACACTGGCCAGCGTGGCGCTGGCGGCCGTGTGGTTCACCCCGGCCGGCGCGCCGTTTGTGTGGCTGGCCCTGTGCAACTTTGCGGCGGGGCTGGGCGTGTCGGTGGCGTTTCCCATCTTGCTGGGCAGCGCCTTGCGCGGTTTCCCGCAAGAGGCCCCGCGCCTTTCGGCCCTGCTCATGATCGCCTTCACCGTGGGCGCCCAACTGGCCGCACTGCTCATGGGCGAGCTGGCCGAAACCCACGGGCTGCGAGTGGCGTACGCCACCCTGGTGCTGGCCGCCGTGGCGTTTGTGGGCTGTGTCTGGCAGCTGGGCCGGCTGCGCGCGCGCGCGTTGGCCACTTGATTGCTTGCGCTCAACGGCGCACCCTGCATTTCACCTGAACCTGTTGTGAGGCTTGGCCCTTCCCGGCGCAGGTAGGCCAATGACCGCTCAATGTTGTACCCCTGGGGGTATATGTGTATACTGCAGGCCGTATAGGAGAAACGCACCATGATCCCCCGAAAAACCGCCCGTTTGTCCCAGTCTGTCGTTGCCCGTGCGCAAGCTTTGGCGCCCCACACGCAGTCCCAGCGCCGCTGGGTGCTGGCGGGTTTGTCGCTGGCCATGGTGACCGGGGTGGCCTTGTTCACCGCTGGCGGCGTGCACGCGCAGGCCGCAGCCGGCGCGCCGCAGGTGCCCGTGGTGGTGGTGGGTGCCCAGGCGGTGGGCGCCGGTGTGGCGCTGGACGGCAGCTTGCAGGCCGTGCGCCAGAGCGTGTTGTCGGCCCAGGCCAGCGGCCGCATTGCCAGCCTGTCGGTGAAAGCCGGCGACCGGGTGAAGGCCGGCCAGGTGCTGGCCGTGATCGACGACCGCGCCACCCAGGCTGGTGTGGCGCAGGCGCAGGCTGGCTTTGCCGAAGCCGACGCCAACCTGGCCAACGCCAAGGCCCACTTTGAGCGCACGCGCGACCTGCGCGCCCAGGGCTTCGTGGCCCAGGCTGCGCTGGACACTGCGCAGGCTCAGCTCAAAGCAGCGCAAGCCGGTGTGGCGGCTGCCCGCGCCGGGCAAACGCAAGCCGGTGTGGCCCAGGGTTTCACCCGCCTCACCGCGCCTTACGACGGCTGGGTGCTGGCCACCCACGCCGAAGCCGGTGGCCTGGCCATGCCCGGTGCGCCGGTGCTCACGGTGTACGCGCCGCAACCCATTCGCGCGGTGGTGCATGTGCCCGCCTCGCAGCAAACCCTGGCCCAGCAGGCCAAGCGCATTGAAGTGCAGTTGCCCGGCACCGACCGCTGGGTGACCCCCGCCAGCCAGACCAGCCTGCCCGCGGCCGACCCGGTATCGCAAACCGTGGAATGGCGCCTGGACCTGAGCGCCGCCGATGGCGCCGGCCAGGTGCCCGGTCGCCAGGTGCGCGTGCGCTTTGTGGGTGGTACCGCACAGCCCGACAGCCAGCGGCTGGTATTGCCCGAAACGGCCCTGCTGCGCCGCGGTGAGCTCACCGGCGTGTATGTGGTGTCCAGCAAGGGCGAAGGCCAGCCAGCCGGGTTTGCGCTGCGTGCGGTGCGCACCGGTGCGGTCCACGGCAGCGCCGGGGTGGAAGTGTTGGCAGGCCTGAAAGCCGGCGACCGTGTGGCGCTGGACCCGGTGCGCGCCGGCCTGTCGGGCGCTGTGCCCGCCGCCCAGTAAGGACGCCGCCATGAGCCACCCCGAACCCATTTCCCACGCCACCCCTGAAAAGCTGGGCTTTTCTGGCTCGGTGGCGCGCATGTTTCAGAGCAACGCCATCACGCCGCTGCTGGCGCTGGTGGCCTTGCTGCTGGGTCTGTTTGCCGTGCTGGTCACCCCGCGCGAAGAAGAGCCGCAGATCAACGTGACCATGGCCAACGTGCTGATCCCCTTCCCGGGGGCTTCCAGCGCCGACGTGGAAAAAATGGTCGCGGCCCCGGCGGAGCATGTGCTCTCGCAAATCCAGGGCATTGAGCACACCTACTCGGTGTCGCGCCCCGGCGTGGCCGTGCTCACCGTGCAGTTTCAGGTGGGCGTGCCGCGCACCGAAGCGCTGGTGCGTCTGTACGACGTGCTCAACGCCAACCAAGACTGGCTGCCCCAGGGCCTGGGCGTGTTGACCCCGATCGTCAAGCCCAAAGGCATTGACGACGTGCCAGTGTTGGCTGCCACGCTGTGGACGAAAGACGCCCAAAGCGCACACGACCTGGAGCGCGTGGCGCACGCGGTGGAAACCGAGCTGAAGCGCGTGCCAGGCACGCGCGAAGTGGTCACCATTGGCGGCCCTGGCCGTGCAGTGCACGTGTGGCTCGACCCCGCCCGCCTGCGCGAGCGCGGCGTGAGCGTGCAGACGCTGCACGGCGCCATTGCCTCGGCCAACCAGGCGCTGCCCTCGGGTGCGGTCATCAACCCCAACCCGGCCGCGGGTGAGCCCGGCATGTTGTCGGTGGAAACGGGCGAGTTTCTGCAAAACGAAAAAGACGTGGGCGACATCGTGGTGGGTGTTTCGAACGGTCGCCCGATCTATCTGCGCGAAGTGGCGCGGGTCGAAGCCGGTGCCCAACTGCCCAAGCGCTACGTGTGGTTCACCCCCGGCGCGGCCGATGCGGCCCACCCCGGCCAGCAAGGCCAGAACCACCCGGCCGTGACCATCACCGTGACCAAAAAGCCGGGTGAAAACGCGGTGGACGTGGCCGCTGGCGTGCGCGAGCGGCTGGACAACCTGAAGAACACCATCATCCCGGACGACGTGGAAGTGGCCATCACCCGCGACTACGGGCAGACCGCCGCGGACAAAGCCAACAAGCTGATCCAGAAGCTGATTTTTGCCACCGGCAGCGTGATCATTCTCGTGGGCTTGGCGCTGGGCCGGCGCGAAGCCATCATCGTCGGCGCGGCGGTGATCCTTACGCTCACGGCCACGCTGTTTGCCAGCTGGGCCTGGGGCTTCACGCTCAACCGCGTGTCGCTGTTTGCGCTCATTTTCTCCATCGGCATCTTGGTGGACGACGCGATCGTGGTGGTGGAAAACATCCACCGGCACCGCCAACTCACACCCGACGAATCGCTGGCGGTGATCATCCCGCGCGCGGTGGACGAGGTGGGCGGCCCCACCATTCTGGCTACCTTCACCGTCATCGCGGCCTTGCTGCCCATGGCGTTTGTGAGCGGCCTCATGGGCCCTTACATGAGCCCCATTCCCATCAACGCCAGCATGGGCATGGCGATCTCGCTGGCCATCGCGTTCACCATCACGCCGTGGCTGGCTTTGAAGCTCACCAAGACCGGCCCCGGCCACGCCGCGCACGGCCCCAGCAAGCTCACCAACGCTTTGCAAAACACCTTCGCGCGGGTGCTCACGCCGCTGCTGCAAAGCGCGCGCAAGCGCTGGCTGTTGCTGGCCGGCATTCTGGTTGCGCTGCTGCTGTCGGTGGGCCTGGCGCTGGTGCAGTGGGTGGTGCTGAAAATGCTGCCGTTTGACAACAAGAGCGAGTACCAGGTGGTGCTCGACATGCCCGCCGGCACCCCGCTGGAAAACACCGCCGCTGCGCTGCAAGACCTGACCGCCTGGCTCGCGCAGCAGCCCGAGGTGGCCAACGTGCAGGGCTACGCCGGCACGGCCAGCCCCATCACCTTCAACGGCCTGGTGCGCCAGTACTACCTGCGCGCCGACGCGGAAAGCGGCGACCTGCAAATCAACCTCACCGACGCCGCGCACCGCAGCGAAAAGAGCCACGCCATCGCGCAGCGCCACCGCCCCGATCTGGAAAAAATCGCCGCAGTGCATGGTGCGCGCATCAAGGTGGTGGAAGTGCCGCCCGGCCCGCCGGTCATGTCGCCCATCGTGGCCGAGGTCTATGGTCCCGACGAAAAAGGCCGTGCCGAACTCGCACTGCGCGTGGCCCAGGCCTATGCCGACACGCCCGACATCGTGGGTGTGGACACCTCGTTGAAAGAGCACGCCCCACGCGCGTTCCTGCGCATCCAGCGCCAGCGCGCCGAGTCGCTCGGCATTCCGGTGCAGGTGATTGCGCAAACGGTGTACGCCGCGCTCTCGGGCTCGGACGCCGCCTACCTGCACGACGGCCACGCCAAGTTTGCGGTGCCTGTGCGCCTGCAGCTGCCGCTGGACCAGCAGGTTGGGCTGGAAGCGCTGCTGGCGCTGCCCCTCAAAGCGGCCAACGGTGCGATGGTGCCCTTGTCCGAGCTGGTGACGGTGGAACGCGGCGTGATCGACCAGCCCCGCTTCACCAAAAACATGCTGCCCGTGACCTACGTGATGGGCGACATGGCCGGCAAGCTGGACTCGCCGCTGTACGGCCTGTTTGACATCCGCACACGCATGGACGCCGCCGCATTGCCCAACACCGGCGAACTCGGTGAGTACTGGATCAGCCAGCCCAAAGACCCGTACCGCCAGTACGCGGTGAAGTGGGACGGCGAATGGCAGATCACCTACGAGACCTTCCGCGACATGGGCGCCGCTTACGGCGTCGGCCTGATCCTGATCTACCTGCTGGTGGTGGCGCAGTTCAAGAGCTACGTCACGCCGCTGATCATCATGGCGCCCATTCCGCTCACCATCATCGGCGTCATGCCGGGCCACGCGCTGCTTAATGCGCAGTACACCGCCACTTCCATGATCGGCATGATCGCGCTGGCCGGCATCATCGTGCGCAACTCCATCTTGCTGGTGGACTTTATTGAGCTGGAAACCCGGCGCGGCGTGCCGTTTGCCGAAGCCGTGGTGCAGTCTGCCACCGTGCGCGCGCAGCCCATTGCACTCACCGGCCTGGCCGCCATGATGGGCGCCTTCTTCATCCTGGACGACCCGATCTTCAACGGCCTGGCCATCTCGCTGATCTTCGGCATCGCCGTGTCCACACTGCTCACGCTGGTGGTCATTCCGGTGCTGTATTTCGCTGTGTACCGGAAAAAGTACGAGGCGCTGGCCACCGCTGCCACCTGATTCTTCCCCCCGTGTTTTTTTAAAGGAGTTTGAAATGACTGTTGAACGTTACATCCGCCTCATGGCTGGTTTTGTGGTCATGCTGTCGCTGGCCCTGGGCTTTGACAAAAGCCCGATCTTCGTGAGCGAGTGGTTCCTGGCGTTGACCGCCTTCGCCGGCTTCAACCTGTTCCAATCCGGGATCACCGGCTTTTGCCCACCCGCGTTTTTGTTCAAAAAACTGGGTGTGCCCGAAGGCAACGGCGCCTGCAGCACCGGCAAGCGCTGAACCGGTAGGGTGCTCGGCCGTTCGCTTCGCTGCGGGCTGTCTGAGTCGGCGCATGTGTTCTTCTTTTGAATGGCTTTATGACCAGTCCTACCCCGTTGAAATTCCTCATGCCCGGCTGGTTCTCGCTGGTCATGGGCCTGAGCGGGCTGGCATTGGCCTGGCACAGCGCGCAGGCGGCCCTGGGTGACATGGCCACCGGCATCGCGCTGGTGGTGGGCGGTTTGGCGGTGCTGGTGTTTGGCGTGTTGCTGGTGGCTTCGGTGCTGCGCATGGTGCGCTACCCGCAGGCCCTGGCCGACGACCTGAAGCACCCGGTGCGCCACGCTTTTGTGGCGGCGCTGCCGGTGTCACTGCTGTTGCTAGCCACGGTGGGTGTGGCCCTGGGCGGGGCCACGGGGGGCTTGTCCACCGCGTGGCGCGGTGTGTGGTGGCTGGGCAGCGTGACGCAGCTCTGGGCCACCGTGTGGGTGCTGAGCCGCTGGATCGCACCGGCCGCAGCGGCCCAGCCGGGCCAAGGGCCGGGCAACACGGGGCTGTGGCCGGCGGTCACGCCGGTGCTGCTGATTCCGGTGGTGGGCAACGTGGTCGCACCCCTGGCGGGTATTCCGCTGGGCATGGACGGCTGGTCGGCCGCGCAAATGGGCATTGGGGTCTTTTTCTGGCCGCTGGTGCTGCTGCTCACGCTGGCGCGGCGCATCGCCCACAGTCCGCTGCCCGAGCGCGTGTTGCCGGCCTGGTTCATCACCATTGCGCCGCCCGCTGTCATTGGCTTGGTGCTCGTCCAGATGCAGGCACCGCTGCCCGTGGTGCAGGCGTTGTGGGGTGTGGGGCTGTTCTTTCTGCTGTGGGTGGCGCCGGTGATCAAGCGCATCGTCGCGCAGCCGTTTGGTGTGGCTTTTTGGGCGCTCTCATTTCCGCTCGCTGCCTTCACCACGCTGACCTTGCGCCTGGCGCAACTGCAGCCCGACAGCGGCTGGCACGGCATGCTGCAAAACGTGGGCGTGTTGCTGCTGGCGTCCACCTCCATGGTGGTGCTGTGGCTGGCCTTGGCCACCGTGCGCGGCCTGCGCGACGGCACCCTGCTGGCACCCGAACCGGTTGCCAACATCATTCCCGTGTCGGCATGAGCAAGACCGCCGTTCAGCCTCTGCCCGCCGAGCGCAAGGCCGAGCTGATGCACCGCCTGCGCCGGGCCGAAGGCCAGGTGCGTGGCTTGCAAAAGCTGCTGGAAGAGGGCGCCGACTGCGTCAAGATTGCGCAACAGCTGCTGGCCACGCGCCATGCGCTGGACAGCACCTACGTACGGCTCAACCTGTCGGTGGCTGAGCAAGAACTCTCACAACCCATGCCCGCCGAAGCGCAGCGCGTGACCGAGGTGCTCGACCGGCTGCAAACCCGGCTGGGGCGCTCGCGCTGAAGTCATCAACGGCTTGATGTTGGAGCGGTTGGGCGGATTCGGCCCAGAGCGGACAGTCGACCGTGCATCGCAACGGTGTCTTCAATGTTCGAGCGCCAGTGCATCCAGCGGGCTGGCCTTGCCGCCCGCGGCGACCTTGAGCACATGCGTGTAAATCATCGTTGTCGAAACGTCTGAATGGCCCAGCCATGGACTTCCCCTTCCAGCAAACGAGTGAGTTGATGAGAGATCGCACTTCCCATCGTGGCACCTGGTTGCCGTACCCCGCAACTGCGCGGATCACCCGGGACGGGGAAGTCCCTTTCATTCGTTAGACCACACCAAACAGCCGCCTTGCGCAGTTCGTATCCCATGTGATACAGTGACTACATGCTCGAAGTCCGTCAAACCAGTGTGTACTCCGAGTGGTTCGCGGACCTCCGGGACCGAACAGCCAAGGTACGCATCGACATCCGTATCCGTCGCCTCTCCCTCGGTAACCCAGGCGACGTCAAACCTGTAGGCGAAGGCGTCTCCGAGCTACGCGTTGATCACGGCCCTGGATACCGCGTGTACTTCACACAGAAGGCAGATGTCTACATCGTCCTCCTCGCGGGTGGCGACAAGTCATCGCAAGAGAAGGACATCCGCAAGGCGAAGACGCTCGCTAGCGAGCTTTAGGAGCAGGAATATGGCCAAAACTGTCACTACGCCCTGGGATCCAGCGGAACACCTCCGCACAGATGAAGACATGGCAGCCTACCTGGAGGCTGCACTCGAAGAGGGCGACCCGACCCTTGTGGCCGCAGCGCTAGGTGATATCGCGCGCGCCAAGGGAATGACGCAAGTCGCCCGAGAAGCGGGTTTGGGGCGCGAGAGCCTGTACAAGGCACTGTCCCCTGCAGGCAATCCAGAGTTCGCAACCATCCTCAAGGTGGTCGCAGCTCTGGGGCTTCAATTGCACGCCACACCAGCCGCCGCAAAAGATGTGGTCTAACCCTTCCCCGAGGGGATGCCAAAAAGGCTGCGCTTTTCGGTCCCCCCTCATGTCAAACGTTAAACGGGCGCAATTGCTGTTCGGCCAGAGGCCTGCTTTCAGATCCAGTCGAGATGAGTGCCAGCGGCAGTAGCCCTCACGGCTTCTGCGGCGAACACGCTGCAAACCCGTACCGCTCGCAGAACGGGTTGCCCAGCAGGGGTAGCCACTTCGGAATGTCGTGGAACTCGCGCGCGATCTTGGTCAGCACCTGTTCGCGGTAGGGTTCGAAGCGGAAGCCGGTGCCGTCCACCATCCAGAAGTCCACGCCTTCGATCACCACCTTGCGCTTGCTGACCTGCGAGAAGAAGGGCTGGAAGTCGGCCAGGTCGGGTTCTTCGTAGTCGAAGATGCGCAGGGCCTGGCCGTCGTAGGTGCGGAAGTCGACGATCTGGTCGTCCTGCCGGGCGTGGTGGCGCCCGACGCCGAACACCGGCACGTACTGGCCGTAGGAAAACGCCAGCACGGCGGCGGGGTTGTAGGTGCGCGCCATCAGCGTGGCGCCGGGGGGCAGGTCGGACTTGAGGGCGGTGGCCAGCGCCGGGGCTTCGCGGGTGAAGACCAGCCGGTCGTAGAGCTTGACGGGCTGCCACAGCGACAGCGGTGCCCAGGCCAGAGCGCCCACCAGCAGCAGGTGCGGCAGCGACAGCGCCAGCGTGGCCTTGAAGCTGGTGCGCAATGCGCGCGGATTCACCCGCAGGCCGGCCCACACCACGAACAGCGGCACGAAGCCCAGCACCCAGTGCAGGCCGATGGTGCGCTTGAAGCTGATGAAGGCGAACAGGGCGATGGGGAACAGCCACAGCGCGGTGGCGGCGCTGCGCAGGGCGGGGCTGATGCCGTCGGCCCAGCGGCCTTTGAGGCCCTGCCACAGCAGCCAGGGCGTGAGCAGGTAGGCCACCATGGCTGCGTACACCGCCGGGGTCTGCAGGTTCCAGTGAGAGCCCTCGTTGCGGTTGAACACGTTGAACATCACGTTCGACCAGCCGTGGTGGGCGTTGAACACCACGTTCACACCGATCGAGGGCAGGGCCAGCAGGAACATGAGCGGCAGCGCCCACCAGCGCTCGCGCCGCCAGCCCAGGATGTGCACCGCGTAGGCAAAGCCGAGCAGGGCGGCAAAGTACTTGGAGAGAAACGCCAGGCCCACGAACCCGCCGGCCAGCGCGTACCAGCCAGCGCCGCGGCCGGGGCAGGCGCTGGCGCGCAGGTAGCTCCAGGCCGACAGCGCCATGAACAGGATCAGCGGCGTGTCGGTGGTCACCAGCACGAACATCCACGACCAGGGCAGCACCAGGTAGACCGCGCCGGCCAGCCAGGCGCCGGCCTCGCGCTCGGCCGGCAGGTGGCGCATCAGCACATCGACGATGCCCAGCGCGATCACGCTGGTGACCAGCAGCGTGACGCTGCGCAACACCAGCGGCGCGTCGCTGATGCCGTGCAGCAGCGCGAGCAGCCAGCCCACCATGGGCGGGTGGTCCGAATAGCCCCAGGCCGGGAACACGCCCCACTGGTAGAAAAACGCCTCGTCGCCGGTGAATGGAAAACCGGCGGCGAGCACCAGCTTGAGCAGCAAGGTGCCGAAGAAGGTGGTCCAGAACAGCCGGCGTGCGCCCGCAATGGAAAGCTCAGAAGCGTTCATGCCCGTGCGTCATTCAAAACATCAAAACAAAAATACGTTTCAGCTTGGGCCCGCGGGTCAGGCGTCCATGGCCAGCAAACCCACACCCACCACAATCAGCGTGCAGCCCGCCACCCGCAGCCACGAAAACGGCTCGCCCAGCCACAGCACACCCAGGCCCATGGTCACCACAAAGCCCAGGCTCACCAGCGGGTAGGCCAGGCTCACATCCAGCCGCGACAGCACCCACAGCCACAGCACCGCGCTGGTGCCGTACAGCACCAGGCCCAGCCACACCAGCGGGCTGGAGAGCGCGTGCAGGTAGGTGGCGCCAACGTCGCCGCCGGCCGGTGCACCCATGCCGCGTTTCATGGCCAGTTGGGCGGCCGACGACAGCAGCACGCAAAAAAGGGCCAGGCCCAGTGCGATGGATTTCATGGAGGTTGCTCCTGGTGGCGGTCGCTGCAGCCGTGTGGATGGAGGCGGGTGTGCACCGCGGTTCAAATGCCGACCGTGGCCGCCAGACCCATGGCACCCATCACGGCCAGCGTGACCCAGCTGAAGGGGTCGCGCAGCGCAAATTGCAGTGGGTCTTCGCCGTGCAGCTCGCGCCGCCCGGTCTTGAGCCAGATGCGCATGACCCACAGCAGCAACACGGGTGCAGCGCCCCACAGCCACTCGGGCTGCACATACAGCGCCTGGCTGTTCTGGCTGTCGATGTAGAGCGTGAGCACCAGCACCGCCAGGAAGCCGCTGGACAGGCCCATGGCCCGCAGCGAGGCCAGGTCGCGCGGCTGGTAGCCACGGCCGGGTGCCAGGTCGGCGCGTTCGTCGTTCAGCTCTTCCAGTTCGGCGCAGCGCTTCACCAGCGCCAGGCTCAAAAACAGAAAGATCGAAATCGCCAGCAACCAGTTGGACGGCGCCACGCTCACGGCCACCCCGCCCGCGCCAATGCGCAGGGTGTAGAGCCCCGAGAGCACCAGCACGTCCAAAAGCGCGACGCGCTTGAGCCACAGCGAATACGCCAGCGTGGTGACGGTGTAGGCCAGCAGCATGGCGGCAAAACCGCCCGAAACGGCCAGCGCCAGCCCAAAGGCCAGCACCATCATCGCCATGCCCAGCACCACCGCCAGGGGAATGCTGAGCGCGCCCGAGGCCAGCGGCCGGTGGCGCTTGAGGCGGTGCACCCGGTCGTTGGGCAGGTCCAGCAGGTCGTTGAACAAATAGGTGGCCGACGCACACAGGCCAAACGCCACGAAGGCCAGTGCCGCCAGGCCCCACAGCGCCGGGTCGAGCGAGTGCGCGGCCAGCAGCGGCAAAAACAGCAGCGCGTTTTTGGACCACTGCTTGAGGCGGATCGCGCGCAGCACGGTCCTGAGCTTCAGCGGCGCCTGTTCAAACACGCGTGCCTGCGGGTGCTGGCGCTGCAGCGCGCGCACCAGGGCGGGTGGCGCGTTCACGGCCACGGCTTGTGTGCTGCCTTGCCACACCGCCAGGTCGTCGCGGCTGTTGCCGGCGTAGGTCCAGGTGGTGTGGCCGCTGGCGCGGGCGTGCGCGTCGATGGCGGCGCGCTTGTGGGCGCGGCTCAGGTTGGGGCCGCCGGCACCGCCGTGGGTGCCCAGAACGCCATCAAAAATCTTGAGATGCGCCGCCACCTCGCCGACGATGCGCGCGTCTGCCGCGCTCGCCAGCACCAGTGGGCGGCCACGGGCGTGTTCGTCGCGCAGGTACTGCACAAAACGTTCGTGGTAGGGCAGGCAGGCGGGGTCGGGGCGCACCGTGTCTGCCAGCCTGTGCTTGAACCCTGCCTTGCCCAGCAGCAGCCAGGCCAGCAGGCGCAACAGGTTCAGCGGGTTGCGCCGCACCAGCAGCATGACCGATTCGTACAGCGTGTCCGACAGCGTGAGCGTGCCGTCCATGTCCACATACAGGGGGCTGGTGTCGTGTGGCGAAGGGGGTGTGGTGGGGTGCGGCAAACTGGGTGTCCGGGGTGGGGCTGGGGCAATTCTAGGCGTCTGCTCATAATGGGCGCCTTTTGACCGGCGAACCCGCCCAAGCCCACAAGACGCCCCATGGATTTCTGGACCACCTCTCTGTTGCTGGCCGGTGCCGCATTTGCGGCCGGTGTGCTCAACGCCATCGCCGGTGGCGGCAGCTTTCTCACCTTTCCGGCGCTGGTGTTTGCCGGCGTGCCACCCATCATGGCCAACGCCACCAGCGCGCTGGCGGTGAGCCCGGGCTACCTGGGCAGCACGCTGGGTTTTCGGGCCGAACTGCGCGAGCTGCCCGCGCGGCGCCTGCGGCGTGAAATGGCGCTGTCGGCGGTGGGCGGCGTGGCGGGCGCACTGTTGTTGCTGGTGACGCCGGCACACCTGTTTGCCGGCATCGTGCCCTGGCTGCTGCTGTTTGCCACCGCGCTGTTTGCGGCCGGGCCGGTGCTGGCACGGCGCGCGCAGGCGGCGTCCAAAGCCGGGCAGGGGCTGGCCGCCTGGCGCGAGCCCGGCCTGCTGCTGGTGGCCATTTACGGCGGCTACTTCAACGGTGGCCTGGGCATTTTGCTGATGGCGCTTTACACCGTCACCGGCGAAAGCCGCATCCACACCGTGAACGCGCTGAAAAATATCAACTCGCTGGTGCTGTCGTGGCTGGCCGTGGGTGCGTTCGTGCTGGCGGGCGCCATCGCCTGGAAAGAGGGCCTGTTGATGATGGTCGCCGCCACGGCGGGCGGCTTCTTTGGGGCGCGCTGGTCCAGGCGCCTGCCCGCGCAATGGGTGCGCGGGGGCGTGATCGTGACCGGACTGGTGATGAGCGCGCTGTTTTTTGCGCGCAGCGCCTGAGGGTGCCGGGCGATCACGTCGGCCACCAGGCGCCGGCCTGCCCCAGCCCCTGCGCCACCAGTTGCCACAGCGAGACCCCGTACGCCACGGCGGCCACACCGGTGGCGGTGGACAGCAGCAGGGCCAGGCCGTCGCGGAACATCCAGCCCAGGCTCAGCAACATCAGGCTCAGGCTGGGCAGCACGTTGCCCAGCGGCAGGGGCAAGAAAATGACCACGCCCATCAGCCCGATCCACGCACCCCACCACACCCGGGTGCGCTCGTGTGACCAAAGCGCCCAGCGCGGGCGCATCCAGCGGTTGCCCTGCTCATATGTCCAGGCCAGTCCATGCAGGCAGCGGCCGGTCCAGCGCTCGTTCAGCGTCACATGGCCCAAGCGTGCGGGCAGGGCCGGTGTGTCCCGACCGCGCGCCCAGGCCCAGGCCAATGCCCAGATGCCCAGGCTCATGGCCGTGCCGGCGCCCGGCAGCGGCACCACGCACACCACGGCCAGCAGCATCAGCAGCACCGGCCCTGAGGACTCGCGGTGCAGCCCGAGCAGGTCTGCCAGGTTCAGACGCAGGTCGGCGTCGGCGGTAGATGCCGTGCGGGGGGGCGCCGTGCCGGCGCGGTGTCCGTTGGCGGCCTCGCGCAGCCGGTAGGCCAGCTGGGTGCTCACGGGTTCATGCGCATGGGGTCAGGCGGGTGCCTGGCGTGGCGCTCGTTGGGCACCCAGGCGACCCAGCAGCCAGTGCCCTGCCAGCGCGCACGCCAGCAGCAACAGCATGCCCAGCGCCCAGCCGGTCCACAGCAGCGGGGTGATCCAGCCCATCAGCCCATCGGCCGACGGCAGCACCTGGGCCAGCCATTGCACCAGCGCCACCCAGGCAGACTGCAGGCCTTGCAGCCAGGCTGTGTCCACCCACAGGGCCAGCCATGCCGGCACCGGCCAAGCCCCCGCCCTGGTGGCGAGGTCGGTGAGTGGTCCGGCCACCGGGGCCCCCAGCAGCCAGTCTGTCACCTGCGCCGTCAGCGCCACCAGCCCGGTCCACAAACCGGCCAGCAAGGCCACCGCCAGCCATAGCATCGATTTCACAGGCAAACCTCCGTCAAGTGGTGTGTGGCGTCACAAAGCGGGTGCTGTGCGCGCTGCGTCGGTCGGTACCGTGCGCCAGGCTTTGACCATGGCGTCCAGCATGTCGGCCTCGCCATCGGCCAGATGCCCGTCGGCCAGTGCCACGCTCTCGCACAGACCCATGATCTGCGCCCGGAGTTCCGGATCCTGCACCTCGCCCATCAGGGCCTGGCGGGTCGCATCGTCGATCTGCGATGAGCCGGTCCACTCGCCGTGTGCGGCGGCCAGCAGATCCTGGCAAAACTGGTCGATCACCGCCTTGATTTCTTCCGCGGGCAGTCCGAGGCGGCGCGGCGCTTCCAGCCGGTCCAGGGCGCGGATCTCGGTCATCGAATAGTTGCCGTCGGCCACAAGGGCCATCGCCAGCAGGCGGGTCGCGGCTTGGGGGCTGTCGGTGGGGTAAGTTCTCATGGCGTGGCTGCTTTCGTTGGCTGTAGAAATGACAAGGGTGTTCGGATTGCCGCGCAAGCGCCGGGTGTGTTCAGAACACGCCACCAATTTAGGTGACCATGAACGTCTTAAAAAGCAGACAATTCGTGAAAAATAATCCCTTTATTACGAAGCATGAACCAGGAACTCAACTACAAGCACCTCTACTATTTCTGGGTCACGGCCAAGGAAGGCGGCATGTCGCATGCGGCCGACCGGCTGGGGCTGGCGGTGCAAACCGTGAGCGCGCAGGTGCGCCTGCTCGAACAGTCGCTGGGGCATGCCTTGTTCAAGCCGGCCGGCCGTGGCCTGGCGTTGACCGACGCCGGACAGGCCGCGTTGCAAGTGGCCGAGCAGATTTTTCACCTGGGTGAGCACCTGCAAACCGCCGTGCGCGAGGCCGGCACACACGTCGGTGTGCGCTTGGTGGTGGGCATTTCTGATGGCTTGCCCAAGCTGGCCGTGCGCGACCTGCTGGCCCCCGCCATGGAAGAGCCCAACCTGCGCCTGCTGTGCCACGAAGACAAGTTTGACGACCTGCTGGCCGACCTGGCCCTGCACCGCCTGGACGTGGTGCTGTCGGACCGCCCCGCACCCGCCAACCCCAACCTGCGGCTCTACAGCCACGCGCTGGGGTCGTCGGCGCTGGGCTGGTACGCGCCCAAGGCATGGCTGACGCAGGCCAGCCACAACTTTCCGCACAGCCTGGCCCAGGTGCCCGTGCTGCTGCCCACCGCACACGCTTCGGTGCGCCTGCGGCTTGACCAGTGGTTTGAACGCCAGAGCGTCACGCCCAACCTGGTGGGCGAGTTTGAAGACAGCGCCCTGCTGGCCACGTTTGGCTCGTCCGGCATGGGCGTGTTTCCCGCTTCTGAGCGCATGCGCGAAAAGCTCTCGCACGGCTACGGCCTGAGCTGGTTTGCGCCTTGCGATGGCGTGCAAGAACACTTTTATGCCATTGGCACGGCGCGCAAGGTGCAGCACCCGCTGGTGCAAAAACTGCTGGTGCAAAAGCTGGCCGACTAGCGCCTGAGGGACCGCCCGCTGTGGAGGCAGCGTGCACGGTGGCGCCGTGCCGGCTGGCCCGGGTGGCGCCATGTTGCAGCGCCCGCTGCCACAAAATGCCGCCATGCACACCCTCAACCCTGCCGCCCACATGCCCTGGCCCGTGGCCAGCCCGTTTCGCATGCGGCCCGGTTTGTCGCGTCTGGCGCCCGCCGCTCAGGCTCTGCACACACCGCCGCCCGAGCCACCGCCCCTGTTTCTGCGCGACGACCAAGCTGCCGCCTACGCCCACCACAAACAGGCCGTGCTGCAAACCCACCCAGATCGCGCCCTGGTGGGCCAGGCCGAGCCCGCCGTGCTGCAGGCCATTGCCGACGCCTATGCCGCCCAAACCGGCGTGGCCCTGGCGCCCACGGCCCAAGCGCTGGCGCTGGGCATGCAAGAAGACATGGTGGTGCTGCACGACGAGCCGGGCGCCATGCGCACACGCTGGCTTGGCGTGTGCTTTCCGTCCAACTGGAGCCCGGCCGACAAGCTGGGCCTGGACTTCACCGCCATTCACGCCCCCGTGGCCGACAACGCGCTGCTGCAAGCCGGCGGCAAAGGCATTGTGGACATGGCATTTCGCCAGGCCAGCATGCTGCGCCATGTGTGGCTGCTCTCGCCCAGCAGCGACCTGGCGCAGCACCCCGAAACCCGCCGCACCCGCTGGGAGGACGCTGTGGCGCAGGCCGACGCCACCGGTCAGCGGCTGCTGGAACAGGTGTTTTATCGCGTCGAACGCCAGACCACGCTGCCCCTGCCTGCCCTGCAGCGCGGCGTGTTTTTCATCCGCGTCATGGTGTGCCCGCTGCCGAGCGTGTTGCAGGTGGCGCCCACGCGCGCAGCCGAACTGCACGCCGCACTCGCCTCCATGAGCGACGCCGTGGTGGCCTACCGCGGCATGGCCGGCGTGCGCCCGCGCCTGCTGGCCGAACTGGCCGCGCTCGAGAGCCCCTGAAACGCCGTTGGTTGAGAGCGCTCAAGGCCGCGTGGCGCGTCCGGCCTACAGTGCGCTGAACGCCTCCCTACCCAACGAGCACGCCCATGAAATTCCCGCCTGGCATACGCACCTGTCTCTACAACAGCGCCGGGCTGGACGCCGTGCTGGACCACATGGCGCAGCAGGCGGCTGGCCTGCTGCGCGGCAACGGCCCGGTGGCGGTGGTGGGCGTGCTGCGCCGCGGTGCGCCGCTGGCCGATCGCCTCACCGAGCGCCTGGTGCTGCGCCACGGCCTGCCGCCGCCGCTGCGGCTGGACCTGTCGGTCAAACGCTACGCCGACGACCTGACCCTCGTCTACCCCGACACCCAGCTCACCGAATTCCCGCGCGACGTGTCGCTGGACCTGAGCGGTGTCACCGTGCTGGTCGTGGACGACGTGCTCTACACCGGGCAGTCGCTGCTGAAAGTGCTGGAGCACCTGAACCGCAAGCACGCCGCGGCCGTGCGGGTGGCCGTGCTGGTGGACCGTGGCGTGGCCACGCTGCCCCTGCGCGCCGACGTGGTGGGCCTGCGGCTGCAAGTGGCGCCCAGCCACATCGTCGAATGCCACGTGCCGCCCTACGAAACCGACTTCAGCATCCAGCTGCTGCAACCCCCGCGCGCCCGCTGAACCCGCCCGCCGCCCCAAGGAGCCACCATGTTCAAAGACCGCGAAGACGCAGCCCGCCAACTGGCCACCCGGCTCGCCGCCTACCGGGGCCAGCACCCGCTGATCTTGGCCATTCCCCGCGGCGCCGTGCCCATGGGCAAGGTGCTGGCCGAGCTGCTGCAGGGCGATATGGACGTGGTGCTGGTGCGCAAACTGCGCGCGCCCTACCAGCCCGAGGTGGCCATTGGTTCGGTCGATGAAAGCGGCTGGAGCTACATCGCGCCGTATGCCGCGTCCGTGGGGGCCCCCCTGCGTCAGACTAGTTGTCGCCTCCCTTTTCACGCGGATGATCCGCGCCAAAGCGACACAACATGCAAAAGAATCAACATTCGCCAGAGTTCATAGAGCAGGCATTGAGCAAGGTCCGCACGCGCGGCTCGCGCACCTTGGAATCGGTGGCCACTGAGCTGAACATGCCACTGGGAACGCTCAAGGGCTGGCTCAAGAGATCGCGCCCTGTGGGGGCAGCGTTGGCGCATGCGCCAACGCTGCCCAGCGATACGCCCGCAGCCCAGTGGAGCCCTGTTCAGCGGCTGTTGGCCTTGAACGAAAGCCACACCCTGGTGGGGCCGGCGCTGCACGCCTGGTGCCGCGAGAAGGGCTTATTCGAGCACCAGCTGATCCAGTGGCGCGAAGCCTTTTGCGCATCGACGCAACCCGCTGCTGCCAGCGCCGCTGAGCAACGCCTGGCCAACACTGCGCTGCGCGAGTTGCAAGGCCGGCACGACCAGCTGGAGCGCGAGGTGCGCCGCAAGGACCGCGCGCTGGCCGAGGCCGCCGCTTTGCTGATCCTTCAAAAAAAGTTCCAGGCCTTGGTTCTGAAATCGCAGGGCGAGGACACATGAGCACCCTCGCACAACGCGCCACCGTGCTGGAGCTGATCGCCGAAGCTTGCATCGCTGGCGCCCGCTTGCACAGGGCCTGCGAGATCATCGGGCTGGCCGCACGCACTGTGCAGCGCTGGGTGGATGCTGGAAAAAATGCGCTGTATGTGGGCGACAGGCGCACCCCTGATCAACGCAGTCATAACTGCCCGCCCAACAAACTGAGCGACGCTGAACGCCTGGCGGCTCTGGCTGTGCTCAACAGTGAGGAGTTCAAGGACCTGCCACCCAGCCAGATCGTGCCCCGTCTGGCTGACAAGGGCATGTACGTGGCGAGCGAGTCAACCCTGTACAGGCTGCTGCGTCAGGCTGGGCAACTGGCTCACCGCCGCCTTGAACGCGTGCCGCAAAAGCGCAGCAAACCCCGCGCCTTGGTGGCGAGAAGGCCCGACCAGATCTACTGTTGGGACATCACCTACTTGCCCACCCAGGTGCGCGGCCTGTTCTTCTACCTGTACCTGTTCGTGGACATCTTCAGCCGCAAGGTGGTGGGCTGGCAGGTCTTCGATTGCGAGAGCGCCGAGCGGGCTGCAGCGCTGCTGGAGGACATCTGTCGGCGCCAGGGCGTTGGTGCGGATCAGGTCACAGTGCATTCGGACAACGGCAGTCCGATGAAGGGCGAAACGATGCTGGCCACCATGCAGCGCTTGGGCGTGGCACACAGCCGCAGCCGCCCCGCGGTGAGCAACGACAACCCATACGCCGAATCGCTGTTCAAGACCTTGAAGTACCGCCCGCAGCTGCCGCTCAAGC
>NZ_JBVPZC010000031.1:0-39284 GCF_055702805.1 Hydrogenophaga sp. LT287 | reverse complement strand
CTGCGCGGCAGAACGTTTCGCGTACTGATTTGAGGACCGCTGCGCGGTGCCTCGGGCGATTTGATCGCTTCCGTTGTTTGGCGTGGTCCTTACGGCGGCCTTGGTCAGGTCTGAACGCCCCGTTTCGCGCCCCGAGATGCCCCGTTTTCCCTCAAATGCCGCGCAAACTGCACATCCGTCTCAAGTTCAGCGCCAGACACACGAGCTTGAACTCGGCCTTGACCTTGTCCAGTCCGCGCAGGCTGAACTGTCTGAACCCCAGCACGCTCTTGATCCAGCCGTTGGGCGCCTCCACGATCCACTTCCTCTTGCGGTAGGCCGCCTTGCCCTCGGGTGTCTTCAACTTGGCATCCATCGCCGCGCTGCGCGGGTACTTCCGGGCGTCAATCTCCAGCGCCTGCTTGCCCTCGCGCCCCAGCGCCACGATCAACTCGCTCGGACTGTCCTTGATCTGCTCGAACACCGACTCCGAGCGGAACCCCGCATCAGCCAGCACCTGCCTGGCGTCTTCGCACAGGTTGGCTTTCACCGCCGCCAGCAACACGGGCAGGCGGTCGCTGTCGGTGGCGTTGTTGCTCAGCTCGGCCGCCACCACGATCTGCGCGCTCTCGTCCACCGCCGTGTGCGCGTTGTAGCTGTAGTCATAGCCCCCACCGGCACGCTTCATGATCCGGCTGTCCGTGTCGGTGAAGCTCTCCTGGGCGCTGTCTTTGGGCACGCCGAAGTCGCGCTTGTAGCGCCCGCCCTTGGGTTTGCCGTCCTTGTCCCGGGGTTTGCGCTGATCGTTCTGGCTGCGCCCGCGGGCTGCATCGGCTTCTCGCTGGCGTTGTTCCAGCCGCAGCTTGGCCGCCGTGATCGCGGCCAGCCGATCGGCTCTGCGTTTGATCTCGCTGGGGATGTCGATGTCGGGTTCGTTCTTTTCCAGGTCGTCGGCCGCCTTAGCTCTGTTGAGCAGCCCGTCAATCTGCGCTTTGAGTTCGGCCTCGGCCTTGAGCATGCGCTCGTAGCTCATGGCCTTGTGACGGCTCGCATTGGCCTTGAGCTTGGTGCCGTCCACCGCCACGGTGCCCAGTTTGACCAGGCCGCACTCGCGCGCCAGGCGAACGACCTGAACGAACAAGGCCGAGAGCTCTTGCAGGTGCAGTGCCCGAAAGTCCGAGAGCGTGCGGTGCGCCGGGTAGTTCTCTGCGGCCAGCACCCGCAGCGCCACGTCTTCATGCAGTTTGGCCGCCAGCTTGCGCGAGCTGAAGGTGCCCGTGGCGTAGCCATAGATCAAGACCTTGATCATCATGGCCGGGTGAAACGGTTGGTTGCGTGGGCCGCCCTTGTCGTAACGGGCGTGAAACGCCCTCAGGTCCAGGCTGTCGACGCTGTCGCTGATGAAGTACGCCAGATGCCCTTCGGGCAGCCAGTCTTGCAGTGCGTCAGGCAGCAGTCGCTGCTGTTGCGGTTCGTAGGGGAGGTAACTTGCGGCCATGCCCACAATTTACCAAGCATTCGGACCTCATGGCGCTTCTGCCGCGCAGGCTCCTAGCCTGCTGCCTCGCTGCGCTGGCCGGCATGGCACTGCTAGCGCCCAGCGCGCAGGCGCAAGCCAGGTTTGTGCAAACGCCTTACAAAAACCCCAAGGCTTTGTTCGACATTTACCTGGACAACCCGGCCAAGATGGGCGCGGCCTTGTACTGGCTGCGCTCGTTCATGAACCCGCTGACCGAGGCGCCCTACAGCCTGTTCAACGACGACATGAGTGTGATCGTGGTGCTGCACGGCACCGAGCTGGTGACCGTGGCGAAGCAGAACGAGGACAAGTACGAATCTGTGGTGCAACGCATGCGCTACTACGCCGACCAGGGTGTGAAGTTCAAGGTGTGCGGCCTGGCGCTGCAAGATTTTGGCTACTCACTGGCCGACATGCAGGACTTTGTGGAAGTGACGCCTTCGGCCATGACCGAGCTGGTGCACTGGCAAAACCAGGGCTACGGGCTGATCACGCCGGTGGTGACCGACAAGCGTTTTTCCATTGAAGACATTCGCTGAGCGGCGCGCCCGCGCGCGCCCTTAAAACCCCAGGCGCTTGGCCGACGCGAGCACCAGCACCACGTCGCCGGTAGCGGCTGAAAACGGTGTGCCAGGTGCCAAAGCTTCTTCGGCCTGACGGAACTGGCGCCGGTTGATCAGCTCACCCACTTCCGCGGCGACCTGGTGAAACCGTTTGTGCTGCGAAATCAGGGTGGTGAAACTCGGCCGCGCGCTCAAGCGCTGGCCGTCCGCATAAATCCATTTGCCCAGTGCACAACAGTCGTCCCGCGCCAAGGTGGCGGTGTCGACCTGGTCGCGATTTTCAATGGCGTCACGCAGCTTCACTTTCCACTGGCGGTGGGCGTCAATGATGCTGTCCACGTCAATGCCTTCCACCAGCACCTTGGGCCCTCCTGCGCCCGGCAGGCGAAACTCGTCCACCTGCGCGGCCATGCGCACGGCTGCGGTGCGTTGCGCGGCGGCTGCGGTGGCGGTTTCTTCCACCAGGGTGGCGTTGGCCTGGGTGTTGCGGTCCAGCTCCTGCACCGCCTGGCCAATCTGGCCAATGCCCATGCTTTGTTCGCGGGTGCCGCTGGCCACCTCGTCGAGCAGCTGGCGCACCTGGTCGGCATGCTGGACGATTTCGCCCATGGTGTCGCCAGCGGTGCGCACCACGTGCATGCCGCTGTCCACATCGGTCACGCTCGACGCGATCAGCCGCTTGATTTCCTTGGCCGCCTCAGCACTGCGCCCGGCCAGGTTGCGCACCTCGGCAGCCACCACCGCAAACCCGCGCCCCTGCTCACCCGCCCGCGCCGACTCGACCGCTGCGTTCAGCGCCAGGATGTTGGTCTGAAAGGCAATCCCGTCAATCACGCCGATGATGTCGTTGATCTTGCGCGACGACGACTGGATGCGCTCCATGGTCTGCACCACCTCCTGCATCACCGCGCCACCGCGCTCGGCCACCTGGGCGTTGTCCACCGCGATCACCGAAGCCCGGCGCGCAGAGTCGGCCGTGTGCTCCACCGACGAGGTGGTTTCTTCCAGCGCGGCAGAAGACTGCTCCAGCGCGGCAGCCGCCGCTTCGGTGCGCGTGGACAGGTCCCGCGTGCCGTTGGCAATCTCCTGGCTCGCGTCCAACACCTCGGCACTGGCGCCCTGCACCTGCTGCACCGTTTCGCGCAGCGAGACCTGCATGAAGCCCACCTCGCGCAGCAGGTCGCTCACCTCGTCCCGGCCTTTGCTGTCGATCTGGGCGCGCAAGTCCCCCATGCTGATGGCCATGAGGTGGCGGCGCAGCACCTTGAAGCCACCAAACATGGAGCGGTAAAAACCCATGGCCAAAAACACCGCCAGCGACAAGCCCACCACCGCCACCGACAGCGTGATCCAGAGCTGGTTGAGCAGGCTCTGCTCGCGCTGCTGCAGGAGCTGGTCCAGCACCGACAGGTTGTTCTGCACCTGCTGGTATTGGGTGTCCAGGGTCCGGTTGGCCTGGGCCACAAAGGCGGGCGCATCGCCCTGCACCTGCAACGCGCCCGGCGCAAACAGCTGCGCCAGCGTTTGCACATAAGCGTCGGTGGCAGCCACGGCGTCCCGCATCAGGTTTTTGGCCAGCGCCGGCTCGGCCGCCTGCACCTTGGCCAGCTCTGTTTTGGCGTTGCCCAGTTCGTGCGCCATGAGCGCACGCAGCTCGCCCATGCGGGCCGCTTGCACCGGCTCCAGCGCACCGGCACGCAACGCGCTGGCGGCCAGGCCGCGCAGCTCACCGGTGCGGCGAATCACCTCGGGGGCGCGCATCAGGGTGGCGCTCATCAGGTAGTAAGAAGCCAGCTCGGGGTCCAAAGCCAGGCCGGAGCGGTCGGTGACGCTGGCCAGCAACTGGCTGAGCTGGCGGGAAAGCGCCGTCATGGCGGTGTAGACCTCTGTGGGCGTGGCTTGAGGCGTGTTTCGAACGCCAGCCAGCGCCTCATCAATCTGCGCCCATTCGGCCTCCAAACCCCAGGGCCTCCCCATCTGCGTGTGCAGCTGGCGAACCTGGGTCAGCTGGGCTTCGAAACGCTGGCGCACAGGCTCCACCGCCTGCGCCGAATCTCCCAGCGCCTGGCTGCGGGCGGCGTAGCGCCAGTCGTCAGAAGCCTGCATCAAGCCATAAACCTGCTGGGCATACAGCACGCCCTGGCGCTCGTTCGCCACGAAGGCCAGATCTTTGCGCTCGCCGGCCAAAAAGCCCGCCAGCAGCCACACCATAGGCAACAAAAAGGCCGTTGAAATCAGCGCCATCTTGCCCGGAAAGCGCAGGCCCCGCATGATGTTGGCAGCAGGCCGCCACAACGTCCAATTGACCAACCGCAGTCCCTTTTTACCCATGGCGCGCTTCCTTTTGTATTGCATTCGGTCTTAAGCGTATCGGCACGCTGCGCAAAAGCATTAACAAAAGAAACACGGAAACACGGCGCTTATTTGCGGCTTGGGCGGTGTGCAGACCGCGCTGGGGGCCGGTCACCGGCGCCCGGCCACGGGCATCAGCGCTGGCGCAGGGTGCGGCTCAGCAGCATCACAGGCACCAGACCCACCAGCACCAGGGTGAGCGCGGGCAGCGCGGCTTCGCCCAGGCGCTCGTCGCGCGCCAGCTGGTAAGTCACCACGGCCAGCGTGTCGCTGTTGAACGGGCGCAGCACCAGCGTGGCCGGCAGTTCTTTCATCACGTCCACAAACACCAGCAACGCAGCGGCGGCGGTGGATCGCTTCAGCAGCGGCCAGTGCACCCGCGCGGCCAGGCCCAGGCCGGTGGTGCCGAGCATGCGGGCCGAATCGTCCAGGCTGGCCGGTATGCGGGCATACCCGCTTTGCACCGACTGCAAGGCCACCGCTGTGAAGCGCACCAGATACGCCCACACAATGCCCAGCGCCGTGGCCGTGATCCAGTACCCCACGCTGGACTCGGGCCGCACCATTTGCACCCAGCCCACCGGCAGCAAAATGCCCACCACGATCACCGCGCCCGGCACCGCGTAGCCCAGGCTGGCCAGCTGCACCACGCCACGGGTGGCTGCGCTCGGGCGGGCGCGCACCGCAAACGCCAGCGCCAGCGCCAGCGCGGTGGCCAGCGCTGCGCTGAGCCCGGCCAGCCACACACTGTTGCGCGACCACTGCACAAAGGCGGTCCAGGGCAGATCGTCCCAGCCGCCAATGAGCGGGCGCAGCATGAAGAGCACCGGCAACACAAAGCCAAACAAGATGGGCAACACACACACCAGCACCGCCATGGCGGCGCGCCCGCCGCGCAAGCGCACCGGCTGGGCTTCGGTGCTGCCCGCGCGCTGGCCGCGCAAGGTGGAAAAACGCATGCGCTTCTGGGCCCGGTGCTCCAGCCACAACAACAGCGCCACGGTGGCCAGCAGCATGGTGGCCAACTGAGCGGCCGCAGACCGGTTGTCCATGGCCAGCCAGGCCTTGTAAATGCCGGCCGTGAAGGTCTGAATGCCAAAGTAGCTGGCCACGCCGAAGTCGGCCAGGGTTTCCATAAGCGCCAGCGCCACGCCCGCCGCCACGGCAGGACGCGCCAGCGGCAGGGCCACCTCGCGAATACGGCGCGACAGCGGGGCGCCCAGCAGGCGCGCGGCCTCCATCAGCTGCGCGGCGCGCTCGGTCAGGGCGGTGCGCGCCAGCAGATAAACATAGGGGTACAGCGAAAAGGTAAACACCCAGACCGCGCCGGGTGTGTTGCGAATTTCGGGGAACACGCGCCCGCGCCAACCAAACGCATCGCGCAGGCCCACCTGCAGCGGCCCGCTGAACTGCAAAAAGTCGGTGTAGGCATAGGCCACCACATAGGCTGGCATGGCCAGCGGCAGCAGCAGCGCCCATTCAAAAATGCGCCGGCCAGGGAAATCAAACAAAGTGACTGCGCTGGCCGTGCCCATGCCCACCACCGCCACACCCACCGCCACGCTCACGCACAGCAGCAGGGTGGTGAGCGCGTACTCCGGCAGCACCGTTTGCACCATCTGGCTCAGCACGTCGCGGGCGGCGGCGTCAAACTGCAGCCACGACCCGCCCAGCGACAGCACCGGCAGCGTGAGCACCAGTGCAAACAGCATCAAAGAAGCCAGAGCCAACCAGCGCAGCATGGGCAGAACGAAGTTAAAAAGTGACCGCTGGTGAGGGCACGCCGCCAACCAACAAGGCGCTGGGAGGCGGTTGACCCACATCAACACAAATGAGAATTGTAGTTATCTACAATAAGACCCATGTTCCTGAACGTCTCCCACCTCAGCGTGCAATACCCTGGCCAGCCGCAAGCGGCGGTGGACGGTGTGTCGTTGGGCTTGCGCGCAGGCGACATCGGCGTGCTCATTGGCCCGTCGGGTTGCGGCAAAACCACCCTGCTGCGCGCCGTGGCCGGGCTGGAGCGCGCCAGCAGCGGCAGCATCACCCTGCAAGGCGAAACCGTGAGCGACGGCCTGCACCACATGCCGGCCGAAGAACGCCGCATTGGCATGGTATTTCAAGATTACGCGCTGTTCCCCCACCTCGATGTGGGCCGCAACGTGGCCTTTGGCATCCACCGCCTGCCCCGCGCCGAGCGCGACCACCGGGTGGCCGAAGTGCTCAAGCTGGTGGGGCTGGACGGCATGCAAAGCCGCTTTCCGCACGAGCTGTCGGGCGGGCAACAGCAGCGCGTGGCCCTGGCCCGCGCACTGGCTCCCAACCCGCGCCTGCTGTTGCTGGACGAACCGTTTTCCAACTTGGACGTGGACCTGCGCGAGCGCCTGGCCCACGAAGTGCGCGCCATTTTGAAAGCCGCCGGAGCCACGGCGCTGTTCGTCACCCACGATCAGCTGGAAGCGTTTGCCATTGGCGACGTGATCGGCGTGATGCATGAAGGCCACCTGCACCAGTGGGACGACGCCTATGCGCTCTACCACCGCCCCGCCACCCGCTTCGTGGCCGAATTCATTGGCCACGGCGTGTTTGCGCCGGCACAGATTCGACTGGTGGGCAACGAGGTGTCGGTGCAAACCCCGCTGGGTGCCCTGAAAGATGTGGACGAATGCCCCCTGCCCAGCGCCTACGAGGCGGGCCTGTGCGACGTGCTGTTGCGAGCCGATGACATCGTGCACGACGACCATGCGCCAGTGAAGGCGCAGATCATCCGCAAGGCGTTTCGCGGCTCCGAGTTTCTCTACACGCTGCGCCTGAACAGCGGCGAAACGCTGATGACCCACGTGCCTTCCCACCACAACCACGCGGTAGGCGAATGGATCGGCATCCGCGCCGAGGTGGACCACGTGGTCACGTTTGCGCGCGGCGCAACGGCCACGTCGGCGCCGGCCCCAGGTGTGGCACGCCACCCGCCTGCGCCGGCGGGGCACTGACGGGCTGAAGCCAGCCCAAGGCCCGACCACAGCGCGCTTCACCTCACGCCGCAGCCCCAAGCGGCACGGCAGTGCTGGCCCAAGCGCTGGCGAGACGGCCTGGTGCGGCGGCCGACCAGTCGCGCACAGCGCGCACCGGCCCGCCTTTTCGGCTGCGCGGCGGCAGCAGTTGCGCCAGGGCCCGGCAGACGGTTTCGGTCTTGGCATCGACCAGCAGAGCAACCTCGCGCAGTGCAGGCAGCGCCTGGCGAACGGCATCTGCACCGTTCCCCTGCGGGCGACCAAAGGGCGGCACATCCAGCCCCATGAGCGCCAGCAGATGGGTGAGGCGCTGCAACACGCTACCGGTGCGCAGCTGCGCCATGTCCTGGCTGCGGTGCATGTGCTGCAGCAAGGCCTGTTGCAGCAAGGGCTGCGGCGGCGTGTGAGCGGCAGTCGGCACGGCCTCCAGCCGACAGGGGGTGAACGCACTGACGCTGAGCTGGTAAGGCTGGCCGCACAGGGCCTCCATACCAATCAGATCACCGGGCAACGCCAGCTGGACCGGCTGGCAGACAGGGCCACTGTGGCGATCCAGACGCACAATGCCCTGGACCACGCGCCACACCGAGCCCGACTCGCCCGCCAAAAAAACCGGTTGCTGGCTGGCACAAACCAATTCGACAGAAGAAAACGCGGATGTCATGAAATGCTCCTGAGATCGGCCCGGCGTGTGCGCCAGGCCAACGAACCAGCGAACCCCAGCGGGTCCGCAGCGAAGGTTCAGCTCAGCAGCGGCGGACCACGAGCGCCCGGGCTGGGCGCGTTCAGCACAGACGGAGTGATCGTGAGGAAAGCGGGCGGTGCCCAAAAACCACCCTCCGCAGGCAAAGCCGGCAAGCGGCGCAGCAGCGGTGCAAAGCGCTCCGCCGCCAAAGCGCAATGGCCGCAAAAGTCCAGCGCGTGGCGCAGATCGCCCGCGTGGTCTGGCTCGGTGGGCAGCGCCTGCGCCCCCAGTTGCACCCACTGCAGGCCTTCGGCGGTGCAGACCTCGACCCAGTCACCGACCACCCGCGTGCTGGCCCGTGCTCGCGAAATGCCAGGCGCGAGCACAGCGAGCAGCATCGCGACCAGCAGGCCGCGCGTCAGGGTGCGCATCAAGGGTGAGGACATGCGTGCATCAGCAGATCAAAACAACCGACAAACGATCAGCGCAGACCGTCCAGGTACAGCTTGCTCAGTTGCGCAAACTGCTCGGCGCTGAGGATCTTGCGCAGAGCTTCCACACAGCGATCGCGGCCCTTGAAATGCTCCACTTCAGCCTCGGCAATCTGCTGCATCAGCGCCTCGCGCTCGGCAGCGGGCTTGTTGCCCAGCATGGCCATGCGCAACTCACCGCGCAACGCCACGATCTTTTTTTGCACGCCGAGGCGGCCCGGCATAGCCTGCTGGCGGTAATCGGCCAACGCCTGGATCTGCTCGGCGCTCAACCTAAGGTCGACCTCGTAGCGCATGGTGAGCGGCATCAGCTCCACCACAGGAATGGCCGCATCGCCCGGCACACTTTTGGCCAGTGAGAGACCGGTGGCGGCCAACAAGGCCAGCACGATGGCACCCCGGCGCAGGGTGTTCAGTGTGTGGTGCATGGTTTCCTCCGCATAAATAGGGACAAGAAAATGGGCGACATATTCAGTGGTGCTTGTGCTCGCCCGCCTTCATGGGCATCGGTGCATTGCCACCACCCAGTGCGGTCACCGGTGCTTTGATTTCTTGCGTAAAGCGTTTTTTGGCGTCGTCTTCAAATACCAGGGTGATAGGCACGCTCTCGCCACCCTTGAGTTGTTGCTTGAGGTCCATCAGCATCACGTGGTAGCCACCGGGTTTGAGCTCCAGGGTGCGGCCAGCGGCCAGGTCCAGACCGGGGACTTGGCGCATGCGCATGATGTCGTTCTCCATCGCCATTTCGTGAATTTCCACCACCCCCGCCACCGGCGAGCTGGCCGATACGAGCCGTGCGTTGGCCGTTGGGGTGAGGCGCATGAAGGCACCCGATGCTTTTTGTGTGGACACGGTACCACGCACCCACGCGTCTTCCACCTTCACGGTGGTTTGCGCCCAAGCGCTAGCGGTGAGGGTGAGCAAGGCGGTGACGAGCAGTTTTTTCATGGGAACTCCAGTTAAAAAGTGGGTAACAAGGTGGGGAAATAAAAACGCAAAGCGCAATCAGGCTGTAGAAAAAAGCTGGCTAAACCAGTTTTTCGGCCAGCAGCTTTTGTATGTCGGCGGCGTAGTCGGCTGCGGTTTGTTCATGGCGCAGCGCCACCCGAATCTGGCCGTTGCGGTCCAGCAGGTAGGTCAATGCGGTGTGGTCCATGGTGTAGCTGCTGCCCGTGGGTATTTTTTTGAAATACACACGAAACTCGCTGGCTGCGGCCTGGATGGCGGCCGCGTCACCGGTGAGCGCCACGAAGGCCGGATCGAATGCCGCCATGTACTCGCGCAACAAGGCGGGCGTGTCGCGCTCGGGGTCCACCGTGACAAACAACAACTGCACCTGTGCCGCATCGGGCCCCAGCTGCTGCATCACCTCTGAGGCCCGGGCCAGCGCAGTGGGGCACACGTCGGGGCATTGCACAAACCCGAAATACAGCATGAGCACCTTCCCGCGGTAGTCGGCCAGTGTGCGGGGCTGCCCGGTCATGTCGGTCAGCGCCAGTTGTCGGCCGTAGGCCGCGCCCGTGACGTCAATGCCTTTGAAAGCCGGTGCTTGTGAAGCACCTGACGTGGGCCCGCAAGCCGTCAGCAGGCCGCTGAGACCCAGACACACTGCCGCCGTGAAACCCAAGGCAATGGCACGCCGTGCAGGCGCAACCACCACCGAAAACAAACCATGAGGCATGGGGCCTCCTGAAAATCCATGAACACGCGCAACCCCTTGCTACAGGGTCTGCGAACCGGGTGATTTCAGGAAGCAGCGGGGGGTGCGCGGGCGTGGGCAACGGCCCACACACCCGAGATCGTGGCGGAGAACAGGAAGGACGGCGGGGGCTCGGCGCTCAGGAAGGGGCCAACAAAGGCCAATACTCTGTCGGGTGCGCCAGCAGCACCGCCATGCAGGGTGCCCCACGGGCAAGACTCCGACATGTCTCCCATGGGGTTCGAGGGTGCCTCGCTTGGCGCGCCCAGTTCGGCACCGCCGTCGGCCTTGACCCACACCATGCCGCTCGTGCTGCACACCTCAACCCACTGGGCCTGGCCAGACGCGCTCACCACCGCTTGCGCCACCGTGGGCGTGAGCACGCCGAGCACCATGGCCAGCATTGCCAGCCCAACGGTGAAACGGCGGTAAACACGCATGAAAGACATTCCACAAGTCTATCAGCCGCCACGAGCAGGTGCACACGGGGCGCCTCTGTTGCCTGCGCGACGTACCCACAGACCCCTCGTCGCTACCATGCAGCCACCCCCAAACCAACGGAGACTCCCCCATGCTCACCCTCTGCGGATTCGCGGCCAGCAACTACTACAACAAGGTCAAACTCGCCCTGCTCGAAAAAGGCGTGCCGTTTGAAGAAGAGCTGGCCTGGGTCGGCCAGACCGACACCGCCGCCAGCCCGCTGGGCAAGGTGCCCTACCTGAAAACCGACGAAGGCACGCTGTGCGAATCCACGGTGATGCTGGAATACATTGAGGCCAAATACCCGCAGCACCCGCTGCTGCCCGCCGACCCCTTTGCAGCCGCCAAAGTGCGCGAGCTGCTGCGCTACCTCGAACTGCACCTGGAGCTGGTGGCGCGCAACCTGTACCCCGAAGCGTTTTTTGGCGGCAAGGTGAGCGACAGCGCCAAGGAAAAGACGGGCCAGCAACTGGAAAAAAACGTGGCGGCCTTTGCCAAGCTGACCCAGTTTTCACCCTTCATTGCGGGCGACACTTTCACCCTGGCCGACTGCGCCGCGCTGGTGCACCTGCCGCTGGTGAGCAGCGCCACCAAAATCATCTACGGGCGCGACTTTCTGGCCGATCTGCCGGTGCGAGACTATTTGAAGCGCCTGGGCGAGCGCGCCACGGTGCAACAGGTGGGCGCTGACCGCAAGGCCAACACCGAACTGATGCTGCAGCGCATGAAAGCCTGAAACCTGGCGCTTCAGCGGGCGCTTGGGGGCGCCTCAAGCAGGCGCTCCACCTCGGTGCGCAGGTCTTGCGCCCAGGCCCGGCGGTCACGGCCATCGTGGGTCTGTGGCTCGCCATAGGCCACCACGGCCTGCAGGCTGCTGGCGCGCAGTGTGGTCCAGATGGACGCGATCAGCGTGGTGTCACCAATGAACACCGGGGCGTCGCTGCGCTGTCCGCTCGCGCCATCCACAAACCGCAAGGCCACCGGCACCACCGGTGCCTGGGCTGCAATGGCCGCCTGAAACAGGTTGGCATGAAAAGGCAGCAGCGTGCGGCCGTCACCTGTGGTGCCCTCGGGGAACACCGCCAGCGTGTCCTGTGCCTGCAGCCGCTCGGCCATGTGGTGCACCACGCGCATGGCGTCGCGCCGGCTTTCGCGCTCAATATAGAGCGTGCCGGCGCCGGTGATCAGCGAGCCCAACACGGGCCAGTGCTTCACGTCGGCCTTGGAGACAAAGCGGGCCGGGTGTGCGGCGTTCATCACCAAAATGTCGAGCCACGACACATGGTTGGCCACCAGCAGCGCCGGGCCTGTGCCGGGCGGTGTATCGCGCACCAACAGCTCCACGCCCATGATGCACAGCATCTGGCGCGACCATTCGCGTACGTGCAACTGGGTCTGGGCGGGCGTGAGTTGGGCAAACTCGCTGCGGATGATCCACAGCCCGCGCACCACGTGGCCCACGGCACGCAGTGCGCGCCCGGTGGCGCGCAGGCGGCTCACGCAGCAAAAGCCTGATCGGTGCCCGCAGCCTGGTGGGCAAATTGCCCACCCACCAGCGTGGCACGCACGGAGACCGGCAATTCGTGGCCTTCAAAAGGCGTGTGCTTGCCCTGGCTGCGCAGCGCGCCGCGCTGCACCGTCCAGCCTTGGCTGGGGTCGAACACGCAGAGGTCGGCCACACCGCCCACCGCCAGGCGGCCCACGCTGGCCTGCAACGTACCCAGGCTGGCCCCCAGCACCGCCTGCGGGCCACGGGTGAGCACAGTCAGCGCTTGCATGAGGCTGTGGCCGTCTTGCTGCGCCCATTTGCAGGCCAGGCCCAACAGCAGTTCCACGCCGGTGGCTCCGGGTTCGGCTTCGGCAAACGGGAGTGTCTTGGCATCGCTGTCCACCGGGTTGTGGTCGGACACCAGGGCGTCGATGGTGCCGTCGGCCAGCCCCGCACGCAGCGCGTCGCGGTCGCGTTGCTGGCGCACCGGTGGCTGCAGGCGCAGGCGGCTGTCGTAAAAGCCAATGTCCACGTCGATCAGGTGCAGGTTGTGCACGCTCACATCGCAGGTCACGGGCAGGCCTTCGGCCTTGGCCTGGCGCACCAGGGCCAAGCCGGCCGCGCTGCTGATGCGGCACAGGTGCACCCTCGCACCCGGGCTGCCCGCGGGCTTGCCCTGCACCGCGCGCATGAGCTCAAACAAGGTGTGCAGCGCAATGGTTTCGGCGGCTGCCGGAATGCCCGACAAACCCAGCCGCGTGGCCAGCGGACCGCTGGCGGCCACGCCCTTGCCGAGCCAGAAGTCTTGCGGGCGCAGCCACACGGTGTAGCCAAAGGTGGCCGCGTATTGCAGCGCACGCTGCAGCACCTGCACGTTGACGATGGGCACCTCGGCCTGGCCAAAACCAATGCAGCCGGACTCGGTGAGCTCGGCCATTTCGGTCAGCACCTCGCCCTTGAGCCCGCGTGTGAGCGCGCCCAGCGGGAACACGCGCGCCAGGTGCAGTTTTTCAGCACGAAACTTGAGCATGTCCACCAGGCCCGGCTCGTCGAGCACGGGGTCGGTGTCGGGCGGGCACACCAGCGACGTGACGCCACCGGCCACGGCCGCCGCCATTTCGCTCTCCAGCATGCCGGCGTGTTCCTGGCCGGGCTCGCGCAGCCGCACCGACAAGTCCACCAGGCCAGGCGCCACCACGCAACCGCGGGCATCGATGGTGCGGTTGGGCTGAAAGTCGGGCGCGATCTGACCCATGGCGATGATGCGTCCAGCGGCAATCGCCACATCGGCCGGTTCGTCGCGTCCGGTGGCCGGGTCCATGACGCGGCCGTTCTGAATCAGGATTTTCATAGGTTGAACTCTCTCTCTGAAAGCGTGCGGCCGCAGCGCAGGGCCGCCCCAAGCAAGGCCAACCCCCTCGGGGGGCAACGACCCGCGCAGCGGCGGAGTGTGGAGGCCTTGCTCATGCATCGTGACTGGAAACGATGCCCATCACCGCCATGCGCACGGCGATGCCAAAAGTCACCTGCGGCAAGATCACACTTTGCGGGCCATCCACCACGGCCGAATCAATTTCCACGCCCCGGTTGATCGGGCCTGGGTGCATCACGATGGCGTCGGGCTTGGCCCAGTGCAGGCGCTCAGGCGTGAGGCCAAAGCTTTTGAAATACTCTTGGCTGGACGGCAGCAGCGCGCCGCTCATGCGCTCGTTTTGCAAGCGCAGGGTTATCACCACGTCGCAGTCTTTGATGCCTTCTTCCAGTGTGTGGCACACGCGCACGCCCATGTGCGACATGTCGCTCGGCACCAGGGTGCGCGGGCCGACCACGCGCACGTCCGGACAGCCCAGGGTGGTCAGCGCGTGGATGTCCGAGCGCGCCACGCGCGAGTGCAGCACATCACCCACGATGGCCACCGACAGCTGGGTGAAGTCTTTTTTGTAGTGCCGGATGGTGTACATGTCCAGCAGGCCCTGCGTAGGGTGCGCGTGGCGGCCGTCGCCCGCGTTGACCACGTGCACATGCGGAGCGACGTGCTGGGCAATCAGGTAAGGCGCGCCCGACTCGCTGTGGCGCACCACAAAGATGTCGGCCGCCATGGCGCTCAGGTTGGCAATGGTGTCCAGCAGACTCTCGCCCTTGGAGGCGGACGACCGCGCAATGTCGAGGTTGATCACGTCGGCGCTCAGGCGCGTGGCGGCAATTTCAAACGTGGTGCGGGTGCGGGTGCTGTTTTCGAAAAACAGGTTGAACACGCTCTTGCCGCGCAGCAACGGCACCTTTTTCACCTCGCGGTTGCTCACGCTCACGAAGTTGCCGGCGGTATCCAGGATGTTGGTGAGGATGTCGCGCGACAAACCTTCGGTGGACAGCAAGTGAATGAGCTCGCCGTTTTTGTTGAGCTGGGGATTGCGTGGCACGGTCAGGCCTCCTTTCTTTCCAGCACGAAGCTCAGACGCCCGCTCTCGTCGCGCGCGAGTTCGAGTGACTGGTCTTCGGGCAAATTCAGCGTGGCGGCGCACACATTGGCCTCAATGGGCAGTTCGCGCCCGCCACGGTCCGCCAGCACCGCCAGCTTCACGCTGGCAGGCCGGCCGTAGTCAAACAATTCGTTGATCACGGCGCGCAGCGTGCGCCCGGTGTAGAGCACATCGTCCACCAGCAACACATGGGCGCCGTTCACGTCAAATGGCAGCACGGTCTGCGCACTGAGCGCCAGGCCGCGCTTGGCAAAGTCGTCGCGGTGCATGCTCGATGAAATCACACCGGCGTCGCCCTCAAGTCCCAGGTCTTTTTGCAGGCGCATGGCCAGCCAGGCACCACCCGATGTGATGCCCGCCAGATACAGCGGTTGCGGCGTGGCCGCAATGAGCTTTTTCACGCCACGCAAGAGCTCGGTGTAGAGCGCTTCCGCGTCCAGCTGGATCGATTGGGTCAAGACAAACTCCTCAAAAACTGTTCCAGGATGATGCAGGCCGACGCGGCGTCGGCGTCTTTGGCGCCCAGGGCATGGGCTTCGGTGGTGCTGTAGCGCTCGTCCACCTCGAACACCGGCAGACCCGAGCGGCCACGCAACTGCCGGGCAAACTTCAGCGCTCGGGCGGTGTTTTCGTGCGCGGCACCGTCGGGGTGGTACGGCACGCCGACCACCAGGGCATCGGGCTGCCATTCCCGGATGCGCGCAGCAATTTGCACCAGGCGTGCGTCGCCCTCGGCTTTGATGGTGGCTTGCGGGGTTGCCGTGGCGGTCAAGCGGTTGCCGCTGGCCACCCCGGTGCGCTTGAGACCGTAGTCAAAAGCCAGAAAACGTTGGCAGCGTGCGGGCACCTGGGGCGAGGCTGGCATGGGGGCAGCCAGGCTCATGCGTGGCCCGCGTCGGGCGACAGCATCCAGGGCTGCAAGCCAAGCAGGGCCATGGCCCGCTCATAGCGCTCGGCCACCGGCGCGTCAAAAATCAAGCTCGGGTCGGCCTCCACGGTGAGCCAGCTGTTTTCGGTGATCTCCGACTCCAGCTGCCCCTGCGCCCAGGACGCATAGCCCAGCGTCACGAAAACCTTGCGCGGCCCCGCGCCCGACGCCATGGCTTCGAGCACGTCTTTGGAAGTGGTCATTTCCAGCCCGCCGGGGATGGACAGCGTGGAGGCGTAAACCGACTCGCCCTCACCGCCCTCAATGGCTTCGTGCAGCACAAAGCCGCGCTCGGTTTGCACCGGGCCACCTTGAAACACCGGCTGCAAGGCCAGGTCGTCACGGCCCATGGGCAGGTCCACTTTTTCAAACAACCGGGGCAACAAAATGTCGCTGGGTTTGTTGATCACCAGACCCAGCGCGCCACGTTCGCTGTGTTCACACATGAACACCACGCTGCGGCCAAATAGCTCGTCGCTGAGACCGGGCATCGCAATCAGAAAGTGATTGGTCAGATTGATGGGGGCAAAATCAGCAGACATGCGGTCATTTTAAGCCGCCCACCCCACCGCGCACGGCCGTGCCGACATTCGACTGCCTCCCATGAACACCTACACCAAAGGGCTGATGTGGTTCCGCCGCGATCTGCGTGCGCAAGACAACGCCGCGCTCTACCACGCGCTCAAGGTGTGCCGCCAAGTGTGGTGCGTGTTCGTGTTCGACACCGACATTCTGAACCCGCTGCCCCGCGCCGACCGCCGGGTGGAATTCATCCGCGAGTCGCTGGTGGAACTGGATGCCAATTTGCGCGCCCTGGGCCGAGCGAACGGCGCCGAAGGCGTGGGCCTGATCGTGCTGAACGACCAGGCGCTGACGGCCATTCCAGCGCTGGCCCAGCAGTTGCAGGTGCAGGCAGTTTTTGCGAACCACGACGCCGAGCCCGCCGCGCTGGCCCGCGACGCCCACATTTTTGGCACGCTGGCCCACGCGGGCATCTTGCTGCACAGCCACAAAGACCACGTGATCTTTGAGCGCCGCGAGGTGCTGACCCAGGCCGGCCACGCCTTTGGTGTGTTCACGCCGTACAAAAATGCCTGGTTCAAGCAACTCACGTCCTACCACCTGAAGCCTTACCCGGTGGCGCGCTACGCCAAGTCGCTGGCGGCCGTGCCCGCGCAGTGGGCTGTGCCCGTGCCGCAGCTGAGCGACATCGGGTTTGAGAAGACCAACCTGAGCACGCTGCCCATGCCCACCGGAGAAAGCGGCGCCCACCAATTGTTTGAAGACTTCGTGCAGCGCATCGACCGCTACGACGAGGCCCGCAATTTCCCTGCCGTCAAAGGCCCCAGCTACCTCAGCGTGCACCTGCGCTTTGGCACCATCTCCGTGCGGCAGATTGCGTCCGTGGCTTACCAGATGCACTTGCAGGGCATGGCCGGCGCCAGCACCTGGCTGTCCGAATTGATCTGGCGCGACTTTTACCACCAGGTGCTGGCCAACTTTCCACATGTGGTGGAAAAGGCGTTCAAGCCGGAATACGACCACATCAAGTTTGAACACGGCAAGCATGGCAAGGCGCTGTTTGCCGCCTGGTGCGAGGGGCGCACCGGTTACCCGCTGGTGGACGCCGCTATGGCCCAGATCAACCAGACCGGCTATATGCACAACCGCCTGCGCATGGTGGTAGCCAGTTTTCTGGTGAAAGACCTGGGTATCGACTGGCGCTGGGGCGAGCGCTATTTCGCCGAACACTTGATCGACTTTGACCTGGCCGCCAACAACGGCGGCTGGCAGTGGGCCAGCTCCAGTGGTTGCGACGCCCAGCCCTATTTCCGCATCTTCAACCCGGTCACGCAGAGCGAAAAGTTTGACCCGCACGGCAAATTTATCCGGCGCTACCTGCCGCAGCTGGCTGCGCTGCCCGACGCTGCCATTCACGCGCCCTGGAAAGCCAACGAAATCGAAATGGCCAGTGCGGGTGTGGTGCTGGGCACGCACTACCCGGCACCGGTGGTAGACCACGCCGAGGCACGCGAGCACACGCTGCTGCGCTACGCGGTGGTCAAAAAACCGGGCAAAGTCGGTTAGCCCCCACGCTCCGCCGCTACGCGGGTCGCTGCCCCCAAAGGGGCTGACCCACCTTGGGGCGGCCCTGCGGTGGATCGCCTCAACAAAAACCCCGGCACGGTGACCGGGGTTTTTCTTGTGGGCCGACCTCCGAGCAGAGAGGACATGCCGGTGAGCGCGTTCAGGCTTCGGCGGCAATCTTGGCGTAATGCGCAATCAGCGCCAGCAACTCGTCTTCCGAATACGGCTTGCCCAGGTAGTGGTCCACACCGAGTTCGCGCGCATGTTCGCGGTGCTTCTCGGCAATGCGCGAGGTGATCATGATCACCGGCAAGGCCGACAGGCGCGGATCGCTTCGGATGTTGCGCACCAGGTCGAAGCCGTCCATGCGCGGCATTTCAATGTCGGACAGCACCACCGTGGGCCGCTCTTGCTGCAGGCGCTCCAGTGCCTGCAGGCCGTCGGCAGCGAGTGACACGCGGTAGCCTTCGCGCTGCAGCAGGCGCTGCGTGACCCGCCGCACGGTGATGGAATCGTCCACCACCAGCACCAGCGGCACCGCGTTGACCGCCATGTCCAACGGGGCCTGAGCATCGCCCGACACATGCGGCGCGTGCCGCTGCTGGCTGGCCACCCATTCGCGCACCTGTGCGCCATACACCGTGGCCAACGCCACCGGGTTGTAGATCAAAGCCACGGCACCCGAAGCGAGCACCGACATACCCGCCAAGCCAGGCAAGCGCGACAGCTGCGGCCCGAGGTTCTTCACCACCACTTCCTGGTTGCCCAGCACCTCGTCCACATGCATGGCCACGCGCTGGGCCGCGCTTCGGAAAATCACCACCGGCAAGGTGCGGCCCTGGGCCTCCAGCGACTGCGCCGACGACTGCAACAACGCACCCGCCCAATAGAACGGAACCTCTTCGCCACCCACCGTGAGGCTGCCCTTGGCGTAAGCCTGAGACAGCTCATCGCTGCTGACACGGCGCACCAGCTCCACCAGATTCGACGGCACGCCCAGCGTGAGCGGGCCCGCGCGCACCATCACCACCTGGGTCACCGCGGTGGTCAGCGGCAGCACCAGTTTGAAGCTGGTGCCCTGGCCTGGCTGGGTGCTGGTTTCAATGCGACCGCCGAGCGCCACCACATCGGTGCGCACCACGTCCATGCCAATGCCTCGGCCGGCCAGCTCAGACACCTCGCGCGCCGTGCTGAGCCCGGCGGCAAACACCAGCTGGGCCGCAGCGTCGTCGGTCAACTGGGCGCCCGGCAACACAAAGCCCTGGGCTTCGGCTTTTTCGCGCAGACGCGGCAGATCCAACCCGGCACCGTCGTCGTGGAACACCACCGACACATCGTTGAGCTCTTGCGCCAACCGAATGTCAATGCGGCCTTCAGCCGCCTTGCCTGCCGCCAGCCGGATTTCAGGCAATTCAATACCGTGTACCACGCTGTTGCGCAGCAGGTGTTCAAAAGCGGCGGTCATGCGGTCCAGCACGCCGCGGTCCATTTCAATGTGACCACCGGTGATGTCCAGCCGCACCTGCTTGCCGGTTTCTTTCGATGCCTGGCGCACCACGCGGTACAGGCGTTCGGAGATACCTTCAAATTCAACCATGCGCGTGCGCAGCAGGTCGCGCTGCAGCTCACGGGTCTGGCGCGCTTGCGCCACCAGGCCGTCTTCGGTGGATTCCACGGCGCGTTGCAGGTTGCGCTGCACCGTGGCCACGTCGTTCACCGACTCGGCCATCATGCGGGTGAGCTCTTGCACCCGGGTGAAGCGGTCAAATTCGAGCGGGTCAAACGACTGGTCGGCATCGCGCGCCTGGGCCAGCCGCGACTGCATCTGGGTTTCGGCTTGCAGTTCGATGTCGCGCAGCTGCTGGCGCAAGCGGTCCAGGTTGCCGGTCAGGTCTTTGAGCGAGCCGCGCAGGGTCACCAGCTCGGACTCCATGCGCGAGCGCGTGATCATCACCTCGCCAGTCTGGTTCACCAGCCGGTCCAGCAGCTCGGGGCGCACACGCACCGCCGCCCCCGCGCGCACCTGTACCGGCGTGGGCGCACGCGGCAGCGACAGGCCCGAGAGCCCTTGACCAGGCTCCAGGCTCGCGGCCACGGGCGCAGCCGGCGCGGGCGTCTCCACCGCCGTGGGCAACACCGGCACCATGCCAGTCCGCGCCTGCTCGGGCGCCCGCTGAACCACGCCGTGCGACTCGGGATCGGTGCGGCGCAGCAGTTCAAAGCGGGCGTTGATGGCGTCAAACGCGGCCTGCAACGGCTCCAGATCGGCGCTGCGCTGCACGTCAGACCCCAGCCGCTCGGCCGTGGTTTCCATGCGGTGCGCCATTTCGCCCAACCGCAAGGCACCCGCCAACCGCGCGCTGCCCTTGAGCGTGTGCAGGTTGCGCAACACCTCGGAACGGGCACTGCCGTTGTCCGGGCGCGCCACCCACTGACGCAAGGCACCGCCCAGCTGGGGCAGCAACTCCAGCGCCTCGTCGGCAAAAATCGGGAACAGATCCACGTCAATGGTGTCCAGCGCATCGATGTCGTCGTCGATGTCTTGCACCGGCCCAGCAGCCGGCGATCGCAGCTCGGGCAAGCCGGCAAATTCGGTGGCGGGCTCGCCAAACACCGAATCTTCAAACGCGGCTGACGGCACCGGCTCCACATCGGTGACGGAAGCGGCAGGCGCTTCTGGCGCGGCCAAGGGCTCAGCGCCCCACTGCGTGGAGAGTTCAATGTCCAGATCGGTCGCGGGCGCCTCGTCCTGCGCGTCGATGGCCTCGGGCGCCAGGCCGTCCGGCACAGGTTCGTGCACCACGCGGTACAGCGCGTCCAGCAGCTCGGGGTTGGGCTCCTTCAGGAAACCCGCCGCAAACTGGTGCAGCAGGCGCCGGATCTCTTCGGATGCGGCAACAAACAAATCGGCCTGTTCGGCCGTGGCGGGCCAGCCGGCCTGCTGGTGCAAGCCCACCGTTTCAATGGCGTGCTCCAGCGCACGGGCAATGTCGGACAGCGACTGAAAGCCCACCGTGGCCGAACTGCCGGCCAGCGAGTGGGCAAGCGCTTCGGCCGGTGCTGGCACAGGCTTGTGTCGCTCAAGCGCCCATTCGGCCAGCTCGGTCCCCAGACGGCGCGACCATTCGTCGGCTTCGTTGAGGTATACGTTGTAGAGCTTGATGCCAATGCGCAACGACCCAATGACCCGGGTTTGCTCGTCGAGGATGTCGCCATACGCCAAATCGACCGTCTCCGTGGCGGCGTCCATCGGCAGTTCGATCGGCTCGGACACGGCATCCGCTGCGTCCGGCGCAAGCGCCTCGGCATCGATCCATGACGGCCCGGACGTTGAGCCCTCGGCCGGGGCCGTTGCGGTGGCGTCCAATGCCACCCCAGGCGCTTGTTCGGCCGGGAAAGCCAGTGCATCGGCATCCAGATCGAAGTCGAAGTCCACGTCAGCAAGCTCGGGCTCGGCTTCTGTTTCAGCGGCCGTTGAAAGCCCGTCATCCAGATCCAGCGACAGGCCATCCAGCACCGAGGACAAATTCCCCAAGGGTTCAGCAGCAACCGCCGCGGGTTCATCGGGTGGCGTTTCCGCCTCGGTTTCTGCATCGGTTGAAATGGCGGGCTCGGTCTCGACGCCACCGGGCACCGGCGCGGCGGGCTCGGCAGATTGGGCGCGTGAGGACAAGGCTGCCAAGCTGCCGAAGTCGATTTCATCGAACATCGGCTGCTCTTGCACCTGACCGGCTACCTCGACAAACAGCACGTCGGCACGGTCTTCGGTGTCGTCGCCAAAAGGCGAGGTATCGACAAAATCGGCGTGCCCGTGGCTGCGGTCTTGGGCCTGCGCTGGCTCTTCTGTGTCAGCCGGCGTCTCATCGACCACCGGAAGTTCAAACGCCAAGTCGGATGGCGAGGCAACCGCCTCGGTCACATCAGGCAAAGCCTCGGCGTCGGCCGGGGTGTCTGTCGTGGACGCAGCGGGTTCTTCGGTACCCTCCCAGACATCGTTACCGACGGTCGGCAAGTCGGCCACAGGCTCGTCGGTTTCTGGCACTTGAGGCGCGGCCTGCAAGCCCAGTGGCAGGTACTGCGCCTGGTTGCGCCAGGCTTCGGCGCTGGCGCGAAACGGCTGCGCGCTCCAAGCCACATCGGTTCGGGCGGCAATGTCTTCAACCCAGCGCGACAGTGCGCCCATAGCTTCGCCGGACAGCCTGAGCATGTCGGGGTGCGCGGGCTGCTGCTCGGCCAACACGGCGTTGACCAGCTGTTCCATGGCCCAGGCAGCCTCGCCAAACTCGCCCAGCCCCACCATGCGCGAGCTGCCTTTGAGCGTGTGAAAGGCGCGGCGCAGGGTGGTGAGGTGCTCCAGATCGGCAGGCTGCACTTGCAGCAAGCCCACGGCCTCCAGACCATTGCCCACGACTTCGCGGGCCTCTTCCAAGAAAATGTCCAGCAGGTCGTCTTCTTCGTTGTCTTCGCTGGCCAGGGCGTTGGCCAGCGGGGCACTGGCGGCGGGCGCGGTCTGAGACAGATCGACCAGCGCCTGAGCGCCAGCGGCTGCGTCATCGCGCACCACGGCCTGGGCCGCATCGCGGGCGGCGCGGGCCACACCGGGCTGCTCGGCCAACGAGGCCTGGGTTGCCAGGCTGTCCAGTTGCTGGCTCAGGTCGGCCAGATTCACACCGTCCTGTACGCCCTCCACCACGCGTTGCACACCCGCACTGATGGTGTCGACGTCTTGTTGGGCCGACGGCTGGGCGGCCTCTGGGGTCAAGGTGCGGCCCATGAGCGGCAGCAACTCGCCTTTTTCTTCGTCAAACACAAACAGCTTCTTGGCCAGCGCCGGCTGGTAGTTCAGCATGTCAACCAGAAAGCTCAAGGCGCTCAGGTTGTTGCCCAACTGCTGGAAGGTGCCGGCCTCACGGGCCAAGGCTTCGTCCACTTCGGTGTCCAGAATCTGGTCCACCGTGGCACGCATGCGCGCCACCGTCTGCACCGCCTGGTCGAGCCCGAGCACGGACAGCACACCGCGCATTTGCGCCAACTGCGACACCGCCACGTGCAGGCAGCCTTTTTCGTTGGGAGCGCGGAAAAACTGGTCGAGTGATTTTTCGGCCTCACCCAGCGACACCTTGAGCTCACCCACGACGCTGCCCATGGTCTGGCGGTCGCTCACTCGGCGGTAGAGCTGCTCCATCCAGGGCGCCAGTGGCTGCGCGGGAGCACCAGCCAGCACCTGTTCCAGGCGGGCCGCCAGCGCCTGGGTGCGCTCGGTCATCTCCGCGTCGTTCGGGTCAAAATCTTCAAACGCCGCTTCCAGGTACAAGGTGGTCGTGGCCACCTCCATGGCGAGCTCGGGGCGCACGCCCATCGGTTCCTGGGCGGCTTGATCGGCTGCCTTGAGCAAGGCTTGCGCCAGCACCGTGCTGGCCGGGTGCAGCTTGAGCAGCGAATCACCAATCAGGCCGAACTGGTCAACCACCTGGCGCCCCCGGCTGGCGTCGCCACCGGAAAACAGCGACCAGGCTTCCTTGGCCGCGTTGATGCGTTTGCGCGCCTGCGCCAGGATGGCCGGGTCGTACCGACCCAGCGTCGCCAGCTGGTAGTCCACCGGCTCTGCGGCTTGCAAACCGAAGGCCTCACGCACCGCGATTAGGTGCGGGGTCTTGGCCGGCGTGGCGCCGTGGGATTGCGAACAAAAGAACAGCAGGTCGTGCAACAGGGTCTCAGACACCTGGTTTTGACCCTGCGCGAAAGAGGCAAACTGCAACAAGATGCGCGACGCCGCGCGCTTGACATACACATCGGCAGGCAGCAACTGGTGGGCCACCGCCTCAAAGTAGGCGGCTGCCACACGCCAGAAAGTTTGCGCGCGCGGCTCAGCTGCACCAGCCGACAAACCCGCGCTGAGCTTGGCCAGCTGCTGTGCACCCGCCGGGCTTTGCGTCTTGACCACCAGCAACACCAGCCGGTCAAACAGCGAACGCAAAGGTGCATCGCAGCGCAAAGGCGTGGTGTTGGCAGGCGCGGCCACATTCACGCCGCGCGGCTCATAGGGCCACAAGTCGGCCGGGTGTACCCGCTCGGCGGCGGCCAGCTCCTGCACTTCGCGGTACTGCGCAAACAGCGCCACCGGCTGCACCGGCTTGTTGTTGAGCACCGCCTCCAGGTACTCAACCAGCGCGAAGCTGGCCTGTTCGACCTTGCGCGCGGCCTCTTCGTTGCACACCAGAGGGCGCTGCACAAATCGCTGCACCGCCGCTTCCATGGCCCGCAGCACCTGGGCTGGAGCACCCAGCCCCACCATTTCGAGCGCACCCACGGCCTGGTGAATCTGCTGGCGCGCCACGCGCAACGAACTGGGGTCGACCGCTTCCAGGTCGTTGTTGCGCGATTGCTCGGTCTCACGGACGAAGCGCTTGATGGCTTTGTTCGCGGCGTCCAGCGATTTGCGCAGCTCGTCGAATACCCAGGCCAGCGGACCGAGGTCGGCGAGCGGAGCGTCCGTCTGCGAACTGTCGGTTCGGGTGGTGTCCAGCATGTTGGTGTGAGGTTGGGTCTCGAACGGGTTCTGCGCGATCAGGGTCTAACCGTACGTCAGGCGATCTTGAACCGTGCCACCGACTGGCGCAGCTCCTCGGCCATGACAGACAACTCTCGCACCTGTTGGGCCGTGGAACGCGTGCCTTCACCGGTCTGCTCGGTCACGGCAAAGATGTGCTGAATGTTGCCCGCCACCTCGTTGGCCGAATCGGCTTCGCGGGACGTGGCATTGGAAATTTGCTCGATCAGCTCGGCCAGGCGGCGCGACACCCGGTCAATTTCAGACAGCGCGGTACCGGCGTTGTCCGACAGTTTGGCCCCTTCGACCACACCCTGCGTGGAGCGCTCCATAGCGGCCACCGCGTCTTGGGTGTCGGTCTGAATGGCCTTCACCAGCGCCGCAATCTGGCGGGTGGCGTCGGCGGAGCGTTCAGCGAGTCGCTGCACCTCTTCGGCCACCACCGAGAAGCCGCGCCCGGCTTCACCAGCAGACGCGGCCTGAATGGCGGCGTTCAGCGCCAGCACGTTGGTCTGTTCGGTAATGTCAGAAATCAGCTCCGTGATTTCACCAATTTCCTGCGACGACTCACCCAGACGCTTGATGCGCTTGGAGGTTTCCTGGATCTGGTCGCGGATGGCGTTCATACCGCCAATGGCATCCTGCACCGCCTGCAAACCCGACTCGGCGGCCTGCAGCGACACACGGGCCACCGCGGCCGACTCTTGGGCCTGACCCGACACCTGGTTGATGCGCTGCGCCATGTCCACCACCGACTGACCGGTTTCGCGAATTTCGCGCAGCTGCTCGTTCGAAGCCGCCAGCAGCTCGGTGGACGTGCTTTCCACCGCCGAGGTGGTTTGCGCCACCCGTGTGGCCGTGGCCTGCACGTTGCCCACCAGCGAACGCAGTTCTTCCACCGTGTAGTTCACCGAGTCGGCGATGGCACCCGTGATGTCTTCGGTCACGGTGGCTTCTTGCGTCAGATCGCCCTCGGCCACAGTCTGCAATTCGTTCATCAACCGCAAAATGGCCGCCTGGTTGGCATCGTTGACGCGCTTGGCGTCTTGTTCCAGCGATTCGGCTGCTACCTTCTGGCCTTCGGCCACGCGCTGGCGCTGGCGGCTGTCGAGCAGCTGCACATAGGCCAGACCAGCGCCGCAAGCCAGCGCAAACAGCGCCGAAGCCAGCAGCGCCACCAAAGCCGCCCCTCCCAAGCCCGAGCGCGAAGACAGATCGCCTTGCAAGGTCTGCAGGCTCAGGCGCAGCGGCTCGCTGTCGGCAATGATGCTGGCTTGGGCTTCACGCGCCGACACCAGGCCCTGCAGGTTGCCCAGAATGGCGCCCGCTTCGGTTCGGGTTTCTTCGTACAGCGCCAGCAACGCATCAAGGCGCTCGCGAATCTGCTCGTCCGTGGCGGGGGCCAAACGCAACTCTTCGCTACCCTTGAGCAAACCCTCGGTGATTTCCTTGAAGGTGTTCAGGTCTTTGCCCAGCAAAAACACCGCCTCGGGGCTCACGCCCTCCATGGTCAGAAACTCGTTGGCCGATTTGCCGATGCGCTGCGTCAACATCACCAGCTGGCCCGAGGCAGAGATTTCAGCAGCCGGCGCGTTTTGCTGCAGCTTGAGCGATGAAATGGTTTCGGCGATTTCCAGCAAGTCAGACGACTGGCGGTTGATGGTGCGCAAGGCATTGCCCACCTGGGTCAAGATGGCTTGCTGGCTGAGCACCGCCGCAGCGTTTCGTTCAGCGGCCTCCACCTTGGGCAGCAGCGCTTCCAGCTGGCCTGCGTATTGAGGACCGAGCGAGTCAATGGACAGTTCGGCATCGCCCGCTTGCAGGCCACGCAGGTTGCGCGCCAGCACGTCAGAGCTCTCACGCACTTCCGGGAATGCCGAAGGGCTGCCAATCAGGGCCTGGGAAACGCTCTTGGCCAAGCGCTGCGACTGCATCAGCGCCTGACCGCTGGCGGCCACCTGCTGACCGATTTTTTCCGTCTGGCTCAGTGCGAAAAAAGTGACACCGCCCAGCACCACCAAACCAAACGCCAGCAAGGATGCCAACATCCGCTGGTGCTGTTCGGCCGGCTTGCGCCCGAGCAAGGGGAGCGTGACCAGGCCCGCCTGCAAAGGCATATCTTCATCACCGGCCATGCGGCTGGGAGCGAAATCGTCAGCGGACAGGTCGGGCGCCAAGCGCGCTGCAGCGAGTTCTGCCAGCTCCTGATCGGTGGCGCCGCTCAAATCGGGTTCGTCCCCGGTTTTTTTCTTGAACAGTCCCTGGATTCGATCAAGCATGGCCATGAAAAAAACCTTCCAACAGAAAACAAAGTGCGTATCACCGGCATCAGCCGACGGTTTTCAACCGTCAGGCAGCGATGGCCAGGAATTCGGGTTCGGCCGCAAGTGCCTGAAGATCAATTTCTTGCCAGGGCAGTCCCTGATGATCAACCAGACAGCGGGTGAAATAAGGGGGTGAGCCCGCAGGGGCCTCACTCAAAGCGCTGAACATGGCGGGGTTGCGCAGGCCCAGCAACCGGTCAATCCACAACACGGCGTTGACACCCAGCGCGCCATGCAGGCTGACGAGCCGCGACTCGGATGTGATCCGATCGGTCAACTGCACCGCATCGGAGGCTCGCTCAACCAGCCTCCCCAGATCGACCACGCCATGCAAGCCGCCACGCAAACTGGCCACGCCCGCATACCAGGGCTTGGTGTAAGGCACGGGCTGAACCGAAGCCCAGGGGAAGATTTCACCCGATTGCACCAACGGGAACAAATAGCGTTGGCCCCGGGCTTCCACGGCCAGCCAAGAGGCTGTGGCGGCTTCAGATTTGGCGGCGGTCAGACGCTGCGCCAGCCGTTCCTGCAAATCCCTGAGTGACTGTCGGTTGGCCATGCTGGGTGTTTATCGGGTCGCGTGCAAGGGAGTGGCGGCGCCGCTCAACCCAGCGCCCGAATCTTGGACAGCAGCTCTTCAGCGTTCACAGGCTTCGTGACGTAGTCACGCGCGCCTTGGCGCATGCCCCAGACACGGTCGGTTTCCTGATTTTTGCTGGTACACATGATGATGGGAATGCTCGAATACTGCGGGTCGCGGGCAATCGCTCGCGTCAACTGAAAACCATTCTGACCGGGCATCACCACGTCCATCAAAATCAGTTCCGGCTTTTCCTCTCCGAGCCGACGAAAGGCCTCTTCCGCATTCTCGGCGGTGCGCACGCTGTAGCCGTTTTTACCCAGCAGGTCCGACAAAACCATCAACTCGGTTTTCGAGTCGTCCACGATCAGCACTTTCTGGATGGGCATCAAACGGCTCCGGTGAGGTTGGCGCCAAACTGCTGCACCGCGTGCAACAACTGGTCTTTGGTGAAGGGCTTGGTAAGGTATTCCTGCGAGCCGACCATACGACCGCGCGCCTTGTCGAACACACCGTCTTTGGACGACAGCATCACCACGGGGATGCTGGAAAAACGGGCGTTGCGCTTGATGATGGCGCAGGTCTGGTAGCCGTCCAGCCGGGGCATGAGGATGTCGCAAAACACCAGATCGGGCTGGTAGTCGTTGATCTTGGACAAAGCATCAAAGCCGTCGTCGGCCAACAGCACTTCGTGCCCGCCCTGCTTGAGGAAAATTTCGGCGCTGCGGCGAATGGTGTTGCTGTCGTCAACCACCAGAACTTTCAGTGCGGGTGTCGTGCTCACGGTGGGGTTGCTCCAGAAAACAGGTCAGGACAGAGGCCACGCATCGGGCACACATGCCCGATGCCCGAACCGCGAAGACTCACCACGGCATGGCGAACCCGCGTCAGATTTGCACCATTTCAAAATCTTCTTTGCGCGCGCCGCACTCGGGGCAGGTCCAGTTCATGGGCACCTGCGCCCAGGGGGTTCCGGGCGCTACGCCGTGCTCGGGATCACCGGTGGCCTCGTCGTAAATCCAGCCGCAGATCAGGCACATCCAAGTCTTGGTTTCGGTCATGGTTATAGGGGGCATTGTCATAGAATGCAATCATTGTATCGACCCCCATAAGCCGCCCGCAGGCCGCTTGCAGGTCATTCATGACCGGTTGTCCGCTGGTATTTCTTTGCACGCAGGTCGGCGTCCTTTTCAAGACCCGCCCGCCCTGCTTCTCACACAGCCCCATGTCCGACACCCCTGAATCCCTTTCGCCCCCTTCGGCCGGTGTCCCCAGTGAAACCAGCCTGCCTTGTGTGATGGTGTTTAACGCCAACGATTCGAGCGGTGCAGGCGGCCTCAGCGCCGACATCACCGCCATGTCCAGCGCGTCGGCCCATGTGCTCTCCGTCGTGACCGGCGCCTACATCCGCGACACAACCGAAATCCACGACCACGTGACCTTTGACGAAGAGGCTGTGGGCGACCAGGCCCGCTGCGTGCTGGAGGACATGCCCGTGCAAGCCTTCAAAGTGGGTTTTGTGGGCAGCCCGGAAAACCTCAGCGTCATCGCCGAAATCACGTCCGACTACGCCGATGTGCCTGTGGTGACCTACATGCCCGACCTGTCGTGGTGGGACGAACTCGCCATCGAAACCTACCTGGATGCCTGCGCCGAATTGCTGCTGCCCCAGACCACCGTGCTGGTGGGCAACCACAGCACCCTGTGCCGCTGGCTGCTGCCCGAATGGGAGGGCGACCGCGCGCCGAGCCCACGCGAGATTGCGCGTGCCGCCGCCACCCACGGCGTGCCCTACACCTTGGTGACGGGTTTCAACGCGGCCGACCAATACTTGGAAAGCCACTTGGCTTCGCCCGAAACGGTGCTGGCCACCGCCCGCTACGAACGCTTCGACGCCACCTTTGCTGGCGCGGGCGACACACTGTCGGCCGCCCTGTGCGCGCTCATCGCGGGTGGTGCCGACCTGCAATCGGCCTGTGCCGAAGCCCTGACGTACTTGGACCAGTGCCTGGATGCCGGCTTTCAGCCGGGCATGGGCCACGCTGTACCCGACCGCCTGTTCTGGGCCCACGAAGACGACGATGAAGCAGACGACGCGGAGGCGTCCTCTGAAACCACACTGGATGCGGGTGACTTTCCACTGGACACCACCCGCCACTGACCCGCCACCGAACCTCACGCATCGAAGAGAAACCACCATGACCGACCGCAACCAAGAACTGTTTGAACGCGCCAAAGCCCTGATCCCCGGCGGCGTGAATTCGCCCGTGCGCGCCTTCAAGGCGGTGGGCGGCACGCCGCGTTTTGTGCAGCGTGCGCAGGGTGCCTATTTTTGGGACGCCAATGGCCAGAAATACATCGACTACATCGGTTCCTGGGGCCCGATGATCCTGGGCCATGGCCACCCGGCCGTGGTGGAAGCGGTGCAAAAGGCCGTGCTGGAAGGCTTTTCGTACGGCGCGCCGACCGAGCGCGAGGTGGAACTGGCCGAAGAAATCATCAAGCTGGTGCCCAGCATCGACATGGTGCGTCTGGTGAGTTCGGGAACCGAAGCCGGCATGAGCACCATCCGCCTGGCGCGCGGCGCCACCGGCCGCAAGAAGATCATCAAGTTCGAAGGCTGCTACCACGGCCATGCTGACGCGCTGCTGGTGAAAGCGGGCTCAGGCCTGGCCACCTTCGGCAACCCCACCAGCGCCGGCGTGCCGCCCGAGGTGGTTCAGCACACCATCGTGCTCGAATACAACAACATTGAGCAGCTTGAAGCGGCGTTCATTGAGCACGGCCCCGAAGTGGCCTGCCTGATGATCGAACCGATCGCCGGCAACATGAACTTTGTGCGCGCCAGCGTGCCGTTCATGAAGCGTTGCCGCGAACTGTGCACGCAGCACGGTGCGCTGCTGGCGTTTGACGAGGTGATGACGGGCTTCCGTGTCGCGCTCGGCGGCGCGCAGAGCGTGTATGCCCAGCTGATTCCTGGTTTCGAGCCCGACATGACGGTCATGGGCAAGGTGATCGGCGGCGGCATGCCGCTGGCGGCCTTTGGCGCCAAGCGCGCGGTGATGGAGCAACTGGCTCCGCTGGGCGGCGTGTACCAAGCTGGCACGCTGAGCGGCAACCCGGTGGCCACCGCCTGTGGCTTGGCCACGCTGAAAGAAATCCAGAAGCCTGGTTTTTATGAAGCGCTGTCTGCTACCACGCAGTCGCTGGTGAGCGGCCTGACCGCCGCCGCCACCGCAGAGGGCGTGACGATGTGCGGCGATAGCCAGGGCGGCATGTTCGGCTTCTTCCTGTTCGATGAACTGCCGCAAAACTACGCCAAGGTGATGACGACCGACGGCCCAACCTTCAACAAACTCTTCCACGGTCTGCTGGACCGCGGTGTGTACATCGCCCCGGCTTTGTACGAGGCGGGGTTCGTGAGCGCAGCGCACACGGCGCAGGACATTGCCGACACCGTTTCGGCCGCGCGCGACGTGTTCAAGCTGCTGGGCCGGTAACGGCTTTCGCCTTCTTTCGTTGTACGTTCAGTCGGCCGGTTCTTCCGGCCATTTGCTTTTGTGCTGCCCGCTGCGTTTCACGCCAACACCTCGCACCAGGTGGATGGTGGAGCTGCCGTGCTCCGGCTCACCTCGCGGGCGGCTGCTTCGGGTGCGCCTGCTTCGGTTCGTCAACGGTGTTGCTGGCACGCTGATACTGAAGCAACCGCGAATGGAGCCTGCGCCCGTCAGCCCGCACCACCCACCTTCAAATGCGTTTGGGCATGCCAACCAAAAGCCAACAGAGTGCGCGTTGGCTGCTCTTGCTGACACACCCACCCATCATCAGGGTAGGGGGTTGGGGCAGTCTGGTCGCAGGCTCCATTCGCGGTTGCCACAGACAGCGAGCGCCCAAGCCGTGTTCACGAGGAAACGCCAGCGGACCCGAACAGCGGCCCGCGAGGTGAGCCTGAGAGCGGATGCCCCGACCCCCTGCCCTCCCCCCATTTTGGCGAGAAACTGCATACGAGCGAAACCGCCGCAGAAAGAGAAAAGGGCCCCGAAGAGCCCTCACCCCAACCCGCTCCCAGAGGGAGAGGGAGCAAGACACTTCTCGCGAAGCGTCCGCTGGTTCAGTGCCTGAAGTGGCGTACGCCGCTGTACACCATCACCACACCACGTTCGTCGGCCGCGTCGATCACTTCCTGGTCGCGCATCGAGCCACCGGGTTGGATGACGCAGGTTGCGCCCGCGTCCACCACCACATCCAGCCCGTCGCGGAACGGGAAGAAAGCGTCGCTGGCCACCGCAGTGCCTTGCAGCGTCAGGTTCGCGTGGCCGGCCTTGATGCTGGCGATGCGGGCTGAATCCAGGCGGCTCATCTGGCCGGCGCCCACGCCCATGGTCATGCCGTCTTTACAAAACACGATGGCGTTGGACTTGACGTATTTCGCCACTTTCCAGGCAAACATCAGGTCGTCCAGCTGCTGTTCGGTGGGTTGCAGCTTCGTGACCACCTTCAGGTCGGCGCGCTGGAGTTCGTGGTTGTCGGCGCTCTGGATCAAGAGCCCCGAGCCGATGCGCTTGATGTCCTGGCTGTTGCGGCCAGCCGCGCCCGCGGGCAGCTCAATCTGCAGCACGCGCACATTGGCCTTGGCTTTGAAGACGGCCAGCGCTTCGGGCGTGTAGGCCGGTGCCATCAGCACCTCGACAAACTGCTTGCTGACCGCCTCGGCCGCGGCCTGGTCCACCGGGCGGTTGAAAGCGATGATGCCGCCAAAGGCGCTGGTGGGGTCGGTCTGGAAGGCCTTGCTGTAAGACTCGAGGGCGTCTTTGCCCACGGCCACACCGCAGGGGTTGGCGTGCTTGACGATCACGCACGCGGGCGCGTCAAAGCTCTTCACGCACTCCCAGGCGGCGTCGGCATCGGCAATGTTGTTGTAGCTCAGCTCTTTGCCCTGCAGCTGCTGCGCGGTCACCAGCGAGCCGGCAGCGGGGTGCAGGTCGCGGTAGAAAGCGGCCGTCTGGTGCGGGTTTTCGCCGTAGCGCAGGTCTTGCAGCTTGACGAACTGGGTGTTGCTCTGGCCGGGGTATTCGCTGCGCTGGGGCACACCCTCGGCTTGGTCGAACTGGATGCTTGAGAGGTAGTTGCTGATGGCGCCGTCGTACTGGCTGATGCGGTTGAACGCCGCCACCGACAGGGCAAACCGCGTCTTGTCGCTCAGCTTGCCGCTGGCCTTCAGTTCGTCGATCACGGCCGGGTACTGGGCGGCGTCGGTCAGCACCGCCACGTCTTTCCAGTTTTTGGCCGCACTGCGCACCATGGCCGGGCCGCCGATGTCGATGTTTTCGATCGCGTCTTCCAGCGTGCAGCCGGGCTTGGCCACGGTGGCTTCAAACGGGTACAGGTTGACGATCAGCAGGTCGATGGTGTCGATGCCATGCGCCTGCAGAGCGGCCATGTGCTCGGGTACATCGCGGCGCGCCAGCAGGCCGCCGTGCACCTTGGGGTGCAGGGTCTTCACGCGGCCGTCCAGCATTTCGGGAAAGGCCGTGACCTCGGCCACTTCGGTCACCGGCAGACCCTGCTCGGCCAGCAGCTTGGCGGTGCCGCCGGTGGATATGAGGGACACGCCCAGGCCGTGCAGGGTCTGGGCCAGTTCGACGATGCCGGTTTTGTCGGAGACGGAAATAAGTGCGCGCATGGGAAGGTTCAGCGTTGAGGGAAAAGAGTGGAGCCAGAAGACCGCAGCGAGGTGCCGAGCTTCACAGCAGGTTGTGTTCGAGCAGTTTTTTGCGCAGCGTGTTGCGGTTCAGGCCCAGCCATTGCGCCGCGCGCGACTGGTTGTTTTGGGCCTGTTCCATCACCACTTCAAGCAGCGGTTTTTCCACCGCTTTCACGAGCATGTCGTGCAGGCCCGCCGGGTCGGTGCCGTTGAGGTCGTGGAAAAAATCTTCCATGCTGGCACGAACACAGTCGTGCAGGTTGTGCTTGCTCATGCGGCCAGTTTCCAGTTGTCTTCTCGGGTCATGGTGTGCTCTGGTGCAGAAGCCCAGGCGTCGAAATGCTCGCGCACGCAGTCCAGCTGTGCCTGCGCGGTGGTGAGCGTGTTGATCTGGCGGCGAAACACCGCCGCGGCGCCACCGGGCAGGGGCAGGGCCTGTGCATACCAGCCCAGGTGCTTGCGCGCGCTGCGCACGCCGGTGAATTCGCCATACAGGCTGTAGTGGTCTTCCAGGTGGTCGAGCAACCAGGCCTTCACGTCCAGCAGGTCGGGCGGCGGCAGCTGTTCGCCGGTGGCGAGAAAGTGCGCGATCTCGCGGAAGATCCAGGGACGGCCCTGGGCAGCGCGGCCGATCATGAGGGCGTCGGCGCCGGTGCGGGCCAGCACCGCGCGGGCTTTTTCGGGGCTGTCAATGTCGCCGTTGGCCACCACCGGAATCTTCACCAGGCTCTTGATGTGGGCCACGGTGTCGTGCTCGGCAAAACCTTTGTAGCCTTGCTCGCGGGTGCGGCCATGCACAGTCAGCATCTGCACGCCCGCGGCCTCGGCGGCGAGCGCGATGGTCGGCGCATTCTTGCCTTCGGCACACCAGCCGGTGCGCATTTTCAGGGTCACGGGCACGCCGTGCGGCGCACAGGCGTTCACCACGGCTTGCACGATCTCCAGTGCCAGCGCTTCGTCCTGCATCAGGGCAGAGCCGGCCCATTTGTTGCACACTTTTTTGGCCGGGCAGCCCATGTTGATGTCAATGATTTGCGCGCCACGGTCGATGTTGTAGCGGGCGGCGTCGGCCATCATCTGCGCGTCGGTGCCCGCAATCTGCACCGCAATCGGGCCAGGCTCACCGCTGTGGTCGGCCCGGCGCGAGGTCTTCAGGCTGTCTTGCAGGTCGGGGCGCGAGGTCACCATTTCGCTCACCGCGTAGCCCGCACCCAGCCGCTTGCAGAGCTTGCGAAACGGCCGGTCCGTCACACCCGCCATGGGTGCGACAAACAAAGCGTTGGGCAGGGTGTACGGACCCAGTTGCATGGCGATGGGAGAATGGGTGGTGGTGCGCAGCCGCGCAGAGCCCGGTAAAACCTGGGCGGGAAGGATGGGCATTGTATCTGCCTGTTTTTTCAGCAGGCGATATGCTGCACCACACTTTTCTTGAGACCCTTGACCGCCCATGCCCGACTGGATCGTTTCCCTGCTGCAACTGCTCTCCCTGCCCGAGGTCGGCCTGAGCACCCTGTTTGTGGTGGCGTTCATTTCAGCCACGCTGCTGCCCATGGGCTCCGAGCCGGCGGTGTTTGCGCTCATCAAACTCAGCCCCGAACTGTTCTGGCCCGTGATCTTTGTGGCCACCGCGGGCAACACCCTGGGCGGCGCCGTCAGCTGGGCCATGGGTCTGGGCGCGCACAAAGTGGTGGACAAAGCCCGCCACACCCACACACCGCACCCACGGGCGCTGCGCTGGCTGGAGCGCTTTGGCCCCAAGGCGTGCCTGCTGTCGTGGCTGCCGGTGGTGGGCGACCCGCTGTGCGCCGTGGCCGGCTGGCTCAAGTTTCCGTTCTGGCCCTGCGTGGCCTACATGGCGGTGGGCAAGTTGGCGCGCTACCTCACCATGACGGGTGCCCTGCTCTGGGTGTTCCCGGGGGGACTCCCGTTCTGATGCCCCCGGCGCTTCGGGGCGATACTTGAACGCCCCACGCCAAGCGCCTGCCCACATGACCCACGCGACGCCGCCCTGCCGCGCGCCCTCTGGGCGCTGATGATGGGCAATTTCGTCATCGGCACTGGTGTGATGGTGGTGCCGGGCACGCTCAACGACATCAGCCAGTCGCTGGGCGTGTCCATTCCGCAGGCGGGCCAGCTCATCACGGCCGGCGCCATTTTGATGGGCCTGGGCGCACCCACCTTTGCCACCCTGGTGGCCGGCTGGGACCGCCGGCGCCTGCTCACGCTCTCGCTGGTCTGGTACGCACTGCTCATGGGCATTTGCGCGCTGGCGCCCAACTACACAGCCCTGCTGCCGCTGAGGGTGCTGGCGGTGATTTCACCGGCCATCTTCACGCCGCAGGCCGCCGCCTGCGTGGGCTTGCTGGTGCCCGCCTCGCAGCGCGGGCGGGCCATCACGTTTGTGTTTCTGGGCTGGTCGGTGGCGTCGGTCATGGGCATGCCGCTGTCGGCCTGGATCGGCGGCACGCTGGGCTGGCGCTGGGCCTTTGGCCTGGTGGCGCTGATGTCGGTCGCCAGCGCCGCCTGGGTGTGGCGCGACATGCCCAACGGCATCCGCCCAGCGGCGCTATCGCGCCAGGCCTGGGGCCAGACGCTGGGCTCGCCGGCACCCATGCTGGCGGTGGGCGTGACGCTGCTGTCCGCGTTTGCCCAGTTCACCCTGTTTTCCTACTTTGCGCCCTATCTGGTGCAAACGCTGGGCATCGGCGGCGGCACCTTGTCGCTGCTGTTTCTGTGGTTTGGCGCGTTTGGTCTGGCAGGCAACGTGGCGCTGTCGCGCTGGATCGACCGCATTGGCGCCTCGCGCGGAGCCCTGCTGATGATGGGCGGCATGGCGCTGAGCCTGCTGCTGTGGCCGCTGGGCCGCGCGGGCCTGTGGCAGCAGGCCCTGGTGCTGGTGCCCTGGGCCATTGGCTGCTTTGCCGCCAACTCGGCACAGCAGGCCCGGCTGGTCCACATGTCGCCAGCGCTGGCGCCGGCCACGGTGGCGCTGAACACGTCAGCCATGTACGCCGGCCAGGGCATGGGGGCTGCGCTGGGCGGCGTGATGATTGCGCAAGGCCAGATGCTGCGCCTGCATGAAGTGGGCCTGATGGTGATGCTGGCGGCCATGGCGCTGAGCGTCTGGGCCGCCCAAGTTCAGAAGCGCTCGTAAGGCATCAGGTAACGCCACTCGCCCACCGGCAAGCCGGCCAGGCCAATGCGACCCAGCCGCAGCCGGCGCACGGCCGTGATCTTGAGCCCGGCTCGCTCACACAGGTGTTCCACCTGGCCCGGCAGGTTGCCTTTGATGGCCAGGCGCAGCCGCAGCTCGCTCTGCCAACTGGCGCGCGCCGATGGCACCGTCCAGCCGTCGAAAAACAGCGCTTTCGACAAGGACTTGAGCACCGCATCGCGCCGGGCATCGTCTTCCAGGGCCGGGTCTTCGGCCACTTCCACCAGCCACTCGTGCTCAATCTGGGCCGACGCGTCGGTGATCTTGCGCGCCACGCTCGGGTTTTGGGTGAACACCATCAACCCGCTCATGGCGGTGGACAGTGCTGCCACCGGCAGCAGCTTGTGGCGGTGCGCCTTAAGCGGGCGCACGCCCGAGCGGTCACCCTTGAAACGGTTGGTGTTGGTGAACCATTTGGCGGCCAGCGCGTCGGGCAGAAACGGTTCGTCGGGCAGCACCCGGTTGTGCGGTTTGTGCCAGATCAGCGTGATCGACTCCAGAACCTCCATCTTGGCCTTGGGGTCCAGCACCACCGTTTGCTCGTCGCGCACGCGCTCCATGGGTTCTTCCACCACCACGCCGTCCACCCGCACCCAGCCCCCGGCGATGTAGTTTTCGGCGTCGCTGCGCGAGCAGGGCAGCTGGGCCGCCAGGCGCTTGGACAGGCGCTGGGCTTCGGGCCGCTGGGCTTCGGGCCGCTGGGCGTTGCTCATGCTCAGCTGCTGAACAAAAAGTTCAGCACGTCACCGTCTTTGACCACGTAGTCTTTGCCTTCAGCGCGCATCTTGCCGGCATCTTTCGCGCCCTGCTCGCCTTTGTAGGTGATGTAGTCGTCAAACGCGATGGTCTGGGCGCGGATGTAGCCCTTCTCAAAGTCGGTGTGGATCACGCCAGCCGCCTGCGGGCCGGTGTCACCCACATGGATGGTCCAGGCGCGCACCTCTTTCACGCCCGCGGTGAAATAGGTTTGCAGGCCCAGCAACTTGTAGGCGGCGCGAATCAGGCGGTTCAGGCCCGGCTCGCTCTGGCCCAGCTCTTCCAGAAACATCTGGCGGTCTTCGTCGATCATCTCGCTCATCTCGGCTTCGAGCTTGGCGCAAATGGCCACCACCGGCGCGTTTTGCGCGTCGGCAAATGCCTTCAGGCGGTCCAGCAGCGGGTTGTTTTCAAAGCCGTCTTCGGCCACGTTGGCCACAAACATGGCGGGCTTGGCCGTGATCAGGAAAAACTGCTTCAACAGCGGCAGTTCTTCCTTGCTGAAATCAATGGTGCGCACCGGCTTCACGTCGTTCAGCGCGGCCTGGCACTTTTCCAGAATCGCCACCAGCTTGATCGACTCCTTGTCGCCCGAGCGTGCCGTTTTTTGCACGCGGTGCAAGGCTTTTTCCACCGCCGCCAGGTCGGCCAGGCACAGCTCGGTCTGAATGACCTCGATGTCGGCGATCGGGTCGATCTTGTTGGCCACGTGGATCACGTTGTCGTCTTCAAAGCAGCGCACCACGTTGACGATGGCGTCGGTCTCACGGATATGCGCCAGAAACTTGTTGCCCAGGCCCTCGCCCGTGCTGGCACCGGCCACCAGGCCCGCGATGTCCACAAACTCCACGATGGCCGGCACGATGCGCTCGGGCGAAATGATCTCGGCCAGCTGCTGCAGGCGTGGATCGGGCACTTCCACCACGCCGGTGTTCGGCTCGATGGTGCAAAAGGGATAGTTTTCAGCTGCGATGCCGGCTTTGGTCAGCGCGTTGAAAAGGGTGGACTTGCCGACGTTGGGCAGGCCCACGATGCCGCATTGGAGACTCATGGAAATTCCTTTGAAATCAATCCCTCTTGCACCATCGAGCCCAACACGGGCGTCGTCGAGGCGCCCGATCCGCATCAAGCAGTGTGGTGTGGCAAATACACGGTTCGCGCCGGAGATCAGCGGTTTTTCTGAGGACTTTGTCCTCGTTTTGCCAAAGGGAACGTTGTCGTGATTGTACTTATCAGCGAATCCTTGCTGCTCCACAGCACCGCAAGGGATGGGCGTCTCTTGCGAGACCGAATGCTGAGCGGCTTCTGCGTGCGTATGCACGCACGCAGGCGCACTTTCAGAGTGGCAACCAGTGTGGCGGGCAAGCAATTCCGCATGACCTTATTGATCCGGCCCTGTGAAGTCTTAAGCTGCATATCGAACGTGACGGTCCTGGAAGTAGCTCATGACGCGCTCGGGGTTTTGCTCCAGCATCGCCATGTGATCGTTGGCCGCATCGCGTAGCTTGGCCTTGGTTCGCACCGGCACGCGCTTGCCCATCTCCTGCTTCAAGTCCGCATTGAGCCGCTCCTCTGGGTTGAGCTGTGGGCTGTAGCTGGGCAGGTAGAACAACTCGATCTGGTCCTGCCGCTCAGCCACCCAAGCCTTCACCAGCTTGCTGTGGTGGACCCGCAGGTTGTCCAGAATCAGAAAGACTTTTTTACCCGCGTCCTTGATCAAAGCTTGTAGGAATTCGATGAGCTTCTCAGCATCGAAAGCCTCGTCAATGATCATCCACCGCGTCTTGCCCTGGTTGGTCACCGTGGCAATCATGGAGAGCTTTTGACGGGTGCCGCCCACGGCCATGGCCACCGGTGTTTTGCCCGCTGGCGCGAAGCTCCTGCCGCGCACATCGGTGTTGACCAAGGCCGTCTCGTCGCCCCAGTGAATCTCGGCCCCCTCGGCCCTGGCGCGCTGCTCAATGCCGGGGTACTCGCCCTCCAACCAAGCCTGCACGGCAGCAGGGCTTTGCTCGTAAGCGCGCTTGATGGGCTTTTGCGGTGTGAAGCCCCAGCGGGTGAGGTACTTGCCGATGCTGCGCACTTGCAGCTTGATGCCAAATTCCTGTTCGATGAGCTGACCCACTGCGGCCCGGCTCCACAAGCTGAAATCCATCTTGAGCTGCTCGGGGCGTTTGTCGATGATCAGGCGCTGGATGGTGTCTTCCTGCGCCTGACCGAGCACCCGGCCATCGCCTCTGGCTCGTCCACGAACAGCGGGACGTATCGCACCCCAGCCGCCAGCGTCAAACAGATCGATAGCCGTTCGCACTGTCGGGTAGCTCAGCCCCGTCATCGTGACGATCTGCATGATCTTGGTGCCTTGTCTGTACAGCCTCACGACCTGTTTGCG
>NZ_JBVPZC010000030.1:0-40855 GCF_055702805.1 Hydrogenophaga sp. LT287 | reverse complement strand
GTTGGCACGCTCAGCACCGAAAACCGCACCCAGAATCCGCCACCAGAAATGAACACCGGATTACGTCACCAAATTCCGTCACCACTTACCGCCGCCAGATTTACGCGGGTTTAGACCGCCGCTAACACCTGATCGGCGACATCACCGGCAAAGCCTCCAACGAGGTTTACAACGGCTACACCTCGTGCCCGCTGATCACGCGCCTGGGCCAGGCAATGCTGATCGAGTTTGACTACAAGGACAACCTCATCACGTCGTTCCCCGGCGTGATTGCACCGCTGGAAGAGCTGTGGATCAGCTGGGTCATGAAAACCATGGCGCTCAAACCCACCTACATCAGCATGCTGCGCGGCCGCGCCTGACCCCAAAGGAGAACCCCATGAAAGAACTCGACCCGCTGGTTTTCCTGTCTGTGTTTCAAGAAATGCTGGGCTTTTGGCTCTGGATCATGCTGGCCGCTGCGGTGGTGGGCGTGGTGGCGTTTGTCGCCTTGCTGGTGCGCGAACGCGGCCTGGTTTCGCGCCGTCTGGTGCTGTCCGAGGTGCTCGGCATCTTCGGTGGCGGCGTGGCGCTGGTGATCATGGCCCGGGTGTCTTCGTCGGGCTTCACCGACGCGGGTGGCCCGGCCGACTGGTTCTTGATTGCTTTGGTGTATGGCGTGGGCCTGGCAGCCACGGTGGTGCTGGCTTACACGGTGCTGGGCTGGATGTCACCACGTCGCCCGGCTCAATGAGCCTCAAAGCCCCATGAAAAGACCGCAAGCCGCTGGGTGCCGCTTGCGGTTTTTTTCACCCTGCGTTCAGCCGCCCCCGCGCTGCATGTACAGGTCAAACCGTTTCATGAACGCGTAGCGTTGCGCGCTGTCCAGGCCGCTGAACGCAAAGCCTACTCGCAGCACCGGCATGCGCATGAGCGCAATCACCCGGGGTGGCATGGTCTGCCAGCGCAGCTGCAGGGCACCGGGTGCAATGTTCACCAGGGCCGACTGGCCTTGCACCTGCCAGCTACAACTGCCAATGGCAGCGGGCAGCCAGCCCAGCCACTCGGACTCGGTGCAGCCCATGTCGCGCTCAAAGGTTTCGGCGTAGCTTGATTGCATGTCAGGGTTTCAACCTCGCGAACAATGATCAGGACCGGCGCGCAAGGACCACCCCAGAGACACCGCCGGGCTGGCTTTGCCAGACGGCTGGTGCCGCCCCCTTGAGGGGGTCGCGCACAGCGCGGCGGGGGTGTTTCATCCTCTAGCCGCCGGCAATGGGCGGCCAAATGGCCAGCACATCGCCCTCCACCAGCGTGGTCGTCATGCGCTTTTCGGGCTCGATGTACTTGCCGTTCACCAGCACCAGATGCACCAGCTTGGGCGGCAAGCCAAAGGGCTCAATGATTTTGTTGATGGGCAGCGCCGGGTCAATGTCGAGCGCAACCTGGTTGCTACGCCGGGCTTCGGCGGGCAAATAGTCGGTGAGCGTGGCAAACAGTTTCAGCGTGATGTTCATAGGTGCCATTTTCGTTGGCCAACACAATGCGGGTGCAATACCGGCCGCAAGACCGCACACCGTGCCAAGGCACAGCGGGGCCATTGGGCCGGTGGCCATGCGGTCAACGGCGGCGCTCGTCGGCGGCACCACTCCATTGGCCCTGCCCCTGCGCGCTGGCCAGGTAGGCGTCCATCAGCCGGGTCGGGTCGTGCATGAGCTTGTCTTTCCACTCACCCAGGCGCACCTGACCTTCCACCAGCCCACGCATCACACCCACGTGGTCGGTCCAGCCCACCGAATTGCAGCCGACCATCACATCGTCCTTGAACTGCAGGCTCAGGTGACGACCCGAGGCCTGGTCGGTCAGCTCGGCGTGTTCGCCACCGGGCACGCCCTCCCAGTTGCCAAAACTGGTGGAAATCATGCCCAGCGTGTCCAACACGTTGATCTGCGTCACGCCTTTCAGATCGGCCTGCTGGCCGGCCATGTTGAGCGCAGCCACGCGGGCTTGCTCGGCGGCGTTGGGCTGAATGGCACTGACGATGGTCTTGCCACTCACCTTGTCAAAGGCCTCGGCGCAGTCGCCCGCCGCATAAATGCCGGGCACATTGGTTTGCAGGGTTTCGTCGGTCAACACGCCCACCAGGCATCGCACACCGCTGTTTTCCAGAAAACCGATATTGGGCTTGACGCCGGTCGCGCTGATCACCAGATCGGCCTCCAGGTGTTCACCCGTGGAGAGCCGCACGCGCATCTTGCCGCTGGCTGGGGCCGATGACCCAATGCCCACCACCTCTGCAATTTTCCCCAGCAGGCCAGGCTCGGCGCCGTCACCGCGCTCAATGGCTTCTACCCGCGCACCGGTGTACACCTTCACACCCTTGGTGGCACACCAGTCCTTGATCATGCCGCCGGCCGTGGGGCCCATCATGCGCGGCACCATGCGGTCGCCCATCTCCACCACCGACAGGTCCACCCCGCGCTGCTGCAGCGCTTCCATGATGATGCAGCCAATGAAGCCTGCGCCCATTTGCAACACCTTGGCGCCGGGTTGCGCCAAGTTGGCAATGGCGCGTGCGTCGGCCAGGGTCCAGCAGCTGTGCACACCGGGGCCGTTGATGCCGGGAATGGGCGGCGTGGCGGGCGACGAGCCGGTGGCGATCAGCAATTTGTCAAATGCCAGGGTGTTGCCGTCGCTCAGCTCCAGCGTGCGCTTGGCCGAGTCCAGCACCTTGGCACGCACACCGCGCAACACGGTGATCTTCAACGCTTCAAAATGGCCCGCCGTGTGGCGCAGATGCGTGCCGTCTTCGCCCACCTTGCCAATCAGCAAATAGGGAATGGCCATGCGCGAGTAAGGCGCTTCGTTTTCGTCACCCACAATGGTGATTCGGTCGTGGGGCGCGTGCTTGCGGATGGTTTCGGCAGCGATGACACCGGCCGGGCCGGCGCCGAGGATGACGTGGTGGGTCATGAACGTGTTCTCCAAAAAAAGAAAGCGGCCTCAGGAGACCGCTACTTCGTTGCTTCCGGTCATTGGGGGTCAGAGCACACGCTTTGCGCTTTGCTCCAGTCGGTGATCCGACCCCCAATCACCTGCGTGTCTTCTGGCAACTCAGAGGCTCAGGCGTGCCTTGGTCTCGGCAGTCGGACGGCCTTCCGTGTCCCAGCCGCGGGCGGCGTAGTACTTGGGCAGCATCTCGGGCAGCTTGCTGACCATGCCTTTGGAAGCACCGGTCTTGGCGGCTTCGGTCAGCAGGCGCTTGGGCAGGCTGTCGTCTTTGGCGGTGAAGCCAGCGGCGTTGTTGAACTCGCGCTCCATGTTCCAGATGCGCTCACCGATTTTCTCCAGCTCTTCGGTGGTGAATTCTTCGTTGCAGGCGGCTTGCAGTTGCGGTGCCAGATCGGCCACACCCCAGGCAAACGTGGTGAACACGCACAGGCCCGACGAGTCAAACGCGGCGGTGGCGTCCTGGAACGCCTTCACCAGTTCCGGCTTGCCCTCAGACTCGACCGGATCGGTCTTCACCGGAATGCCCAGCACTTCAGACGCAATGGTGTAACCGCGCAAGTGGCAGGCGCCCCGGTTGCTGGTGGCGTAAGCCAGGCCAATGCCCTGGATGGCACGGCCGTCGTAGGCCGGGAATTCCTGGCCCTTGACGCTCATGGACAGATCGGGGTGGCCGTACTTCTCGGTCAGGCGCTTGGAACCCATGCCAATTTCTTTGCCGAAGCCTTCACCGCGGGCGGTGATTTCGGCAAAGTGGGCCAGCGCTTGTGCCGAGCCAAACTTGGCATCAATGCCCAGTTGCTCAGCGGTCAGCACACCCATTTCATACAGCTCCATCACGGCGCCCACGGTAGCGCCGAAGCTGATCGGGTCAAAGCCCTCTTCGTTGCACAGCAGGTTGGCGTATTGCAGCGCTTCCAGGTCGTTCACACCGTTGGCAGCGCCCAGCGCCCAGGCCGCTTCGTATTCCAGACCGCCGTTAGCGCCCCAGTACTGCGGCTTGTTGGCCACGGTGAAATGGCCCTCGTCCATCTTGCTGATGCGGCCGCAGGCAATGGTGCAACCAAAACAAGCCTGGTTGGTCACCAAGTGCTTCTTGCCGTCGCTTTCGCGCGGCGTCACCATGGCTTCTGCCGAAATGTCCTTGGCGCCTTCGAACTGCACGTCGCGGTGGTTGCGGGTGGGCAACGCGCCAATCTCGTTGATCACGTTCATGAGCACCTGCGTGCCGTAAGCCGGCAGGCCTTGGCCCGTGACCGCGTTCTCGGCCAGGATTTTCTTTTTCTCGAAGGTGGTCTTCATGAAAGCCTTCGGGTCGCGGATGTTGCCCACGCCCTTGGTGCCGCGCACGGCAATGGCCTTCAGGTTCTTGCTGCCCATGACGGCGCCCACGCCCGAGCGGCCAGCCGCGCGGTGCAGGTCGTTCACCACGGCCGCATACAGCACGCCGTTTTCACCGGCCTTGCCGATGCTGGACACACGCACCAGCGGGTCTTGCAGGCTGGACTTGAGGATTTCTTCCGTCTTCCAGACACTTTGACCCCAGAGGTGGCTGGCGTCGCGCAGTTCCACGTCGTCGTCGTTGATGTACAGGTACACCGGCTTTTCCGAGCGGCCTTCAAAAATGACCATGTCCCAGCCGGCCATCTTGAATTCAGCACCCCAGTAGCCGCCCGAATTCGAGCAGGCAATGGCGCCGGTCAGTGGGCCTTTGGTGATCACCGTGTAACGGCCGCCGGTGGAGGCCATGGTGCCGGTCAGCGGGCCGGTGGCCCAGATGATCTTGTTCTCTGGCGACAGCGGATCCACTTTGGGATCGACTTCGTTGATCAGGTATTTGCTACCCAGCCCGCGCGAACCGATGTAGGCACGCGCCCACTCCATGTTCAGCGGTTCGGATTTCACGGTGCCTTCGGTCAGATTGACGCGGAGGATTTTTCCAGCCCATGACATATTGAGTCTCCTGTGAGTGTGGGTTCAAGCGGCAGGCTTAGGCTGCCGAAGGCTGGTTGCCCAGCTTGTCGGCCCACTGTTTCATTTTGTCCATGCCAGTCCAGTTGGCATCGATGAACGTGATGGCGCTGGTGGGGCAGGCTTCCACGCAGGCCGGGTCGCCACCGCACAGGTCGCACTTTTGCACCTTGCCGGTTTCCTGCACGTAATTGATGGTGCCGAACGGGCAGGCGATGGTGCAGACCTTGCAGCCCACGCAGGTGGTTTCGTTCACCACCTTGGCGCCGGTGACCTTGTCCACCGTGATGGCCTCCACCGGGCACGCATGCAGGCACCAGGCCTCGTCGCACTGCGTGCAGGTGTAGGGCACTTTCTTGCCGGTATGGTGAAAGTCAAACACCTTGATGCGCGATTTCGACGTGGCGTAGGTGCCATAGTTCTCGAAAGAACAGGCCATTTCGCACTGCAAGCATCCGGTGCATTTGTCCGGGTTGATGTGCAGGACTTTCTGCATGTGAGGTCTCCTGGTGGGTAGCGGCGCTGCTTGTGCAGTGCCATGCCTATGAAAGGAATTGCCTAGGCATTGTTGAAGGCTTAAGCCACTTTGAGTTCAGGGTTATCCCTAGTCAACTACCCCGCTTCTCATGAAATTCTCAAAATGAAACACGCACAGAGTTGGCATACTTGATGCTGCTTTGAACGGTGTCGCAGACGACCGAACAACAAAGAGAGACACGGCATGAACACAAGCCCGCTACCGCCCGGAACAGCACCCACCACCGACCGCATGGCCCTGATTGAAAGCGCACGGCGTGCGGTTTTGAGTGAAGGCGGTTTGCACGCGGCGCCCTGGGTGGAACCCTGGATCGAACGCTCCTGGCGGCGCTGCCTGGCGCAAGGTTTTCGTCCGCAACAGGCGCTGGCCTTTCAAACCGTTGCTGCGCCTGCCACCCAACGTGCCATTGAGGCAAGCCGGCCGCTGCTGCACGCGGCAGCTCCCGTCATTCAGTCGCTCGCGCGGGCCATGGCCGACACCCGCTACTTCGCCATCCTGACCGACGCGCAAGGCGTGGTCATTGACGTGAACGGCCCTGTGGACCGCCACAACCCGCAGGCCAGCCTGATCGCCCGTGTGGGTGTGGACCTGTCTGAGCAGGCGGTGGGAACCACCGCCATTGGCGCCACCCTGGCCGAACTCCAACCGGTGTGGCTGCACCGCGGCGAACACTTTTTTGACGACACCGGCATTTACAGCTGCGCCGGTGCACCGCTGTTTGGTCCCGACGGCCGCTGCGTGGGCATGCTCGATCTCACAGGCATCCATGTGGCCGAGCGCCCGGCGCTCAAACACCTGGTGGCGCAGTCGGCCAGACGCATTGAAAACGCACTCACACTGGCGCAGCCCCACCAGCTGCTGCTGCGCATCCACTGGCCCGGCAGCTCACCCGACGAAGACAGCGCGGGCCTGGTCTGTGTGGACGCCGACGGCTTTGTGACCGGCACCAACCGCGCCGCCGCCGACATGCTCACCCTGGCACCCGGCGCGCCCTGGCCCCATTGCAGCGACGTGTTTGCGGTGCCGTTTGAAACGTTGTTTGATGACGCCCGCAGCGCAAGCGCTGCGCGTGAACTGCCGTTGTGGTCGGGCCTGCGGCTGGCGGTGTGGAGTCGATTGAGCAGCGACCGAGCCCAACCCCAGAACCCGCCACCAGCCAGGCACACCAGCTTGCCGCTGAAAGATGTCGAGACGGCACTCATACGCAAAGCGGTGGAAGACGCGCGCGGCAATGTGATGGAAGCAGCCCGCTCGCTCGGCATAAGCCGTGCCACCGTTTACCGCAAGCTGAGTAGCAAGCGTCCCGGCGGTCCCGCCTGACCCGAAAGGGTTGCCCTCAGGCTGTGGTGAGCGTGAGCTTGTTCTGTCGAAAAATGGCCAGCATTTCTCCAGATGCGTGCAGACGGCGGAAAGCCTCTTCCACCAGCAGCCGTAGCTGGCGATTGCGCGACTTGATCGCGACACCCACCGGCCAGCCACGATCAACCAGATTGCCCAGTTTAATTTCCTCTATACCCAGATGGGCAGGTGAAGCAGCAAGGCGGGCCAGCACGTACTCGCCCTGGGCACGGGTCACATAGGCTGCGGCCACCGTGCCATCCACCACCGCCTGCGCCGCCAGCAAACCGGTGTCGAACAAGCGAACCTGATCTTTCAATATTCCGCCGCCGTAGCCCAACATTGCAGAGGTCAGGCCCATGCCGCGCTCTCCTGCCAGGGGCAGTCCTTTAAGGTCGTCCGGTGTCTCCACGCGTTGCACGCGCCGACGGTCGACCAGCAAAACGGGTACCTCTTTCTGGTAGGTGCCGAAAATGAAGGCCAGGCGATCGGCCATCATGAGGTGCATGTCAACAGGGACGCGCATCAGCAGATCTGCCGGGCCATGGCCCAGGTAGTGCCCTCGGGTCACCATGTTGCGCAGATCGCCATGCATGTCTTCAGCCGCCTGAAAAGGCAGCAGGGAGAGACCCAATCCCATTTCTCGCGTCAAAGCACGGGCAATGTCGATATCGAGCCCTTGCATGTTGGCGGGCGGTCCGTAGGAATAGGGTTCGTTGTCTTTGTAGACGGCGACGATGAGTGATCCGCGCTGTTTGATGACCTCGAACTCAGAAGGCTCACCTTCGTCAGGCCGCTGGGCCAATGACAAGGGCGCCACGGTGGAGCACAGGGCAGCGGCAAGCACCTGACGGCGGCTCGGGTACGCCGAGCCGCCGCTGGGCCATGGGGTGGCGGGGATGTCGTGCTGGTTCAATTTGGTCTCCTGTGCGGGTTGGGCAAATCGTCGCCTGTAAGTGGTGCTCTAGCCTGCCCAGACGGCCGGGATCCACTCGGACCCGCCGCCCTCAGGCAAACCCTCAAAGGGCATCAGGGTTCGCGGCGCGTTTCGAGGTAGGCCTTGATGGTCCAGATGGCTTCCTGCGACAAGGTGCTTTCAAAGGGTGGCATGTAGACGCGTCCATCCCGCACACGACCGCGGCGCACGGTGGCCACATAGAACTCGTCCATTTCTTTGAAACACGCCTTCTTCTTGGCTTCATCTGCCATGCCCGTGCACTCTTGGTCAAACTTGCGCAAGTCAGGAGAAATACCCCCTGAGATGGCTTCGAGCCCGTGGCAACGCGCGCAGTTCTGGTTGTAGGCCGAGGAACCGATGCGCAAGGCTTCCTTGTACTCCGGTGCGCCCGTGGTGTACGGGTTGCTGTCCAGCCACTTTTCGCCCAGTTTGGGCAGCGAGCTGGTGTCTACTGCTTGGGGGGTGACATCCCCATGGGCATGGACCACCGCGGCGAGACCTGCGCACACGGCCAAGCCAAGGGCCCAGCGGCCCAGAAGTGGGATACGGAAATGGGTGGGGTATTTCATGGGTTTGTCTCCGAAGTCTGAAAGCTGAAAAGCGGGTACGCAACCATCCTCAGCAATATGCAGGCCAGGCACGCTTTGGGCCAAAGCAACGCCCTGTCAGCGCCCCGAGAAGCCTTCAGTTGCACGCCGGGCAAGAGCCATCGCGCAACACCAGTGTTGCAATTTGAAGCAGAAAGATCCCCCCTGGTACAGACGCAGCCTGCCACAGGCCAACCCATGGGGTGAGCGCGCCTGTGGCGAGCAATTTGCTATGTCTGGAACACTCCAGCGTCACGGACTGGAGCAACCAAGGGAAAGCCTGTGTTGATCCCTGACACAGATGCGAGGACAATGAAATGCAAGAAATCAAAAAAGCCGATCCGTCTTCGACGGGCCCATCGCATGAGATGGTGCCTTGGGGAATGGATCCCTGGGACACCTTGACCCCGGTAGCAGGAGACGACATGAACGGCGGGATGCAGATGCACGGCATGGGCCGCCCGAAGGGTGGCCATATGTCGAATGACTTAAAAGGCACGGATGCAGGCTTGATCTCTCAGTCGCACCGACGCTCGCTTGCGCACGGCCTGTCGGCACAGGACGAACCCGATTTTTCCAGCCCCGGACGCGGACTCCTGGCCGACGTGCTGGAGGAGAACAAGTTTCTTTTCCAGCATGCGGCGCCCGTCATGGAGACCCTGTACGACCAGATCGTCAACACCCACAGCATGGTGCTGCTGACGTCGGCACGGGGCATGGTGCTGCACTCGCTGGGCGACACCGACTTCCTGGAAAAAGCCTCCCAGGTGGCGCTGACCCCGGGCATGGATTGGTCCGAAAAAAACAAAGGGACGAACGCCATTGGCACAGCGCTGACCGAGCAAGAAGCGCTCACGGTGCACGGCAGCCAGCACTACCTGAACGCCAACAAATTCCTCACCTGTTCAGCAGCCCCCATCTTTGATCCCTATGGCCAGGTCATTGGCGCGCTGGACGTGACCGGAGACCACCGCAGCGTGCACCAGCACACGCTGGCGCTGGTGCGCATGTCGGCGCAGATGATCGAAAACCACATGTTTGCCGACATCTTCCCCAAAGCCATCCGCATCCACTTTCACACGCGATCGGAATTTCTGGGCACGCTGGTGGAAGGCATCGCGGTGTTCTCACCCGAGGGGCGGTTTCTGTCGGCCAACCGCAGCGCGCAGTTCCAGATGGGGCTGCCTTACAGCGCGCTCAAGGCACACACGTTTTCGTCGCTGTTCGGCATGTCGGTGTCGGCGCTCTTCGAACGCTTCAGCGGCGCGCTGCCCAACCCGAAACAACTCTGTTTGCACAACGGCGTGTCGGTGTGGTGCCGCATGAAAGCCAAGGCGGCCAACGCATGGTCAGGCTCGGTGAACAGCGCTCCCGCACAAGGCACGTCCAGCCCCGCAGACATGCGTTCTGGCGATGCACCCGGCACAGCTGTGCCGGTACCCGCGCCCCTGAAGCAAACAGGTAAAAAAATGCAGTTTTCCTCCCTGCACTACCTCGACACGGGTGACCGGCAGGTGTCGTCGGTGATCCACAAGTTGCGCATGGTCTCGGGGCGGGACATTCCCATCATGATCCTGGGCGAAACCGGCACCGGCAAAGACCTGCTGGCGCAAGCAATTCATGGCGATTCCACCCGGTCTGCGCAGCCCTTTGTGTCGGTCAATTGCGCCTCCATTCCAGACACGCTGATCGAGTCGGAGCTGTTTGGCTACGAAGAAGGTGCCTTCACCGGTGCGCGCAAAAAAGGCTCCATTGGCAAGATCTTGCAAGCCCATGGCGGCACCCTGTTTCTGGACGAAATCGGTGACATGCCCAAGCACCTGCAGGCGCGGCTGCTGCGGGTGCTGCAAGAGCGCAAAGTCAGCCCGCTGGGCGCAGGCAAAGAGGTGGATGTGGACGTGGCGGTGGTCAGCGCCACCCACAAAAACCTCAAAGACATGATCGCCCGGGGCGAGTTTCGGGAAGACCTTTACTACCGCCTCAATGGACTGGTGGTGCGATTGCCTGCGCTGCGCGAGCGGTCCGACTTCGACCTGGTGGTGCAAAAGATCCTCAAGTCGCTGTGTGAAAACGGAGAGCATGTGGGCATCTCGCCCGAGGTCATGGGCGTGTTCAAACGCTACCACTGGCCCGGCAATTTCCGGCAACTGCACAACCTGCTGCGTACAGCCGTGGTGATGGTGGGCTGTCAGGGTGAGATCGCTTTTGACCACCTGCCCGACGATTTCATGGAAGAACTGGAACACGGGCCGGCTGAAACCCGACTGACCCCGCCCATGCACATGTTTGCCTCTGAGGCGCTGCAGTCCAGCCCTTCAGACACCACGGCCATGCCCGAGCCAGAAGGGCACCGGCTGCAAGACGTGGCGCTCGGTGCCATGGCGCAAATGCTGCGGCTGCACAAGGGCAATGTGTCGGCCGCCGCCAAGGCGCTGGGCGTGTCGCGCAACACCATCTACCGCAAGAAAGACCAGCTACCCCCCGATGTGCTGGGCTAGCCACGCGGTACACCCGCAGCGTTGGACTCACTGCCCCTGAAGAGGCTGCATTTGCCCCGGAAGCGGAACGGCGCTGTGAGCACCCTGCTCCATCCAAACCGGCTCCAGTTCGCGCCAGGCGCGCTGCACATTGAAGGCATGGCGTTCGGCGTAGCCCGCCCAAGATCGGTAAGCAGGCAAGTCAACCACACCCGCCTCCTGCGGCTGACGGCCTTCGTCCATGGCGCGCAAAACACCCTGGCGCAACGCCAGCAAATAGGCCCGCGTGCCCAGCAGCGCTGAAGGCGCCTGTCCCGGGTCTGCGGCAACCGACACCACCGTGGCCACCACCTGGGTTGGGCCCAGCGCTTGCAGACGGTCCAGCGCATCCAGCCAGCCGTCCAGCCGGCCCTGCGCCAGCTCCGGAATGCGCTCGCCGTACACCAAGCCGCCAGCCCACAACAGGCGGTTTTCGGCATTCCACAGCACCAGATCCCCTTCGGTGTGCCCTCGCTCAACCGGCATCACCTCCAGCACCAAGGGGCCCAGCACCAACCGCTGCCCCTCTTGCAAAGTGTGGGTGGGCAAAACGATGTGGGTGCCCGCCATGGCTGCAACCCCCACACGCGCCGTCAAACTGGCCAGGCAACCCGGGCAGCGCTGCTGCATCGCCGTGCGGGTGGCTTCGCTGGCCCAAACCGTCAGCTGTCCGGCGACCATCCGATCGGCAAACGCTGAGTTGGCGAGCACGTTTTCCGCGTGGGCATGGGTGTTGACGATCCACTGCACCTCGGCGCCGAAACGACACGCCAACGAGCTGCGCACACGCTCGCCATGGCGTTGGCTGGGCCCCGGGTCGATCACCAGTGCGTGTGCGCCCGCCACCAGCGCTGTGGTCGGCGCAACATGTCCTTCATTCAGTGCCGACACTTCCCCTTGAGCCGCAGGGTGCCAGACCCAGACACCGGGAGCCAGGGCTTGCCAAGGCACCGCTGGGGAAGCCTCGCAACTTTCAGCGGGCGTACCTGCGTATGCCGTGGGCCACAGGGCAGCCGCAGCCCACAGAACCAAGGCCCAGAACCTGCTGCGCCCCCAGCGCGAGCGCCTGAATGCCATCACCTGGTGCTCCGTACACGGACGCGCAAAGCACTCAGCATGTCGGGCTCATGCCCCAGGTGCCCGCTACACGGCCCCATCAAGGTCACTGCCCCAGGCGCTGTGCGTTGCCCCAGGGCGACCCAGCTGCGGCTGTTGGCGGGCGGACAGATGGCGTCAAACCGCCCGTGCACCCAGTCCACCGCAACGCCCTGCTGGGCCAGGCTCAGCACCGCCCGGTCCAGCCCGCCCGGCCGCACAAAGCCCCGATGCAACAAGTAGTGCGACTGGATGCGGAATTTGTTCAAAGACCGCTGGTCAGCTTGATTCATGCTCGGACGCTTCACTTCGGCCTGGGCCCGCCGCTGCTGGCGATGCAGCGCACTCCAGCCGCGTCGTATGGCAGTCGCCAAAACAGGCTCCTGTCGGCCTGGCGCTTGCATGGCGTGGCGCAGGCTGCGCCGCATGCCCCGGCCCGCGGCCTCGGTTTCCAGCAGGTTCCAGCGCCGCGACACGCGCAACGATGCAACACTGGGTGTACCAGATTGAAGCAATTGCTTCAGCCGCGCCAGCAATGGCGGCAAAGCGTGGCCCGCCGAGGTGGGCCAATGGGGGTCCGCGCCCAAGCTGCGCATCACACCCGGGCCGGGTTGCAACAAGCCACCCACTTCGCACCGCCGCAACGCAAAGGCACCGCGCAACACCAGCCGCTTGACCCGCTCGGGGTGCGCCTGCGCATACGCCAGGGCCACCACTGTGCCCCACGAACCGGCCAGCACAGCCCAGCGCGCCACCCCCAGATGCACCCGTAGCGCCTCCAGGTCGGCCACAAGGGCGTGGGTCGTGTTGGCGGTGGTTTTCCCCTGTGGGCGGCTGGCACCGCAGCCGCGCTGATCGGGGGCAATGGCCCACTGGCGCGCCAGGTCCAACGGCGCCAGCATGCCGGGCTGGCAACTGCTGCCCGGGCCGCCATGCAGCAGCAACCAGGGCTCGCCGGCAGGGTTGCCCACCGCACGCCATGCCATGTGGTGCCCCCGACCCACCGACAGGTAGCGCGGCGCTGGCCAGGCACTGCCGCGAACGGCATGCTTCGCAGGCTCAGGGTTGACCCTAGGTTGGACTTTCATGGCATTTATATTGCTTAATAACTTCGCGGCTTGATGTGCAGTGGTGCTGACAAGTTTGCAGACATGTTTCATGCCAACCCACTTTTGGAGACCTGACTATGCAATGGACCACCCCCGCTTTCACCGACCTTCGCTTCGGTTTCGAGATCACGATGTACATCGCCAACCGCTGATCCAGCACCGATCTGCAACCAGGCGCACGGGTGAATAACGCGTGCGCTTTTTTCTTCCTCTTTCTTTCCCTTTGTGACAGGTCAGTCTATGCGCATCCGGGTCCTGGGCTCTTCGGCCGGCGGTGGTTTCCCCCAATGGAACTGCAACTGCCCCAACTGCGACGGCCTGCGCCGCGGCACCCTCCAGGTCAGCGCCCGCACGCAATCGTCCATCGCGGTGAGCGTGAACGAGGCCGACTGGCTGCTGGTGAATGCGTCACCCGACGTGTTGACCCAGATCCGCGCCACACCCGCTTTGCAGCCCGCCCGCGCCATCCGCGACAGTGGCATCGCCGCCGTGCTGCTCATGGACGCACAAATCGACCATGTCACCGGGCTGCTGATGCTGCGCGAGCGACAAACGCCCTTGCAGCTGCTGGCCACGCCCGAGGTGTTTTCGGACATTTCCTCCGGCTTTCCCATCACCAAAATCCTGTCGCATTACTGCGGTGTCAACACCCACGAACTGCCGATTGACGGCAGCACGGTCGACGTGCCGGGCATGCCCGGCCTGCAGGTGCAGACCGTGGCGCTCTCGTCCAAGCCGCCTCCGTATTCTCCGTTTCGAGGCAACCCCCGCCCGGGTGACAACATTGGCCTTTTGCTGCGCAACCCCGCCACGGAGCAGCGCGCGTTTTACGCGCCGGGTCTGGCCGAAGTCACACCCGCGCTCATCGAGCTGATGTCTGTGTGCAGTGTGGTCCTGGTGGACGGCACCTTCTGGACCAACGATGAAATGCAGCGCCTGGGCCTCTCAGCCAAGGCCGCGCTCGACATGGGCCACCTGCCGCAAAGCGGCCATGGGGGCATGATCGAACAGCTGGACCGGCTGCCCGCTGGCGTGCGCAAAATCCTCATCCACATCAACAACACCAACCCCATGCTGGTGGAAGATTCCGACGAACGCGCCGAGCTCACAGCTCACGGCATCGAGGTCGCCCACGACGGCATGGACATCACGTTCTGAAGAGCCCGGCCATGGAAATCGCACAAGCCATCCGCCCCGACAACCACCTGCCCGCCTGGAGCCCCGCTGAGTTTGAGGCACAGCTGCGCGACAAAGGCCGCAGCTACCACATCCACCACCCGTTCAATGTGCGCATGAACGCCGGCGGCTGCACGCCCGACGAACTGCGCTGCTGGGTGGCCAACCGGTTTTATTACCAAATCTGCATTCCTCGCAAAGACGCCGCCATCTTGGCCAACATGCCCGACCGCGCGCACCGCCGCCTGTGGGCCGAGCGCATTCTGGACCATGACGGCTACGGCGACTTTGAGGGCTCGGCCGCCGGCGGCATTGAAGCCTGGACGCGTCTGGGTGAGGCCGTGGGCATTTCGCGTGAAGAACTCTGGTCTTTGCAACACGTGGTGCCAGCGGTGCGCTTTGCGTGCGACGCTTATGTGAATTTCGCGGCCAAAGCGCCGTGGCAGGAAGCAGTCTGCTCGTCCCTCACCGAAATGTTCGCGCCGCAGATTCACAAAGACCGTCTGGCCACCTGGCCCACCCACTACGCCTGGATCGAGCCCAGCGGACTTGGTTATTTTCGAAGCCGCATCCCACTGGCCAGCCGCGACGTGGAACACGGCCTGCAAGTCACGCTCGCTCACTTCACCACCCGCGCCGCGCAGCACCGCGCCCTCGACATCTTGCAGTTCAAGCTGGACATTTTGTGGACCATGCTCGATGCCATTGAAAAGGCCAGCCATCAATGAGCACGCTGCCCGAACGCCCCAAGCTGTCGCGCCGCTTCCGGCTGCAGTTTGAGGAAACACAAAACCGCTGGGTGCTGCTTTACCCCGAAGGCATGGTGCAGCTCAACCCGAGCGCTGCGGAGATATTGATGCGCTGCGATGGTGAGCGAACCATTGGCGCCATCGTGCACGAACTTGAAGCCGCGTTCAACGCCCAAGGCATCGCGCCCGAGGTGAGCTCGCTCCTCGAAGAAGGACAGCGCCGTGGCTGGATTGACTGACCCCGCGATCGGGCAGCCCCTGTGGCTGCTGGCCGAGCTCACCTACCAGTGCCCGCTGCACTGCGTGTTTTGCTACAACCCCACGCAGCACGCCCGCGTCAAGAGCGAACTGAGCACCGAGCAATGGGTCGACGTGATGCAGCAGGCCCGCAAGCTGGGTGCGGCGCAGCTCGGGTTTTCGGGTGGTGAGCCGCTGCTGCGCGACGACCTGGAAGAGCTGGTGCAAGAAGCCCACCGCCTGGGTTACTACACCAACCTCATCACCTCCGGTGTGGGCCTCACGCCCACCCGTGCGCAAAAGCTCAAAGACGCCGGACTCGACCATGTGCAGCTTTCGTTCCAGGATTCCACCAAAGAGCTGAACGACTTCTTGAGCCACACCAAAACCTTTGAGCTCAAGCAGCGCGTGGCCAAGCTGATCAAGGCGCACGATTGGCCGATGGTGATGAACTGTGTGCTGCACCGGCACAACCTGCCGCACGTGGGCAAGATCATCGAAATGGCGGTGGCACTCGAAGCCGAATACCTGGAACTCGCCAACACGCAGTATTACGGCTGGGCCTGGGTCAACCGGGACCACCTCATGCCCACACTCGAGGCGCTGCAAGAAGCCGAAGCCGTGGTGAACCGCTTTCGCGCCGAGCAGGAAGGTCAGACCGGACCGAAAACCCGCGTGCTGTTTGTGGTGCCCGACTACTTTGAAGAGCGGCCCAAAGCCTGCATGAACGGCTGGGGCTCGGTGTTCCTGTCCATCGCACCCGACGGTCTGGCCATGCCCTGCCACAACGCGCGCGACCTGCCCGGCCTGCAACTGCCCAATGTGAAAGACACGCCCATCGCCGAGATCTGGCAGCGCAGCAACGCGTTCAACGCCTTCCGTGGCGACAGCTGGATGAAGGCGCCCTGCCGCACCTGCGATGAGCGCCACAAAGACTTTGGGGGCTGCCGCTGCCAGGCCTTTTTGATCACCGGCGACGCCACCGAGGCCGACCCGGTGTGCAGCAAGTCACCGCACCACGAAAAGGTGGTGCAGCTGGTGAAGCAGGCACCCACGCGGCGCAGCATCCCCATCGTGTTCCGCAGCGACGACGAATCGCGCCTGCTGCATCCCTCGAACTGAACATGCCCGCGACCACGCCCGCCAGCGCCCAGCACCACCGCATGCTTGGCGCCGCGCTGGCCAGCCGCATTCCTGGCGCAAGCCTGCGCCCGATGGCGCTGGAGCGCATGGAGTACGGCCTGTTCCTGCTCTGGCTGGCTTACATGGGCCTGCTCGTGTTTGGCGCCTGGCTGCTGTGGCAAGCGGGCGCCTGGCACCGCCTGGTGCAAGCCGACCCCACGGGGCTCACGGTGGCCATCGTGCTGCTCTTTGCGGGCTGCTCGGCCTGGGCTGGACGGCGCGCCTGGGTGCTGGGCCAGCAGCGCCTGCTGCTGGACGCCCAGCTTGCAGCACCGGCCACCGCGCCATCCAGCGGCTGGAGCGCTGAGTACCACCAGGGCTGCAGCCGGCCCGGCGCCGACCACACCATCTGGCTGCAGGTGCTGGGGGAGCGCGCCCACGGCCCACACGAAATGGCCTGGTGGCTCAACGGCATCCAGCTCAAGCTCGGGCTGCTGGGCAAGGTGATTGGCTTCTCCATCCTCGCTTTGCAACTTGGGCAAATGGACAGCTTCGACGCCAGCCAGTCGTCGCAATTGCTGAAGAACCTCACAGGCGGTCTGGGCATCGCGCTGCTCACCACCGTGACCGGCCTCACCGGCAACATCTTGCTCGGCCTGCAACTCATGCGGCTCGACCGCTTTGCCGATGCCCTCGTGGCCGACACGCTGTCCAACAGCCCCGCGCCCACGACCCACCCACCGCAGGAGTCCCCCGATGGCGATCGGTCGCTCGGCTCGTGACACCGAGACCGATCCGTTCTACGACATGTTGTTCAACATGTTGATCGCCTTCGTCTTCTGTTTTGTCATCGCCCTGCTCGCGTTCAACCCCACAGCCCGCAAGGCTGGCGATGTGCCGGCCAAGGCCGAATTCATCGTGACCATTTCCTGGCCCGACAACAACCCCAACGACGTCGACGCCTGGGTGCTGGAGCCCGGCGGCAAAACCTTGTGGTTCCGCCAGCGCGACGCAGGCATGCTGCATCTGGACCGCGACGACCGCGGCGCCAAGAACAGCAGTGTCGTTGTCGACGGTCGCCTCATCGAGAGCACCGTGCGCCAGGAAATCGTCACACTGCGCGGTTTGGTTCCGGGCGAGTATGTGGTCAACGCCCACTACTACGAAAGCAACGACAAAAGTCCCGTGGACGTCACCGCCACCATCATCAAGGTCAACCCCCAGGCGGAAATCGTCTTCACCGGCACACAGCGCCTGCCCTCACCGGGAGACGAGCGCACCATGGTTCGCTTCTCCATTGACGATGCAGGCCGCGTGACCGACCTCAACACCCGGCCGCTCGAGATCGTCCAGCGCGCAGGCCTTTGACCCTGAAAAGCCCACCCCATGATTCCTGCTGTTTCTTCCGAGCTGCTGTGGCTGGGGCTGGTGTACGCCCTGCTGGCTTTTTTGCTGCTGGTGCTGTGTCTGTCGACCCGCTGGCACTGGGGCGTCAAGGTGGCCATGGTGGTCCTGGTGAGCGGTTTTTACCCCTTGGGGCAGCAAACCCTGAAGGGTCTCTCGGGATGGCCATCCGAAGACCAACTCCCCGAGCGATTTCTGCTGCTCTCCGCTGTTTTTGATGAACCCAGCCCGGCGCGCGGCCATGCAGGCGCCATCCATATCTGGGTGCACCCCATGAAGGACAACCGGCCGGTGGAGATGCCCCGGGCTTTCCGCTTGCCCTACCAGAAAGACCTGCAAGGGATCTTGAACGATGGCCTGAAGAAGGCACGGGACGGCAACAGCCAGATGGGCTCCGTGGAGCCCGTGCGCGGTGCCCGCGGTTTGCCCTGGCTGCGCCCCGCAGGTAACGACCACCTGCAGATCAAGCTCAGCGACCTGCCGCGTGCGCAGTTGCCCGAAAAATGAAGGCAGCCCTTGCGCCGCCTGGCGCCTTCCCCCCGCCTAACGTTCAGCCTGAAGGGGGCCGCGTCTGCGGCCTCGCGCCAGCTTGGTTGGCGCTGGCCTTGCTTTCGGGGTGCGCCGACCCTGACAGGGGCAACGAATGGTTTCCGTTGCGTGAAGGCGATGAGCAGACCCTGGCGGTCACCTATGCGATGGACGAGCCGCGCGAGGCCGAGCAATGGACGCTGCGCGTGCAGGCGCACGCCACCTTCCAGGAACAGCCGGTGGCCGTGCGCCGCCACTCGGCTGGCATCAGCTACTTTTTATTGGCAGACACCAAGGGGATCCGTCGCGTGGCGACGCAGTCGGACCTCGACAACGATCCCACCGCAGACGCCGAGCCGGTTTGGGTGCTCAAGGCACCGTACCAGGTGGGCACAGAATGGACCACCCCCACCGTGCCCTACCTGCTCCAGCGCAAAAACGAGCATCCACGCGACCTCAAATACACCCACAAGGCACAGATGATCTGGCGCATCGAGGCGGTGGACGATGTGGTGAAGCTTGCCGACGGCAGCACGCTCAGCCCCTGCCTGCGTGTGAGGGGCGAGGCCCGCCTGAACCTCTACACCGACCCGGTGAACGGCTTCACCGACGTGCCACTGATCAGCCGCGAGTGGCATTGCAAAGGCTTGGGCTTGGTGAAACTGGAACGCGAAGAAAAAGTGCCCAGCGGCTTTTTGGTGGGTGGGGTGCTCCGCGCTGAATGGGCCAGGTAATGCGGCCCAGCGAACGTGGCGGGCCATGACACGTCAGCGCCCCGTTGACTGAGCCCCCGCGGTCGAGGCCAGCGCCGCCACCGCCGCCGGGTAATCTTGTGCAGCGGCGAGACGCAACCACGTGAGACTTTGCGCCAGATCGCGTTCGCGGCCGCGGCCGGTTCGGTGCATCACAGCCAGGGCATATTGCGCCTCTGCGTTGCCCGCCCGTGCGGCCTGCTCGAAGCGCAGGGCCGCTTCGGGCAAGCTGCGGTCGACTCCCCGACCGGCCTCGTACATCCAGGCCAGACGGGTCTGGGCGCGGCTATCGCCTGCTTCTGCGAGTTGGCGGTACAGACCGGCAGCCTCTGTGTGCTGCCCGCTGGCGCTGAGCCATTCGGCACGCTGGTAGGGGCCCAGCTTCTCTGGGGGCTGGCCCAGCGTGGCCAGCGTGCTCAGGGCATCCTTGTCGCCGCCCTGGGCTGCGAGCGTGAGGTAAACACGGGCTTTTTCTACATCGCGCGGGAGCTGCACCCCAGCGCTGTACAGCATGCCCAGCCGGTATTGGGCCTTGAAATTGCCCGCTTGAGCGGCGCTGGTGTACAGCGCCTCGGCCTTGCGCATGTTGCGCGGCTCGCCCAGACCATCTTCGGCCAGGATGGCCAGGTTGAACAGCGCATCGCCGTTGCCCACCTCGGCCAAGGTTTCCCACACCTCGCGAGCAAAGGCGTAGTTGGCCATTTTGAACTCGGCATAAGCTTTGTAGTTGCCCATGGCCGGGTTGCGCAACCAGTCGGCGCGGTCGCTGTCCTGCGCAAAAGCGCCCGTTGTGGCACTTGCCAGCAAAGCCGCCAAGGTCCAGGCCAGTTGCGTTGTGAACCGTGCAGGGTGCATGAGGGGTACCAGTGAAATGGGGCGTGCTGTCGGATCACTCGATCCGAAGCTCCTGCACCCAGCGTGCCCCGGGGGTGAAGTCGTCACGATCCATGGCGCCGAAAGGCGGCTGGTTGGGGTTTTCTGGCGGCGCACCGATGCGGTTGAGATCCACCGCCTGCGGCGTACCGACCAGGCCCGTCGGTGTCAGGCTGAACCTGAAGATCATGCCGTTCCAGAGCTTGGCGCCGAAGTCAGCGGGTTGCTTGTAGAAGAACAGCAGGCTGTGCTCCAGCCAGGCGAAGTTGGCGGCGCTCACAGTTCCTGGCTGCGGGTAGGGGTAAGGCACGAAACAGCTGATTTCCTGCGCGGCGGGCAGGCATTTGAATTCGCGCATGGAGAGAAAGTGGTCCCGCATCACCGTGTGGTCCATCTGCACACGAAACGCCGATTGACCGCCATCAAGCTTTGTGAAAGCAACCGTGCCAATGGGGGTTCGATTTCCGTCACGCGTCACGGCCACGAGGGATTTTTCTCCCACGGGCAGAACCGGCTGTGCCGCGGCAGTGCTCAGCGAGAGCGCAGCGGCCAGCGCGATCAGTGTTGGGCCGTCATGACCCATTGGGCCAGGGTCTTGATGTCGGCAGGGTTCATGCTCGGATGAGCCGGCATGGGGATGCGGCCCCATTTGCCCTTGCTGCCGTTCTGGATGGATTGGGCCAGCGAGGCCGCAGCGTCCTTGTCACCCTTGTACTTTTCAGCGATGGCGCTGAAGGACGGGCCCACAATTTTTTCCTTGGCCGAGTGGCAGGACATACAGCCGTTGTTCTTGGACAGTTCCACGGCTGCCGCTTCGTCCACCGCATGCGCGGCGCCCGCAGCGAGAAGCAAGCCCGCGGTGAAGATAGAAAAAGTACGCATATCAAAAACACCAAAGAGAGAATGAAAAAGGATGGGGGTCCTGTCGCTGCAAAAGATGCGAAGAGACCCCCAACCAGCCCGCACCAAGGATCCGGCCTGGCCGGTCCGAGGTGGGGCCCCCGCTCAAGGGGATGCCGCTGAGCGGCACAGGCTGCCGATCACTTCAGCAGTTTGAAGGTCCAGACGGAACCGCCCTGCTCCAGGAAGTTGACCTTCTTGGCCACCTCGCCACCCCACAGAGGCACAGCGCCACCCCAGCCAGAAACCACGCTGATGTATTGCTCGCCGTCCTGCATCCAGGTCACCGGCGGTGCCACGATGCCGGAGCCGGTCTGGAACTGCCACAGGATCTTGCCGGTTTTGGCATCGGCGGCTTTCAGGTAGCCCTCGGGCGTGCCCCAGACCACCATGTCACCCACCGTCAGCACCCCACCCCAGAGCGGCGCCTCGTTCTTCACTTCCCATTCGACCTTGCCAGACTTGGGGTTGATCGCACGGAGTGAGCCGATGTAGTCGTCGTACAGCGGTTTGATGGTGAAACCAGCGCCCAGGTAGGCGGCACCCTTCTTGTAGGTGACCGGCTCGTTCCAGATCTCCATGCCCCACTCGTTGGTCGGCACGTAGAACAGACCCGTCTTGGGGCTGTAAGCCATGGGCATCTGGTTTTTGCCACCCAGGAACGCAGGGGCAGCAAACACCGACTTGCCTTTGTTGCCATCACCACCCGTACCTGCCGGGTCACCTGGCCGGTTTTCTGGCACAAAGTTGGGACGCCCGGTCTTGAGGTCAATGCCGGTTGCCCAGGTGGTTTTGGTCACAAATGGGAAGGCGTTGACCAGCTTGCCGGTAGCGGCATCGTTCACATAGAAGTAGCCGTTGCGGTCCGCCTTGGCGCCCACGCGCTTGCCATCCATGTCAAAGGTGATGAACTCGTTGGTGCCGTCAAAATCCCACCCGTCGTTGGGCGTACCTTGGTAGTGCCACACGATCTTGCCCGTCTTGGGGTCGATCGCCACGGTCGACGCAGAGTAGAGGTTGTCACCCTTGCGCAGGTGGCTGTTCCAAGGGCCAGGGTTCCCGGTGCCGAAATAGGCCAGACCGGTCTTGGGATCGTAGCTGCCACCCATCCAGGTGGCCGCACCGCCAGTTTTCCACATCTCGCCAGGCCAAGTGGCGTTGGTGGTGCCGGAAATTCCGTTTTCCTTGCCGTCCTTGAAACCCATGTGGCCTTCGACCACCGGGCGCACCCAGACCATTTTGCCGGTCTTCGGATCGCGCGCTTCGACGCGACCGATCACACCGAACTCACCGCCCGAGACGCCCGTCATGAGCAGACCTTCGGCGATCAGCGGTGCAGCGGTGTAGCTGTAGCCCGCGCTGTAGTCGTCGATGCGCTCACGCCACACCACACGGCCGGTGTCCTGGTCCAGCGCCACCAACTGGGCGTCCAGCGTGCCGAAGATGACCAGGTTGTCGTACAGGGCAGCACCGCGGTTGATCACGTCGCAGCAAGGCATGATGCCTTCGGGCAGACGGTGCTCGTACTTCCAGAGCTTCTTGCCGGTCTTGGAGTCGAGCGCAAAGATGCGCGAATACGACCCGGTGACAAACATCTTGCCTTTGTGAATCAGCGGCTGTGACTGTTGGCCGCGCTGCTTCTCACCGCCAAAAGACATCGACCAGGTGGGCACCAAACGGTTGATGTTGCGGGCGTTGATGTCGGTCAATGGCGAGTGGCGCTGCAGCTGGGTGCCCAGGCCATTGCTCAGCACGCTGTCGGTCGTCTTGGCATCGTCGGCGATCATGGCGTCGGTCACCTGCGCACTGACGTGGGCGGTGGCGGCCAGGATCAAAAGACTCAGTAGTTTGCGTTTCATTGTGTTGTCTCCTGCTCATTCACGAGGTTGATGACTGAAGCCGAGCGCGATGCCCGGCCGGTGGCGAACTTCCCAGGCCTCCAGCTCCCAGGTTGCACACCCTTCTTGCGCAACATCTGTGCCAGGCTTTCCGGTGACACTTTTGCCTGGAGACCGAGCCTTGAGCCCGGGAGGACGGGCGCAATTGCCCCAGCCTGCACAGCTCTCAAGCTTCAATGGCGGTGACACTGCTCAAAAATGGCGCAGTGCCGGTGTATCGCTTGTGACACCTGGCAGACGCCCGCTGGCACGGCACCACCGGAGGCAGCTGCCGTGCGGGTCAGCGCCCTGCCAAGGCCCGCTGCTCGAAGCCGGGGTACCACTGCATCAGCGTTCGGTGCAACTCCACAGGCTGCGCCGCCCAACCCGCGAAACGTGGCGGGACCGGCAGGGCCAGCACCTCCAACAGATCCAGGCCACCCTCCGCCTGGGTCTTCATGTGGGCGGTGAGCCAGTCGATCCAGTCGCGCGTCTGGGCCAGGCCGCGACGGCCCTCGTGCACCGGCCCGTGGCTGGGTACAACCACGCGAAACCCGCCAGTGGCAAGCAGGCCTTCGAGACGGTTCAAACTGGCCTGCCAGGCCCCAAAGTCGGCATGCGGCGTGGTCGGCACACGGTCGGCAAACACCAGCCCACCGGCAAACAACACGCCCGTGCTGTGGTCGAGCAGCACAAGGTCATCTGCCGTGTGGCCCGAAAGCCGGACCAGTTCCAACCGGTGCTGCCCCAGCGTGCGCACCCCAGGCGCCAGCGCTTGCGCCGCAGGCGTTGACTCGGTCTGCTTCATCCAGTCACCGCAAAGCCGGTAGAGGTTGTCGGCGTAAGCGGCTCCCTCGGCCTGCATGCCGGCAATACTCCCGGGCAGCGCCTGCACAGGCCGGTTGGCCCAGGCCTGGTTACCGAAAAAATAGTCCGGGTGCAGGTTGAGGTTGAGCACCTGCACCACCGTTTCCCGGGTGGTGCGTTCAATCAGCTTTCGCTGCTGTTCGCCATACAGCCGTGACGGACCGGTATTGACCACCACAACCCCCGCACCGGTGGCGATGAAGGCGGTGTTGATGATATTGCAGCCATTTTGTCGATTGAAGTCGTCCACTGCGCCTTCAATCACCCAGGTGCGTGGCGCGATCTGGCGCGCCTGCAGGTCGTAGTCGAGCTTGGCCATATCGGGCCTCGGTACGTGCGCCGGTGCTGCCGGCACCGGCTGCGCCTGCAGGGGTGGAACCACCAGCCAGGCTGCGGCGGCAAAGCCTGCGAGCAACACGCCCTTCATGACAGCAGCTCCACGTTGATGCGGTTGCCGTTGTTGTCGCGTCCGACCAGCCGCAGATGGCCCACGCCCTGGAGTGGCATTTCAAACGTGATGACGGGGTTTTCTGACACCGGCTCGTGCAGGCCCAGCCTCCACCAGGCCTGCCCGGTTGCGTCCTGCAACTCCAGATGCTCCAGATGAAACGCAGGGATACCCGCCACCAGACCGGTGTCCATCGGGTGCATCACCCGCAGCCGCAAGCGCCTGCTGCCTTCGAGCACGTTGTTGAAGAAACGCGCCTGCACCTGGTTGAGTGTCTGGCTCCAGCTGCCATCGGCCCGGGTGGCGCCGGGCACCGTGCAACCGCCACCGGCGGCCTGAACCCAGGTGCCGCCCACATGCCACTGGCCATCGGCGGTTTGCACCAGGGCGCGCACCGGCGAAGCCTGCTCCAGCCGCAGCCTGAACGCCAGCACCGGCAGGGACCGCAAAGGCGCGAAGTCCAGCACCTCGCGCACGGGGTTGCGATCGGCCACCACGAGCATGCGCCGAATACCCCCGCCGCTGCCCGCCAGTGCCCGGGCATCGACCAGGATCGGCACATTCATGGCGTCGTCGGCAAAGGCCGGCCCCTTGACCACCACCTGGTCAGAGAAGCGCATCGGCGCCTCGCCCAGAAAGTGCCGCCGCAAGCCGGGCCATTGCATCGACCCCAGCGGATCACCGCCTGTGTGGTCCTCGGCCGCTCGCAGGCCCCGTGACGACAACAGGCCTGCACCCAGTCCCCACCCGAGTAACTGGCGCCGTTGCACAAGCTTGATCATGGTTTTGTCTCCTGTCGTTGGGAATCAGGCTGCGCCGCGCTGGCGGATCCAGCCGCGCTGCGGGTCATAGCCCCAGAGTGCCAGCACAAAAAACACGGTGGTGCAGCCCAGCATCACCGCCCAGGCCAGCGTGCTCACCTGACCGTGCAAAGCAAACCGGATCGCTTCCACCCCATGGCTGAACGGGTTGATTTGCGCCGCCCCATGCAGCCACCAGGCGCCCGACTCTTCAAGCTTCCACAAAGGGTACAGCGCCGGGCTGATAAAGAACATCGGGAAGATCACGAAATTCATCGTGCCGGCAAAATTTTCGAGCTGACGCACATAGACCGACAGCACCAGCCCCAAAGCAGCCAACATGGCCGCACAGCAAGCCATGGTCAGCAGCACCAAGGGCAAATTCCACGGCAGCACGTCCACACCGAAAAGCCAGGCAATAAACAAAAACACCGCCATCTGCAGCAGCGACAGGAAGGTACCCGCCAGCAGCTTGAACGCCAACAACCAGCCCCGTGGCAACGGTGCGGTCAGCAGCAGGCGCATGACCCCCATCTCCCGGTCGTAGACCATCGAGAGCGAGCTCTGCATGCCGTTGAACAGGGCGATCATGCCCAGCAACCCCGGCAGCATGTATTCCTTGTATTCAATGTACGTTTCATAGGGCGGCTGCACGGCCACCCCGAACACGTTGTGAAACCCTGCCGCAAACACCACAAACCACAGCAAGGGCCGCACCAACGCCGAGCCCAGCCGTGAGGGCTGGCGCAAAAAGCGGGACACCTCGCGCCCGACCACGGCGCGCAGGGCCCGCAACAGGTGAAGTCCTATGGTCGGTTTCTGCATGCGCTCTCCGCGCGGTCCACACCCAGCGTGTCCAGGGTTTCGGTGGGGTGCAGCACACCGTCCATCGGTGCCATGGCGAGCACGCCATCGCCGTGGGTCAGAAACACGGGCTGGCGCAACTGCCCATCCCACGGCCGGAAGCTCAAAGCCTTGCCCTTGAAGCCGTCCAGCGTGACCGCCCCGCTGCGCAAGGCCTGCAGCTGCGCCGCCACCCCACCTTTGGGCTGGGCCAGTACCGCAGCGGCAATGGCACGACCGGCCATCCAGGCGGCCCAGTCGTGCCCGTGCATCGCACGCTGCGTCTGGCGCAAGAAACGCCGGGTGAGCTGGGGCGCACCATAGCGCTCCCACTGCGGGTGCCAGGCCAGGGGCACCAGCCCGGCGGCACCGGCCACGGGCCGCGGCCACTGCGTGGCGTAGGGCACGGTGCGCGCAAATTCGCCGTCGCTGTCCACCACCACCACCACCTCATGCTGCCGCTCCCCGGTCAGCAGGCGCAGGTTGCCCAGGTCCTTTTCGCGCGGATCGCCGCTGATCTTGAACGGCCGCTCTTGCACGATCTGGACACCAAAGCGCTTGGCTGAACGCCGAAAGGCCTCCAGTTGCACGGCGTCTTCTTCCAGCGGCCCGTGCAGCACCAGCACCTTGGTCCAGCGGCGCGAAGCCAGGTACTGCGTCATGGCATCACCGGTCATGGCGCGGCTGGGATAGGTGTGCAGCAGGTGGGGTTGGCAGTCTGCGCCGCGCAGGGTGTCCGCGTCCTGCGAAGCGTTGAACACCAGCGCACCGCCCAGCGCTTTCGGCGCCTGGGCTGCCAGTTCGCGCAGCAGCGGCACGGGCAGATCGGCTACCACGTGCTTGACCTTGGCCGCCTTCATCTGGTCCAGCAGCCTCGCGATGCCTTGCGCCCCGTCCAGTTTGAACTCCTTGACATCCAGCGCCAAATTCTGGGTCCCAAGCTCGTAGGCCGAGTCTGACGCACCGAGGCGAACGCCCTCAATGGTCGGCGACGTGGGATGCCCTGGATAAGCGCGCTCGGCCCGGCGTGGGGCGTGCCGGGGGTCGCGCTCCAGCGACACCACCGCCACCGGCACTTGCGCAGTCGCCCAAACCTGCACCGCCGGCCAGATGCTGGCCAACGAAAGGCTGGCCGACAGCACCCAACGGCGCCCGGCCTTCATCGGCTTACCAGCACCGAGTGCGGCACGCGACCCACAGAGACCGTGCGCACGGGCTTGGCCTTGGTGCCCGATACATCGACGAGCGTCATGTCATCGGACAAGCCGTTGGCCACGTACAGGGTCTTGCCGTCCGGGCTCAGGTCCAGCCCCCAGGCGCGCTGACCCGCCAGCACCATCTGCTTGACTTGCCGCGTCGCCACGTCGACCTCGGCCACATGGTTGGCGCGACCCAGGGCCACCCACATGCTCTTGCCATCCAGGCTGGAGACCAGGCCCACCGGCATCACGTCGGCATCGCGGAAACCCTTCACCTTGAACACCACCGTGTGCTTGACCGTGTGGCTGGCCAAATCGATGACGCTCACCGAGTTGCTCAGCTCGTCACTCACCCACAGCTCGCTGCCGTTGGCCGCCGGCATGAAGCGGCGAGGCCGCTTGCCGACCTTGATGTCCTTGACCACCTTGCGGCTTTTCAGGTCGATCAGGTGCACCACGTTCGCCACCTCGGACGTGACATAGGCGTACTTGTTGTCCTTCGTGACATAGATGCCCTCCGGCTCGCCGCCGGTGGCCACCGTGAACAGCTCCTTGCCGGTGGCCATGTCGTAGGCCGCCATCACGTTGGCGTCCTCGATGGATACGTACACGGTGCTCTGGTCGCTGTTGAAATCGAAGATTTCAGGGCTCTCGCCCAGCTCCATGGTGCGCACCATCTTCTGCGTGGCCATGTCGATCACACCCAGCTCGTTGCTGTTGCCGCAACACACGTACATGGTTTTTTTGTCCAGGCTCAACACCATGTGGCGAGGCCGTTCACAGGTGTCGATGGCACCCAACCGGTCGCCCTTGGCGTTGAACATGTAGATTTTTTTGTCCTTCTCGCTGGACACGTACACCGTGCTGCCCGGCTGCGCCTGGACACCCAGGGCAAGACCAGCCAGCAGCAACGACGCCACCAGGCGGCCAACAGACGGTGCAGCGCGTTTCGAAAAGTTCATTGTGTGTCTCCTGAGGTTAGATCGATGTTGTTGCTCACCCCCCATTCAATTGGGGGGCGAGAGCATTGACAGCAAATTCGGTGCCACCTGGATGGGAACGCTTCTTGCAGGTTTTCCCATGCAACCACGGGCTTTATCCACCCTACCCTTCCTCAAACCCGGCCTGTTCCGCAGGCTATCAGCGCCCAGCGGCCGCTGGACCCTTTTCTGAATCAGTATGCAACACAGCGACCGCGCCACACCGCTCCGAAATGACACAGAGGAAACCCGTACGTCTCGCCGCGCTGTGCTGGCGGGAGGGCTGTTGGTTGCGCTGCAGATGCCTGCGGCACACGCTCGTACGCCCGCTTGGCCCGAACGACCGCTGCAACTGATCGTGCCTTGGCCGGCGGGTGGCGCCACCGACATGACCCTGCGCCTTCTGTGTGAAGAGGCGCAGCCCCTGCTGGGCCAACCCATCGTGGTCATCAACCGGCCCGGCGCGGCCGGCACCTTGGTGGCGCAGGTGCTCAACATGGCCCCACCCGACGGCTACACCATCGGCCAGGTGCCCATCACCGTGTACCGCCATGCGCTCATGAACCACGTGCCCTGGAACCCCCTGACCGACCTCAGCCCCATCGTGCAGGTGTCGGGCGTCACCTTTGGCGTGCTGGTGCCCGACGGCAGCCCCTGGAAAAGCCTGAACGATCTGGTGGCCTGGGCGCAGCAGCACCCTGGCGAATTGATTCTGGGCTCCACCGGCATTGGCACCACGGCCCACCTGGCCATGGAAGAAATTTTGCTGCAGCACCAGGTGCGCTATGTGCACGTGCCCTACAAAGGCACCGCCGACCAGATGCTGGCCGTGGCCGCCGGGCAGCTCATGGCCGGGGTCAACTCCACCGGGTTTGCGCCCTGGGTGGAGCGCGGCCAGATTCGCCTGCTCGCCACCTTCAGTGCGCAGCGCAGCCCGCGCTGGCCCGCTGTGCCCACCTTCCGTGAGCTCGGGTACGAACACGCGGTGTACACATCGCCCTGGGGTCTGGCCGCCCCAAACGGCACGCCCGAGGCGGTGGTGCAACGGCTGCACGACGCGTTTCGCCAGGCCATGTTCAGCGACCGGCACCAGCAGGCGCTGGCACGCTACGATCAGCAACTGGACTACCTGAACACGGCCGACTACCGCCTGGCCGTGCAAGCCACGGTGGATCGCGAGCGGCGCCTGCTCAAACGCATGAACCTGCTGGCCAAGCCCATCAGCTGACCGCTGCGCACACCGAACCCACAAGTTTGAAACCCATGACGGAACACCTTCTGCTGAGCGCCCAGGGCCTGCACAAAGCCTATGCCGGCAAGCCCGCGCTCAAAGGGGTCAGCGTGGCACTGCACCCAGGCGAGATGCTGGCCCTGCTGGGCCCCAACGGTGCGGGCAAGTCCACGCTGCTGCAACTGCTCACCGGCCTCTTCAGCCCCGACCAGGGCAGCATCACCGTGATGGGCCACGACATGCACCGCCAGCCCAGTCACGCACTGGCTTCGCTGGGTGTGGTGTTTCAGCAGAGCGCGCTCGACATGGACCTGAGCGTGTTGGCCAACCTGCTGTTTCACACCGACCTGCACGGCATGCCGCGCGCCGTGGCCCGCCAGCGGATTGCCGCCGGGCTGGATGACATGGGCCTGGGCGATCAGGCTGGCGCGGTGGTGCGCAGCCTTTCAGGCGGCACGCGACGCAAAGTCGAGCTGGTGCGCGCCTTGCTGCACCAGCCGCAGGTGCTGCTGATGGACGAGGCCACCGTAGGCCTGGACCCGGCCTCGCGCCAGCACCTGCTGGACACCGTGCGTGGCCTGTGCCAAACGCGCGGCATGGCGGTGATGTGGGCCACCCACCTGATTGAAGAAGCCAAGGTGACCGACCGCCTGATGCTGCTGCACCAGGGCTCGGTGCGTTTTGACGGCAGCATCGACGCTTTCATGCAGGCCGCGCAGAGCGAAGACTTCCAGGCCGAAGTGCTGCGGCAGCTGGAAAAAACCACGCTTTGACCCGGCTCAGAGGCTGGCCTTTGCGGCGGCTTCCTCGGCATCCAGCTCGTCCATCTCGCTCTCGCTGAACACACGCGAGCGCGTGTGAAACGCCTTACCCTCCGGCCCTTCGAGCGAGAAGGTGCCGCCGTGGCCGTCAATCACGTCGATGATGAGCTGCGTGTGCCGCCAATACTGATACTGCGCCTTGCCAATGTAGAACGCGCAGCCACCGATGTGGCCCAGGTACACATCGCCTGCACCCATGGTGATCTCGCCGGGCAGGTAGCAGTTGGCCGCGCTGTTGTCGCAGCAGCCGCCGCTCTGGTGAAACATCAGCTCAGGGCCGTGCTTGGTCTTGAGGAACGCGATGAGTTCGACCGCGGCCGGGGTGGCAATGACTTTTTCAACCATGACGGTCTCCTTGTTCTTCAACGGAAAACGCCAGAACGAAAATTCCGTTCCGGCGCGAAGTGTCTCAACCCAGAACGCAGCGGCACCGGCTGTGCCGGGCCGTCAGCATTGCCCCCTTGAGGGGGTGACGCGCCGCAGGCGCGGCGCGGGGGTGGGTCAAAAGAAGCCCAGCTTGTTTTCCGAGTACGAAACCAGCAAGTTCTTGGTCTGCTGGTAGTGGCCCAGCATGGCCTTGTGGTTTTCGCGGCCCAGGCCCGATTCCTTGTAGCCACCGAAGGCGGCGTGGGCCGGGTAGGCGTGGTAGCAGTTGGTCCACACACGCCCCGCCTTGATGGCGCGGCCCATGCGGTATGCCACGTTGCCGTTGCGGCTCCACACGCCGGCACCCAGGCCATACAGCGTGTCGTTGGCCATTTCCAGCGCCTCGGCTTCGTCCTTGAACGTGGTCACGGCCAGCACGGGGCCGAAGATTTCTTCCTGGAAGATGCGCATCTTGTTGTGGCCTTTGAACAGCGTGGGCTGCACGTAGTAGCCACCGTCCAGATCGCCACCGATCTTGGCCTGCTCACCACCAATCAGCACCTCGGCGCCTTCGGCTTTGCCCAGCTCCAGGTAGCTCAAAATCTTGGTCAGCTGCTCTTTGGAGGCCTGCGCACCCATCATGGTGTCGGTGTCCAGCGGGCTGCCCATCTTGATGGCGGCCACGCGCTTGAGCACGCGCTCCATGAACTTGTCGTAAATGCTTTCCTGGATCAGGGCGCGGCTCGGGCAGGTGCAGACCTCACCCTGGTTGAACGCGAACAGCACCAGGCCTTCGATCGCCTTGTCGAGGAACGAATCGTCTTTGTCCATGATGTCGGCAAAGAAGATGTTGGGGCTCTTGCCACCCAGTTCCAGCGTGGCCGGAATCAGGTTGTTGGCGGCGGCCTGGGCGATCACGCGGCCGGTGGTGGTGGAGCCGGTGAAGGCAATCTTGGCGATGCGCTTGGAAGTCGCCAGCGGCATGCCGGCTTCACGGCCGTAACCGTTGACGATGTTCAGCACGCCCGGGGGCAGCAGGTCGGCGATCAGCTCGATCAGGATCAGCAGGCTGATGGGGGTGGACTCGGCGGGCTTCAAGACAATGCAATTGCCAGCGGCCAGGGCCGGCGGAATCTTCCAGGCGGCCATGAGGATCGGGAAGTTCCAGGGAATGATCTGGCCGACAACGCCCAGGGGTTCCTTGAAGTGGTAGGCCACGGTGTTGCCGTCGATTTCGCTCATGGAACCTTCTTCGGCGCGCAGGCAGCCGGCGAAGTAGCGGAAGTGGTCCACGGCGAGCGGGATGTCGGCGTTCAGCGTCTCGCGGATCGGCTTGCCGTTGTCCACGGTTTCGGCGTAGGCCAGCAACTCGAGGTTGGCTTCCAGGCGGTCGGCGATCTTCAGCAGGATGTTGGAACGCGTGGTCACGTCGGTCTTGCCCCAGGCATCAGCCGCAGCGTGGGCGGCGTCCAGCGCCAGGTCGATGTCTTCGGCGGTGGAGCGTGCGGCTTGCGTGTAGACCTTGCCGTTGACGGGCGATATCACGTCAAAGTACTGACCCTTGACCGGGGCCACCCACTGGCCGCCGATGAAGTTGTTGTATTGGGCTTTGTAGGCGATCTTGGCGCCGGGGGTGCCGGGTGCTGCGTAAAGCATGTGTGTCTTCCTCTGAAAATGGGTGTGGAACTTGAATAGGCCTTGACGGCAACAACACATGCTCAAGTTCCATGCCACGCCAGAAACACCGTCATAGCTGCATTTTTTGCTCTTTATTTTGATGGTTTCCGGGGCAATGTGTCACACAGCACGACACCTGTGCCACAGGCTGTTCAAGTCTGGTACGGAAGTCGATTGCATAGGTTCACCACGCGTTGAACGGCCCTCATCAGCCGGCCAGCGCAACCAGCAAGGCCGCAGCAGGTGCATGCACTGCCGCTGCATCACCCGAGTCACGTGGCCGCCGCGCGATGTGAGCCTAGGAGCCTGAGCACCCCAACGGTTGTTGTCTCGGACGGCGGACCGGGGCCGATGCGGGTGCAGCTGGGCGACACGGCGGCGTAAACGGGACTGCGCCCGCGCATCGGCGGCCCGCCCGGCACGCGGCCGGGCCTATCGAACGTTACAGGGTTGAGACTCTTGACAAGCAGAACCAGGGCGAGGCATTGGCTGCGCCCAGACGCGCTCAGTCGCCGACCAGCAGCACCTCGATGCGCTCCAGCCAGCGCACATGACGGGGCCCCGAGCGGGTGTCTTGCAGGGAACGCAGCGCCGGCAAGCCATCGGCGCCGATGAGGTCGCGCCCGTCCTGCGAGCGCACAAGGATCACACCGTCACCGAGCGCGCTGTTGTACAGCTCGCCCCACGAGAAGCTGACGCGGTAGCCGTCACGCGCCGTCAGCAGCACCACGGCACGGCGTACCGCTTGGCGGTCGGGCGAAAGGCCGGCACGGTCGATCAGATCGCGCAACGGAAAGCCCTGGTAACGCACGACAAGCTTGACCGTGCGACCGTCTTGCTGCACCTCACGCGATTCAGCGAAGTCGCGCCAGGGCAGCGCCTCCAGCTGCTCGCGGTTGAGCGCCAGCGGCGTCTGCACCGCCCCAGCCACACGCACCAGGTGCACAGCAGGGTCTGGCGCCTGTGCCAGGGCCCGCGGCGTGCTGGCCCAAAACGCCAGCGCCAGCGAAGCGCCGATGCCGAAGATCCGCCGGTGCATCAAGTCACCCTCAAGGCGCACCGAAGCCATGGCGTGCCAGGATGGCCTGAGCGGGTGGTGCCAGCAGCGCCTTGGCAAACGCTGCAGCCGGCGCCGGTGCACCCTGGCGCACCGTCAGACCGTAGGCAGCGCCCACCTGCAGTGCGGGCGGTACCTGCACCACCTGCAACGCGCTCACCTGCTGGCGCGCAGCCACGGCGTTGGTGCAGTAAGTAAGGAACACATCGGCCTGGCCTTGTTCCATCACCCAGGCATACAGGTTGCGGCCAGCGGGCGCGGCGGGCGAGGCGGGCCCGCCGGTGAGCTGCAGGGCCTTGGCGGTGAGCCGGGTCTGGCTACCTGGAACCACGGTCTCAGCCTTCTGAAAAAGAGCCAGCGCGTAGTCGCCCGACGGGTCGGCCTTGGGCGTGGACATGCCCAGCTTCACATCGGGCCGAAGCAGCGTCTGCAGCAGGTTGGCCGTGTTGACCGCCAGCGCAGGCTGAACCAGCGCGCACAGGCTGTTGCGCACAAACACCGTCTGCGGCGCCCAGCCACCCCCATCGGCCAGACGCTGGGGATGCTGGGTGTCGGCAGAAGCAAACACCTGGGCGCCCTCGCCGTTTTCGATACGCTCGCGCAGCAGGCCCGACGGCCCGAAGGTCAGCGCGACCTGTTGCCCGGTGCGGGCCTCGTGGTCGCGCGCCACTTCGGTGAGCGCGTCGCGCAGGCTGCCTGCGGCGTAGACCACCACCGGGCCCGTCGCTGGGATTGGCGATGCGCAGCCGGTCAGCACCGCCGTCAAGGCCAGAGCGGCGAACTTCATTTCGTGGCGTTCGGGAAGAACAGCTGTTCGCCGCCGATCTTGTAGCCGGCAATCACGGCTTGGCCAGCGGGGCCAGTCACCCAGTCCACAAACTTCTGACCTTCAGCGGTTTTCACCTGGGGGTGCTTGGCCGCACTCACCAGCATCACGCCGTACTGGTTGAACAGGCGCTTGTCACCCTCGACCAGCACAGTCAGGTCGGCGCGGTTCTTGAAATTGAGCCAGGTGCCCCGGTCGGCCAGCACATAAGCGCCGCTGCTGGAGCCGATGTTGAGCGCCGGGCCCATGCCGCAACCACACTCTTTGTAGCCGGTGCCCTTGTTGGCGTCGGTGTCGGTCATTTTCCAGAAGCGCAGCTCGGCCGCGTGGGTGCCGCTCTTGTCACCGCGCGAGATGAAGGGCGCGTTGGCAGTGGCCACTTTTTTCAGCGCAACCACGATGTCGTTGCCCTTGGTGCCTGCCGGGTCGGCCTTGGGGCCGATGAGCACAAAGTCGTTGTACATCACCTCCTGGCGCTTGGCGGCGAAACCGTCGGCCACATACTTTTCTTCGGCCACTTTGTCGTGCACGAACAGCACGTCGGCGTCGCCGCGGCGCGCCATGTCAATCGCCTGGCCAGTGCCCAGAGCGACCACCTTCACGTCGATGCCGCTGGCCTTCTTGAACTCGGGCAGCAGGTAGCTGAACAGGCCCGATTGTTCGGTGGACGTGGTGGACGCCACGACGATGCTGCTCTGAGCGAACGCGGCCGCGTTGCCCAGCAGTCCGGCCGTGACCAAACCGGCGGCCGCCAGCATGCGAACAGTGATACGGCGGTTTAGCGGGCGGTTCAGTGGTTGGGGCGTGTTCATGTGGTTTCTCCTTTGACGAACAGTTGGGCCTGGGGGCTGTGCGCCTCCAGGTGGGTTGGGTTGAAAAAATCGTTGACGGGCAAGTCGGCCAATACCCGGCCGCGCTCCAGGTAAATCACCCGGCTGGCCAGGCGCTTCACCTGGCCCAGGTTGTGGCTGCTGAAGACCAGCGTGGGCGGGCGGTGGCCGGGCGCCGGGGCGGCGGTGGTGAATTCCGCAATGAGCGCCTCCACCTCGCGTTTGGCGTGCGGGTCCAGGCTGGCGGTGGGCTCGTCGAGCAGCCACACGTCAGGGCGCAAGGCCCAGGCCCTTGCCAGGGCCAGGCGCTGTTGTTGCCCGCCCGACAGCGCCCGGGCGTTGCGCCCAGCCAGATCCAGCATGCCGACCCGAGCCAGTGCCAACGGCGCCCGCTCCCGGGCTTGCGCCCAAGGCACACCCTGCAGCCACAGGCCCAGCGCAATGTTTTTCTGCGCGCTCAGCCGCAGCATGTGCGGGCGCTGAAACAGCATGGCCTCGCGTTGGTGGGCGGGTTTGCTCAGCGTGCCAGCTTGGGCGCGCTGCAGGCCGTGCAGCGTGCGTAGCAAGGTACTTTTGCCACTGCCGTTGGCACCCACCAGCGCCACGCGCTCACCACTGGCAATCTGCAGCGTCACAGCGCTCAGCGCAGCCAGCCGGCTGGCGGGGCCCAGGCGCACCTCCACGTCACGCAAGTCAAAACAAGCGGGTGCTTGCACGTTCAAGGCTGGCCAAGGGGCCACATGGGGCAAGCCGCTCATGGGTTCACGCCACAGCCAAGGCCATGCCCACGCCATCGGCCCGCTCGCGCCAGCGGCGCAGCAGGGCCACCAGCGCATTGAGCAACAGCACCACGCTCAGCAACACCAGGCCCAAGCCCAGCGCCAGGGGCAGGTCGCCCTTGCTGGTTTCCAGCGCAATGGCGGTGGTCATCACGCGGGTGAATCCTTCGATGTTGCCACCCACAATCATCACGGCGCCCACCTCGGACACCGCGCGCCCAAAAGCCGTGATCAGCACGGTGAGCAGCGCGTAGCGCTCGTCCCAGGCCAGCAACAGGCTGCGCAAGGCCGTGCCCGCGCCGAGCGACTGCAGCTGCTCGCCATGGCTGCGCTCGGCGTCTTCCACCACCTGACGGGTGAGCGCGGTCACCAACGGCAGCACCAGCACCGCCTGTGCCAGCACCATGGCCTGAAAGCTGAACAGCCAGCCCAGAAAACCCAGCGGGCCAGAGCGCGACAGCAGCAAATAGATCACCAGCCCGACCACCACCGACGGCACGGCCAGAAAGGTGTTGAGCAGCGTGAGCACCACACCGCGCCCGGCAAAGCGCGCCGCAGCCAGCCAGGCGCCCAGCACCAGACCGATGCCGCACGCCAGCGCGCAGGCTGTGGCGCTGACCGCAAGCGAGCGCAGCACCACCGTCCAGAGCCCGGCGTCGCCCGACAAAACCAGTTGCAGCGCCGTGGCGATGCTGTCAGAAAACGTATTCATGTTGCGCTGCAGCTTAGCGGGCTGGGTCGGGCTTGAGAGTACGTAGTGACGCGGTATGAAGCGCCGAACATAGGCCCTGAGCGGCGCGCCACGGCCCTTGAGGCACACTGGCGGCCATGAGAAAGATCGAGTTGTCTTATCGGATTGCCGAACGGATCACGGAGCGCGCCGACGAAGCCATCGGCAGCGTGCCCGCCTCGGCGCACGCCATGCTTCGCAACCCCATGATGGACGTGTTGCACGCGGTGCGCGAGCGCGGTTCGATCTCGGCTGCGGCGAGGCAACTCGGTTTTTCTTACCGCCACGTGTGGGGCCAGCTCAAGCAATGGGAGGCCGAGCTCGGCCAGGAGCTGATCGTCTGGGAACGCGGCCAGGCGGCGCTGCTGAGCCCGTTTGGCGAGCGCCTGCTGATGGCCGAACGGCTCGCCCAGGCCAGGCTGGGGCCGCAAATGGAGAGCCTGCGCGCCGAGCTGGAGCGGGCGTTTGCGCTGGCGTTCGAGCCCGACAGCACGCAAGCAGGGGCCGAGGTGCTGACGCTGTACGCCAGCCACGACCACGCCCTGAACGCCTTGCAGGACATGGCCCGTCAAGGCTTGGACGGCTCGGGGCTGCACCTGGACATCCGCTATTGCGGCAGCGTGGACGCCATCCGCGCGCTGAACGAAGGGCGCTGCGTGCTGGCCGGCTTTCACACCCAGCCGTTTGCCGACGCCAACAGCCTGAGCGCCCGCACCTACCGCCCCTTGCTCAAGCCCGGCACGCACAAGATCATTGGGTTTGCACGCCGCGTGCAAGGCCTCATGGTGGCGCAGGGCAACCCGCTCAAGCTGCATGACATGGCCGACGTGGCCCGGCTGCAGGCCCGCTTTGTCAACCGGGCCAAGGGCACCGGCACACGGCTGCTGCTGGATGAACTGATGGCCCAGGCCGGCCTGGACCCGATCGACATCACCGGGTTTGACACCGTGGAAAGCTCACACGCCGCAGTGGCCCAAGCCGTGGCAAGTGGCCACGCCGACGTGGGGCTGGGCACCGAATACGCCGCCCGCAACCAAGGGCTGGGTTTTGTGCCGCTGACCGACGAACGCTACCTGCTGGTGTGCCTGAAGGCCGCACTGGAAACACCCGGCGTGCAGCGCCTGCTGGCCCTGCTGAGCAGCCCGAAGTGGCAGGCCACACTCAACGCCCTGCCCGGCTACGCCAGCGACCACAGCGGCGAAGTGGCTGCCATGAAGCGGCTGCTGCCCTGGTGGAAGGCCTGAACCGTCCGGGTTTGCCCGTCTAACTTGCATCACCCGGCTGCACGTCAAGAAACAGCGCCATCGCTGCCAGCTCGGTGGCCAACGCCGCATGGAAATGTGCCTCTTGCGGTGGCTGGCCGCTGACATAGCCCACATCGGCACGAAGGCGTCCATTACTCGTGGACAGATTGCCCCAGCCCACCACCTGATCGCGCCAGAGCAAAGGCATGGCGTAGTAGCCGCGCAAGCGTTTGGCCGGGGGCGTGTAAGCCTCAAAGCGGTAGGCCCAGCCCCACAGGCGCTCAAACCTTGGGCGGTCCCAGACCACGGGGTCAAACGGCGTGAGCAGGCGCACCTGATCCGGCGCTTTCCATCGGCGCGAGCAAGGGTCTTCGCCCACAGGCCACAACCACACAGCGCCTTCAACCTGCGCCTGGGGCAGGCGCTGCACGGCGCGCTGCAGCGCGGCGGGCAACAGGCTCTGCCACCGCGGCACCGCATGCTTGAGCATGGCCACCAGTTGCCGCAGGCTGGGCAGGGGCAAGGGCGCGTAGAGGCAGGTCAACGCGTCCACCAAGCTGTCCAGCACCGCGGGCACGTCTTCGGGCTCAAGCTGCGGCGTTTGCGCAGCGTAGAGGCGAATCCCGTTCACCTGCGTATTTCGGCGAATGTGACCGGTCATTTCGGCGAATGTGACCGGTGGGCTGAGGGGTGATTTCAGCGCTGTTTCGGTAACGTGACCGCCCGTTTCGGCGATCGTGACCGCCGTGATGCTGGCGGTGCTGCGTAGAGGGTTGAGTTTACGGTTTTGGAGAGGCTGTCAGGTTTTCATGGAGGTCCTTGATAGTCGTTTTTGAAACGGTTGCAGCGCGCGCCGTACGGCCCGTTCGCCGCGACTCGCCGTCCAGGCTGAAGCGCCGGCAACTCTGCAGCAACCGGTCGAGGATGGCGTCGGCAACGGTGGGGTCGCCCAGCCAAGCGTGCCAGTGCTCGATGGGCAGTTGGTGGGCGATGATGGTGGCGCGCTGACCCACCCGGTCATCAATGACCTCCAGCAAATCGGCTCGCGTGGCGGCATCGAGATTGCCGATGCCCCAGTCGTCCAAAATAAGCACGTCGATCTTGGCAAGTTGCTGCAACCAGCGTCGGAAGCTGCCGGCACCATGCAAGATGCGCAGCTCTTCTGCTAGCCGAGGCACGCGCAAGTACAGCGCCGAGCGACCCTGGCGACACGCATACTGGGCCAGCGCACACGCCAGCCAGGTCTTGCCCAAACCGGTCGCACCAGCCAGGGTCACGGTCTCGCCGCGCTCAATCCAGGTGGACAGCGCAAGGCCCATGAGGGCTGGGCGGTCCAGCCCCCGGATGCCTTCGAAGCTGGCGTCCTCCAAGGTGGCCGAAGGGTACTTGAGTTGCGCCTGTTGCAGCAGGCGAACCCGCTTGCGGTCACCCCGGGCGTAGACCTCTCGCTCGACCAGCAAGGCCAGGCGCTCATCGAAGGACAGGTTCAGGCAATCGGCCTGTTCGTGCTGTTGTTGTAAGGCATCGGCGAAGCCCACGAGTTTGAGGGAGCGCAGCTGGGCGATGGTGGTGTTGTTGAGCATGGGAGTGTTCGGATTTGGTTGTTGGTTCGAGTAGTTCAAGGCAGGGCGTCACTGGTAATAGCCCGGGCCGCGCAGGTTCGCGTGCGCCGGGCTGGTCCAATCCGACTCGGCCTGTGGCGTGATCTGGTCACGGTTGTTGGCCAGCAAGTCACGCACATGGCTGTAGCGCAATGTGCCCAGAGCCAGCGCCCGTTCGCAGGCGGCCTCCAGCCGCCCTGGGCCGTATCGCTTGGACAGGCTCAACAAGCCCAGGCAAGACCGATAACCATGCTCAGGATGTTTGTAGGTTTGCAGCAGGCGGGTGATCAACTCGCCGCAGGCCACGCCGATGCGCTGGCCCCATTCGATCAGGCGCTGTGGCGTCCACTCCATGTGGGCGCGGTGCGCCGCAGGCATGTGTGCCTCCACCGTGGTGAAGCCCCCACGCTTGTCGCTGCGCGCGTGGGCGGCCACGCGTTGGCCGCGCAGGAGCAACTCGATGCCGTAGCCGGTCATGCGTGCCTCCAGCTTCTGCCCGACCAGCGGGTGCGGTGCGCTGTACCGATGGCCGTCGATCTCGACGTGGTAGTCGATGTGTACCCGCACGGTCTTGAAGCGCGCGAGCTCATAGGGTTGCTGCGGCAGCGGCATCAGGGCTGGGGCGTCCAGCTCGGCAAACACGCTGGCGCGGCTGCCCGGCAACTTCTGAAAGGGGCGCTCGTTCAGGCTGGGTAGTAATTGCGCAATGGCCGTATCCACCTGGGCGACGCTGTCAAAACGCTGGTGGCGCAGCCGCGCCAGGATCCAGCGTGTGACGACCTGAACCGAGCTCTCGGCCGTGGCCTTGTCGCGTGGCGTGCGTGGGCGCGCAGGCAATACCGAAGTGCCGTAGTAACGGGCCAGGTCCTGCACCGTCTCGTTGGCACGTGGCTCATAGCGGTCCGGGGTGGCGATCACGGCACGGGCGTTGTCAGGCACGATGAGCTGCGGCACACCCCCGTAGAAGTGCAGAGCGCGCACCATGCCCTGGACCCAGTCATCCAGGCGCTGCGCGGGCGTGGCGCAGGCGAAGACGCAACTGGAGGCGGCCATGGCCGAGACAAAGACCTGGGCGCGCGCGCCATCGCGCAAGGGCACCGTGGAGCCCGCGAAGTCGATGAACAGCTTCTCGCCGGCACGCCGGTGCTGGCGCATCGAGCGCTTGAGGGTTTGGGCGAAGGCCTTGTAGTGACCGCAGAACTGGGTGTAGCGCCAAGTACGTCCATGGGGATGTGCTTCCACGTACTCCTGCCAAAGCAGCATGAGCGTGACCCCCTTGCGGTCGAGTTCGCGGTGGATTCGGCCCCAGTCGGGGGTGATGTAGGGCTGCGAGGTGTTCGCTTTGGGCAGCAAGGTGGAGGTCAGTCGCTGCTCGCTCCAGTCCTGGACAGTCTCCCAATCCAGACCGGCGGCATGGGCCAGGCCAACATACTTGGTCACGGCCCCTTTGGAGATGTTGAGGGTGGATGCGATCTGCTCGTGCGAGAGGTCGGCCTGCCACTTCAGGCGGATAACGTCTTTGATCATGCGTAGAGAAATTCGAGGTTTGGGCATCTGGCTCCTGATGGCAAAAGCCGTCGAGGTTAGGACGCCCGGTTGAGTTCTCTACGCAGCACCGCCGGCAACAGACCCCCACCAAAATGGGGACTGAAACGGCGGTCACGATGACCGAAATGATCGGTCATGATGCCGAAACGGCCGGTCACGATGAGCCGAAAAGGAACGCGGTCACGATGGACCGAAATCCTCGGTCACGATGCCGAAATCACCGGTCACGTTGGTCCGAAATCCTCGGTCACGATGCCGAAATCACCGGTCACGTTGGTCCGAAATACCCA
>NZ_JBVPZC010000029.1:0-50507 GCF_055702805.1 Hydrogenophaga sp. LT287 | reverse complement strand
TCGCACCCCAGCCGCCAGCGTCAAACAGATCGATAGCCGTTCGCACTGTCGGGTAGCTCAGCCCCGTCATCGTGACGATCTGCATGATCTTGGTGCCTTGTCTGTACAGCCTCACGACCTGTTTGCGTCGTTCGTGAAGTTGCTCCAGTGTCTGACTTCTTGCGCTTTCTTTTTCCATGACACTCTGATCGCGAAAATCAGACAAAGTTCAGACTTTAACGGGCCTTATCTATAGGTACAAGCCCACGCGCAACGACACACCGGTGCTGGCACCAAACAGGCGGGTCAGGCCGGTGATGAGCGCGAGCTTGAAGGCGAGCGACAGTGTGAGCAACAGCAGCACCAGCGGCCAGCGCTCGATCACCAGCCACCAGTCCAGCATCATGCCGATGGTGATGAAGAACAGGCCGAGCAACACGTCGTGAAACGGACGGATGTCGGTTTCCACCTGGTGCTTGTATTCGGTTTCCGAAATCAGCATGCCCGCCACAAAGGCGCCCAGCGCCAGCGACAGGCCGGCGTGTTCGGTCAGCCAGGCCAGCCCCAGCGTGATCAGCAGCAGGTTGAGCATGAAGAGTTCGTCGCTCTTTTGCCGCGCCACCAGCGTGAGCCACCAGCGCATCACCCGCTGACCGCCGGTGAGCAGCACACCCAGCAGCACCACGGCTTTCACCAGCGCCCAGCCCAGCGCTGGCAGCAGGTCTTCGGGCGCCGCGGCCAAGGCTGGAATCAGCACCAGCAAGGGCACCACCGCCAAGTCTTGAAACAGCAAAATGCCCACCACGCGCTTGCCGTGCTCGGACTCCAGTTCCAGCCGCTCGGCCAGCAGCTTGATGACGATGGCGGTGCTGCTCATGGCCATCACGCCGCCCAGCGCGAGAGCGATCTGCCACGACACGTTCCACCAGGTGGGCAGCAGCAGCGCCAGGCCCAGGGAGGCGCCGGTGGTGATCAGCACTGTCAGCAGCACCTGCGACATGCCCAGCCCAAACACGTGGCGCTTCATGCTGCGCAGCTTGGGCAGGCTGAATTCCAGCCCGATCACAAACATGAGAAACACCACGCCAAACTCAGCCAGGTAGCGCACACCGCTGGAGTTTTGCGCCAGCGCCAAGGCGTTGGGGCCAATGATCACACCCACCACCAGGTAACCCAGCATGGGCGGCAGCTTCAGCTGGCGGCAGGCCACCACACCCAGCACAGCGGCCAGCAGGTACAAGAGCGTGATGTCGAGCGAATTCATACCTTTGAATGGTAACGGGCGCCGGAGGCCATCAACCCGCGCCGGCGGGCGCCTGGGCGGTGCGGCGGCGATAATCGCGCCATGAGTTCACCCACCCCGTTTGACCCCCTGCGCGCTCGAGCGCTGGCCATTGAGACCCTGACCATTGAGGCCCTGGCTGTGACCGCCATGGCCGAGCGACTGGGTGACGCGTTTGCCCAGGCCACCCAGCTGGTGCTGAACAGCCAGGGCCGCGTGGTGGTGATGGGCATGGGCAAAAGTGGCCACATTGGCCGCAAGATCGCCGCCACGCTGGCGTCCACCGGTACGCCCGCCATGTTTGTGCACCCGGCCGAGGCCAGCCACGGTGACTTGGGCATGATCACCGCCGCCGACGTGGTGCTGGGCATCAGCAACAGCGGCGAGAGCGAAGAGCTCACCGTGTTGCTGCCGCTCATCAAGCGCATGGGCGTGCCCCTGGTGGCGCTCACCGGGCGCCCGCAGTCCACCCTGGGCCGCCATGCCGACGTGGTGCTCGATGCCTCAGTGGAAAAAGAAGCCTGCCCGCACAACCTGGCGCCCACCGCCAGCACCACCGCCCAGCTCGCCATGGGCGACGCGCTGGCCGTGGCGCTGCTCGATGCGCGCGGCTTCAAGGCCGATGATTTCGCCCGCTCGCACCCCGGCGGCGCGCTCGGGCGCAAGCTGCTCACGCATGTGAGCGACGTGATGCGCGCCAGCGCCGATGTGCCGCGCGTGCTGCTGGATGCCGACCTGATGACGCTGATGCGCGAGATCAGCGCCAAAGGCCTGGGCATGAGCGCCGTGGTGGACGCGGACGACCGCGTGCTGGGCATCTTCACCGACGGCGACCTGCGCCGCTTGATCGAAAAAACCGGCAGCAGCGCCGACTTGCGCAGCCTCACCGCGCGCGACGTGATGCACGCCAACCCGCGCACCGTGCGGTCCGATGCGTTGGCCGTCGAAGCCGCCGGCCTGATGGAGGCCAGCCGCATCACCAGCGTGCTGGTGGTGGACGGGGCGGGCCAGCTGTGTGGTGCGCTCAACAGCAACGATTTGATGCGCGCGAAAGTCATCTGACCCCCCGCGCCGCGCTGCGCGCGTCACCCCCCCAGGGGGCGGCGCTGGCGGCCTGGCGGAGCCAGTTCCGCGGCGCCCTGGGTTGGCGTTTCTTCACTCGGTGCTTTTGTCCTCCCCGGTTAGCATTGCTACATGTCCCTTGATCTGCCGCCGCTGCGCCCCACCTTGAACTTCGACCCCGAGCTGTTGCTGCGTGCGCAGCCGGTGCGGGTGGTGTTTTTTGACGTGGACGGTGTGCTGACCGATGGGGGCCTGTATTTCACCGAAGCCGGTGAGACGATCAAGCGCTTTCACACGCTGGACGGCCATGGCCTGAAGCTGCTGCAGCGTGCCGGCATCACGCCGGCGGTGGTGACCGGGCGCGACTCGGCCCCGCTGCGCAAGCGCCTGGAGGCGCTGGGTGTGGTGCACGTGCGCTACGGCACCGAAGACAAGCGCCCAGCGGCCGAGTCCATCTTGACCGAACTGGGGCTGGACTGGTCGGCCGCAGCCGCCATGGGCGACGACTGGCCCGACCTGCCGATGCTGCGCCGTGCCGCGTTGGCGTGCGCCCCTCCCACCGCCCACGCCGAGGTGCTGGCGCTGGCCCATGTGGTCACGCAGTGCCTGCCTGGGGCTGGTGCGGTGCGCGAGCTGTGCGACCTGCTGCTGGTGGCCCGTGGCGCCTACGCCGGCGAACTTGAGGCAGCCGCCCGGTGAGCAGCCCTGCGCCACTGCAACCTCTCGGCCCCGCAGCGCCCAGCCGGTCTTCGGCCTGGCGGCCCGGGCGCGTCTGGGACCAGGTGTCCATTTACCTGCCGGTGTTGCTCATGGGCCTGATGGCGCTGGCTTCTTACTGGCTGCTGCGCGCCACGCCCGAAGCGGCCTTGCCTGCGGTTGCCCGGCCGGTTACGCACGAGCCCGACTATTTCATGCGCCGCTTTTCCGTCAAGGTGTTTGACGCCGACGGCGTGTTGAAGAGTGAAATTTATGGTGCCGAAGCGCGCCACCGTCCCGACACCGACTCGGTGGAGATTGACCAGGCCCGCATCCGCTCGGTGCAGGCCGACGGCTTGCTCACCACGGCCACCGCACAGCGCATCACCAGCAACGGCGCACAGACCGAGTTTGTGCTGGAAGGCGACGCCGTGGTGGTGCGCGAGGCCGGGCGCACGGCCGCCGGCGCGGTGCTGCCACGGCTGGAATTTCGTGGCGACCTGTTGCAGGTGTTCACCGAGCCGCAGCGGCTGGTGTCCGACCGCCCGGTGACTGTGGTGCGCGGCAACGACCGCATCAACGCCGACTCGCTCGACTACCAGGGCGATGACCGGGTGGTTTTGTTCAAGGGCCGGGTCAAGGCCCAGCTGTCCCCGCGCTGAGCCAGCGCCCTCCACCCCAAGCCGCTTCTATGCCCGACACGCCAGCGCTCACCCCAGCCCCTTTGGCGTTCATCACCGGCGCCTCCAGCGGCATTGGCCAGGCGCTGGCCGCCCGCTTTGCCCGTGCCGGTTACCGGCTGGCGCTGGTGGCCCGGCGCACCGCCGACATGCAGGCCTGGGCCGACGCGCAGGGCCTGGGCACCGAGCGCTGCCGCATCTATGGCGCCGACGTGGCCGATGTGGACAGCATCGTGGCCGTGGGCCACGCCTGCCTGGCCGCGCAAGGTGTGCCCGACGTGGTCATTGCCAACGCCGGCGTGAGCATCGGCATGGACACGGCCGAGCCGGACGACATCCACGTCAAGGCCCGCACCTTCGCGATCAACAACACCGGCCTGGCCGCCACCTTCCACCCCTTTGTGACCGCCATGACCGGGCGGGGCAGCGGTGCGCTGGTGGGCATTGCCAGCGTGGCCGCCATTCGCGGCCTGCCCGGGCACGGCGCTTATTGCGCCAGCAAGGCCGCTGTGGTGGCCTACTGCGAAAGCCTGCGCGGCGAACTGCGCGGCAGCGGTGTGGCGGTGGTCACCCTGCTGCCGGGCTATGTGGACACGCCGCTGACGCAAAAAAACCGTTACAGCATGCCGTTTCTGATGAGCGCCGAAGCCTTTGCCGACCGCGCGTTTGATGCCATACAGGCGCGCACCAGTTACCGGGTGATTCCCTGGCAAATGGGCGTGGTGGCCAAGCTGCTGCGCCTGCTGCCCAACCCGCTGTTCGACCGCCTGTTGTCGGGGCGCCCGCGCAAGCACCGGCAAGCCCCCAAACCCGGGTCGTGACCCCCTGAACAGTGGGCCATCGCGCACAATCGGGGTCCATGATCCCTGACACCCCCTTGGACCACAGCAACCCGACTGCGCCGGCCACGCAGCCCTTCCCCCTGTCGTTCATGGAGTCCGTTCCATGATCGATGTGGTGGTGCTTTTCTTCCTGCTCGGTGTTTTTGCCCGCCTGGTCAAGAGCGACCTCCGGCTGCCTGAAGCCCTGTACGAAACGCTGTCGATCTACCTGCTGCTGGCCATCGGCCTGAAGGGTGGCATCGAGCTGAGCAAGCAACCCCTGCTTGACCTGCTGCCGCAGATGTTGGCCTGCATGGCGCTGGGCTTTGTCATTCCGTTTGTACTCACGCCGGTGTTGCGTGCGCTGGGCCTGAGCCGGGTCGATGCGGCGGCCATGGCCGCGCACTACGGCTCGGTCAGCGTGGTCACCTTCGCGGTGGCCAGCGCCTACCTGGCCGCTCAGGGCGTTGAAACCGAAGCCCATGCCGCCTTGTGGGTGGCCATCATGGAAGCGCCGGGCATCGTGGCGGGCATTTTGCTCGCCCGGCTGGGTGCGCCCCCAGCGCCGGGCGGTGCCAAGGCCCGCATCAACTGGGGCGAGCTGGGTCACGACGTGTTTTTTGGCAAGTCGGTGCTGCTGCTGGCGGGTGGGCTGATGATTGGTACCGTCATGGGCGAAGCCGGCACCGCGCCCATTGCACCGGTGTTCATGGCGCCCTTCAAAGGCGTGCTGGCGCTGTTTCTGCTCGAACTCGGTCTGGTGGCGGGCGGCCGCCTGGGTGCCTTGCGCCAGTACGGCCTGCGCATCATTGGTTTTGCCCTGATCGCGCCGCCGCTGCTGGCGGTGGGCGGGGCGCTCACCGGGGTGCTGCTGGGTTTGAGCACCGGCGGCGTGGCCATCATGGCCACGCTGGCGGCCAGCGCCAGCTACATCGCCGCACCCACGGCCATGCGCATGGCCGTGCCCGAAGCCAACGCCGCCCTGTCCATCACCGCCGCGCTGGGCCTCACCTTTCCGTTCAACATCGTGCTGGGCGTGCCGCTGTACCTTGAGCTGGCGCGCTGGCTCCAAAACCTGTTCGCCTGAAGGCTGCACCCGCCATGGAAAAACACGCCCGAACCCTGCTGGTCATCATCACCGAGGCAGCCATTGAAAAGCGGCTGGTGGCCGACAGCCAACGGCTGGGAGCGCAAGGCTACACCGTGCACGATGTGCGCGGTGGCAGCCGCCTGAGCACGCGCGAAGCCCTGTGGGAGGCCGACCGCAGCATCGAAATGAAGCTCATCTGCTCCGCCGAGGTGGCCGATGCCATTGCGCGCCACGTGCTCGCCACCTACGCACCCCACTACAGCCTGACCTTGTTTTTCTCAGGCGTTGACGTGGTGCGAGCCGAAAAATTCTGAGCCTGCAGCCTGGCATGCGCCAGCCACTGGTCGCCTGACTGGCGGAGTTTGTCGGGCCGCGTTGTGCGGCCGGCTTGACATCGTGGCCGGGTGTTGCAACATGCAAACATCTGTCGTGCACACCCAGGTTTTACATGGCCAAGAACCACCAGCGCTTGATCGATCGCCCGCGTGAATGGGCAAAAAAGGGCCGGCGCATGGCGCTGATGGGCGCAGTGGCCTGGCCATTGGGTGCCTGGGCGCAAGCGCCAGCCTTAGACCCGGCCGCCTTCCAGGTCAAGCTGTGGGCCGCGAGCTGCATGGCTTGCCACGGCACCGACGGCCGTGCCGAGGGCACCGGCCTGACGATTGGAGGGCGCCCGGCCCAAGACCTGCTGGGCAAGCTGCTGGGCTACAAGAGCGGTAAATTGCCCGCCACGATCATGCACCAGCATGCCAAGGGCTACAGCGACGACGAGCTGTCGCGCATCGCGGACTATTTTTCCAGCCTGAAGTGAGACCGGCATGATCCAACGACGCGTTTTTCTCAAGGCTGGACTGGTTGCTGCTGCTGCAGTGGCGGCACCCCACGTGGCGGCGCAGGCCGGTGAGCGGGTGGTGGTCATTGGCGGTGGCTTCGGTGGTGCCACCGCGGCCCGGTATTTGCGCCGCCTCAACCCGGCGTTGCAGGTGACGCTGGTGGAACCCGCCGGTGAATTCGTCATGTGTCCCATGAGCAACCGGGTGATTCACGGTGGGCTGCAACTGCGTGATATTTCCCGGCCCTACAGCCGTTTTGTGGCCAACAACGGGTTGCGCTGGGTGCGTGCACGGGCGGACAGTATCGACCTGTCGGCGCGCGAGGTGCGTGCGGGTGCCGAGCGGCTGCCGTACGACCGGCTGATCGTTTCACCCGGTGTGGACTATGTGTACGACGGCATCGAGGGCCTGGGCACGCCAGCCCAGCAGGCCCGCGTGCCCCACGCCTGGAAGGCCGGCGAGCAAACCCAGCAGCTGCGCAACATGCTGCAGGCGCTGCCCGACGATGGCGTGGTGGCCATGACCATCCCCAAGGTGCCTTACCGCTGCCCGCCTGGCCCTTACGAGCGGGCCAGCCTGATTGCCCATTACCTGCAGACCCGAAAGCCCAAGGCCAAGCTGCTGGTGTTCGACGCCAATCCCGAGATTCAGGCCAAGAAGGGTCTGTTTGAAGCCGTCTGGAAAAGCCGCTACGGCGGCCGTATCGAATACGTGCCCAACGCCGACCTCAAGGGTGTGGACACCCAGGCGGGGGTTCTTGAATTTGACGTGCAGGGCAAGGTCAAGGCCCAGGTCATCAATGTGATTCCACCCCAGCGGGCCGGCGCCATTGCGCGCAGCAGCGGGCTGGCCAATGTGGCCAACCGGTGGTGCGGTGTCGATTTTCTCAGTTACGAGTCGACCGTGGCCCAAGGGGTGTACGTGCTGGGCGACTCGATTGCGGGTGCGCCGGGCATGCCCAAGTCGGGCCACATGGCCAACCAGGAGGGCAAGGTCTGTGCTGGCGCCATTGCCGCCCAGTCGCTCGGCATGGGCGTGCCCACGGAGCCCATCATTGCCAACACCTGCTACAGCTTTGTGTCGCAAAGCGAAGTGATCCATGTGGCGGCCGTGTACCGCTACGACGCCGCCAAGAAAATCATGGTGCCCGCCCCTGGGGCTGGCGGGGTGTCGGCCCAACCCAGCACCATGGAAGGCCTCTACGCCATGGCCTGGGCCACCAACATCATGAACGACACCCTGGGTTGAGCGGCCTGGTTGAGGGTTGGCTACGGATCGAGCCGGCCCCGCTACCCGACGCGCCATGAAAAAAGCCCCGCGGCATGCCGAGGGGCTTTTTTTCTTGCACCGACCGGCTGCGGGAGCTGGCTCGGTGCTGTTCAGAGCTGAGGCGCTGAGCGATTAATAACCGCCACGGCCACCGCCGCCACCGCCGTCACGACGGCCACCGCCACCGTAGGGGCTGCGGAAACCGCCGTCGCCGCCGGAACGGTCGCCACCGCCACCGTAGCCGCCACCGCCGGAACGGTCACCGCCACCACCAAAGCCACCGCCACCACCGCGGGGGCCGCCGAAGCCGCCGGTGCGGGGAGGACGTGCTTCCATCGGACGGGCTTCGTTCACCACCAGGCTGCGACCGCCCAGGGACTGGCCGTTCATGCCTTCAACAGCGGCTTGCGCTTCGGCGTCGTTGCCCATTTCGACAAAGCCGAAACCTTTGGAGCGGCCGGTGTCACGTTCCATCATGACCTTGGCGCTGTTGACAGAGCCGTAGGCGCTGAAAGCTTGCTGCAGGTCTTCGTCGCGGACGGTGTAGGGCAGGTTGCCCACGTACAGTTTGTTGCCCATGGTTGGGACTCCTAGTAACACTGATAAAAATAGCGATGGAGCCCCGTTAGCAAACAAAACCTGTAGCACGCGAAACCAACCGATCACTTGTCAAGCGAGCGTTTCGGACGCGCGCGCTGCGATTATGCGCGCAATGCCGCAGAAACAGGGACTATTTTTCGATGGCGATCGGCGCCCTTGTTGGCCGATGCGCCATAACAACACCCACGGTGCCAGGGCCCGGCAACGCGCCGGCGCCGGGCCTGTTTGGTCGCCGCGTTCAGCCCCGATCCTGGCGTGTGGGCGTGTTTATGTGCCGCTGGCTGTGACCGTGCAGCGCACCAAAAAGGTGAGTGCCGCCCCGGCCGGGAAGTTGCTCGCGATCACGCCCGACGGGCCCAGCAGGTCGGCGGGCGCGGCCGGGCAACTGGCTGCCACCGGGCCGCCGCCGCTGGCGCTGCAGGACGTGACGCTGCAACTGCTCAGGCCTGCGCCGGGCACATCGGTGAGCACGGCGCCGTCGGCGCTGGACGGGCCATTGTTGGTAAACACCACGCTGTAGGTGGTGGTGGTGCCGGTCACCACGGTGTCGGTGCCGTTGGTTTTACTCACGTTCAGGTTGGCGTTGCAGTTGAGCGTGGTGCTGGCGGTGCCGGTGTTGTTGGCGGGTGTGCTGTCGGCGTAGGGCGCCTGGAAACCGCTCACGGTGGCGGTGTTGATCACCGGTCCGCTGCAGGCGGTGTTGCTCACCCGCACGGTGCCGGTGATGGCCGCGAGATCGGTGCTGGCCGCGATGGGCAGTGGTGCGGTGCTGTCACAAGTGAGGGTCTGGCCAGCCTGCGAGCAGTTCCAGCCCATGGGCGCGACCGGGTTGGTGAGCGTGAGGCCGGCGGGCAGGGTGTCCACCACGCGCACCGCGCCGTTGGACAGCACACGGGTGGTGGTGCTGGTGTTGCTGGCTTCGGTGGCCTGGTTGGCGCTGAACGTCAGGTCGCTGATGGCGCGCCCGTTGTTGCGGGGTGTCAGCGTGTAGGTCAGCGTCTGGCCGGCGGTCACGCTGGCGGGTGCGGTTTTGGTGATCGACAGATCGCCCTGCAGGCACACGTCTTCCTGGCTCAAGCCGCTGGGCAGACCCGAATAGTTGCTGCCACCGACCGTGGTGCCTGGCCCGGGGTTGGTTTCGTAACCGGTGTTGGCGGTGCCGCCCACTTGGGCGCCATCCCGGTTGGCGGTGTTGTTCACCGCGGGCGTGATCTCGCGCCCGGCGGTGCTGCGCGTGGGGTCCAGGTACTTCACGCCGGCCGGATTGTGGAAACAACCCACCGGCGCGCTGGCCGGCACGTTGACGACAAAGCTCAGGGTGACGCTGCCGGGAATGTTGTTGGCCAGGCCAGGAAGGGTCAGGTTGGCCCAGACCGGAGCGCCGGCGGGGGCGCCGTTGGTGCTGAGGTTGGCTGTGGTGCCCGGACTGCCGGCCACCGCAGGCAGGCCCGGCGTGGCACCTTCCACAAAGCCGCCCCAGCTGCTGGCTGAAAGCGCGGGCGCGAACGTCAGCGCGCTGGTTTGGGCAAAGGTCCAGCCTGGCGGCAGCGTGTTGTCCACCAGGTCGGCACCCAGGGCCGCGCCGCCGCTGTTGCTCACCACAATGGTGTAGCTCACCGACGTGGCGCCGGCCGTGGTGACGGTGGGCGTGAGGGTGCGTTTGGTGACCGTGAGGTTGGGCAGGCACTGGGCGCTGGGCCGGGTACTGAACGAGCTGTCGCCCGGGGTGGTGTTGCTGCCGGGGGCGCCCGGGGTGGCGCCGTGGGCGGCACCGCCCACCGGGTTGCCGCCGGTGTTGGTGGTGCCGTTCAGCGCTCCGGGCACATTCACCGCCGTGGCGGCACCCGAACGAATGACCACGCCGCCCGCGCCGCCACCGCCGCCGGCGTGGGCCGGGCTGCCGCCCAGGTACGAGTCACCGCCCGCGCCACCGCTGGCATTGACGGTGACCCCGCCCAAGCCACCGCCCACGCTCATCAGCACCGCAGAACCACCCGCGCCGCCGCCGCCCGAGCCGTCGTTGAGGGGCTGTGTGCGGCCCGCAGCGCCGTTGGCGTTGACGGTGCCGGTACCGCTCATGCTGCCTGCGCGCACGACCACGATGCCACCGCCGGCCCCGCCGCTGGAGTTGATGGGGGTCGTACCGTCGTTGTTGCTGCCACCGGCGCCGCCACCGCCGCCCATCACCACCCGGTTCGGGGCTGCCGAGGCGAATGCGCCGCCGCCGATACCGCGCAGGTCGACGTCCGACGCGGTGAACACGCCGGCCCAGTCGGCGTTCTTCCAGCCATAGGCACCAAAGCCGCCGATACCGCCGTTGCCGCCACCGCCGCCGCCGCCGTTGTCGCGCCCGTTGTTTCGGTTGTCGCCGCCGCCGCCCGCGTTGCCGGGGGCGCCGCGACCCATGTCACCGTCGGCGTAGCCACCCCAGGTGTCGCCGAGGTCGCTGCGAACGCTGTTTTCCTGGTCAAGGACCCAGCGCGGCGTTCCCCCGATGCCTTCGCCTTTGGGTGCGTGCTGGTTGCTGGCAAATGTGGCCACGTAGTCTGGCGTGGCGTCGGTGTCCTGACCACCCGTCCACTGCACGCCGCCGCCGCCCCTGAAACCCCGCCCGGCCACATCCACCGTCTGGCCGTTCCAGTTCAGCGCGCCCGCCACGTCCAGCACCACCACGCCGCCTGTGCTGCCATTCCAATAGGGCGCGTTCACCGTACCGGTGAGGGTCAGCGCCGAATGCTGTGGCACGCGAATCACCTGGAACGTGCGGCGGTTGGTGGCGGTGGCGGCGTCCTGCACGTAGGCGGATGTGAGCGGGGAGCCGCGCAGGTCCAGCGAGGTGGAGGTGGTGCCTGCACCGGCGCGCACGTACTCGTAGCGCCCGGCCAGGCAGCTGCCGGCCGGGTCGGTGTAGCCGCGGCCGGTGCCGTTGCCTGCGCCGTAGTTGCTGGTGTTGGTGGTGTTCAGGTTGGCGCACTGCATCTGCATCACCACCACCAGGTCGCCGGGTGCCACGGCCGTGGCGGCGCCGCGTGACACGCCCAGCGCGATACTGGTGCTGGGCGCGCTGTAGCTGCCGGCGGCCGGCGGGTAGTAGGTGTTCACGGCGCCGCTGCTGGCGGCGGTACCGTCGCGGCCGGGCGCCGCACAGGTTTGGGCCTGTGCGCTCAAGGCGGCGCACAAAACCAGCGCCAATCCGGCGCGGGTCCATGCTGCTGGGTCGTAAAAATTCATGGTGGTGGGGTCTGGGGCAGCGGTGCCCCAAACGGGCGTCAGGCTAATACTAAATAGTGCGGATTGTTGCACTCAGGTCGGCGCCAAGCGGCTGGACGCGCCAGCCACAGCGCCGTTTGCGGGTTTTTCGCACGGCTTTGGCCATCCAGAGCCGCGTCTGCGCTGGGCTGCACGCGGCAGCGCTTCAATTTATACTCGCCCCAGCGCCGATTTGATCCAGATTGCGGGCGCTTTAGAAATGCCGCTAAAGGGGGGATTCCCGGCCTCGCCTTTGAAACACTCGTGTTGGGCGGCGCCGGGTTTTTGTTTTTTGGACCCTGCCCAGCAGGGAATGCCCAGTGATCGTCACGCCCCAAACGTTCCGATTTGACCAACCGCTGCCCTTGCGCAGCGGCGCCGTGCTGCCCTCCTACGAGCTGGTGGTGGAAACCTACGGCACGCTCAACGCCGACCGCTCCAACGCGGTGCTGGTGTGCCACGCGCTCAACGCTTCGCACCATGTGGCCGGCGTGCATGCCGACGCGCAGGGCCAGCCGCTGCCGCGCAGCGAAGGCTGGTGGCACAACATGATCGGTCCTGGCAAGCCGCTGGACACCGACAGCTATTTCGTCATCGGCGTCAACAACCTCGGCTCCTGCTTTGGCTCCACCGGCCCCACGCACACCAACCCCGCCACCGGCCAGCCCTGGGGGGCCGACTTTCCGGTCGTCACGGTGGAAGACTGGGTGGACGCGCAAGCCCGCCTGCTCGACGTGATGGGCATCCAGACGCTGGCCGCCGTGATGGGTGGCAGCCTGGGCGGCATGCAGACGCTGAGCTGGACGCTGCAATACCCCGAGCGCGTGCGCCACGCCGTGGTGGTGGCCAGCGCGCCCAACCTCACGGCCGAAAACATCGCATTCAACGAAGTGGCCCGCCGCGCCATCGTGACCGACCCCGATTTCTGCGGGGGCCACTACCTGCGCGAAGGCACTCTGCCCCGGCGCGGCCTGCGCATCGCCCGCATGATTGGGCACATCACGTATTTGAGCGACGACGTGATGAATGAAAAGTTTGGCCGCAAGCTGCGGGCGGTCGATGGTGAAGATCCTGTCGCGGTGGCCGAGCTGGCCTACCGCTACAGCACCCAGGACGTCGAGTTCCAGATCGAGAGCTACCTGCGTTACCAGGGCGACAAGTTCAGCGAATACTTTGACGCCAACACCTACCTGCTGATCACCCGCGCGCTGGACTACTTCGACCCCGCGCGCGAGCACGGCGGCTCGCTCAGCACCGCGCTGGCCCGCGCCAAGGCCAAGTTTCTGCTCATCAGCTTCACTACCGACTGGCGTTTTTCACCCGCGCGCAGCCGCGAAATGGTGAAGGCGCTGCTGGAAAACGGCCGCGACGTGAGCTACGCCGAAATTGACGCGCCCCACGGCCACGACGCCTTTTTGCTCGACGACCCGCGCTACCACCAGGCCGTGCGCGCTTACTTTCAGCACACCGTGCGCGCCAGCGTGGGAGGGAACTGACCATGGCCGAACACAGCGTGATGGAATCCATTGCCCGCCTGGTGCCGCCCGGCTCCCGCGTGCTTGACCTTGGTTGCGGTGACGGCGCCCTGCTGGCCCACCTGCAGGCCACCCGCGCCTGCACCGGCTACGGCGTGGAAATTGACGACGCCAAGGTGCTCGCCTGCGTGAAGCGCGGCGTCAACGTGTTGCAGCTCAATCTGGAAGGCGGGCTCACCATGTTTGGTGATGACGCGTTTGACGTGGTGCTGCAGATTGACACCTTGCAACACCTGCGCAACGCCCAGACCATGTTGCTGGAAACCGCCCGGGTGGGGCGCCTGGGCATCGTGGCGTTTCCCAATTTTGCCCACTGGCCCAACCGCCTGGCCGTGCTGCAGGGCCACATGCCGGTGACCAAACGCCTGCCCTACCAGTGGTACGACACGCCCAACATCCGCGTGGGCACCTACCGAGACTTCGAGGTGCTGGCGCGCCGCAACGGCCTCACCATTGAAGACAGCTTTGGCCTGCACGAGGGCCGCGAAGTGCGCAGCCTGCCCAACCTGCTGGCCAGTACCGCGGTGTTTCGCTTCAAGCGGTGAACCGGTCAGGGCGCGGCTGACGCAGCCCCTGTTTCGCGGGCGGCATCGGCAGCGAAGTCGCCGGTCACGGCGGAGCCGACCAGCAAGCCTGGATAAATTTCGGCAAACGTGGCCGCAATCTGTGCCAGCGGCAGATCGTCAAAAGGCCCACGCTCGGCCACGTACTCCATGTGCCGCTGGCCGCTGCGGTCAAACGGGTGGTAGAGCGAGTCGTGCACGCCGTCGAATTCCAGCGGCAGCAGCCCAAACTTGTCGCACAGCTCCACGTTGAAGGCGGGTGTGGCCTTGCGCCAGGCACCGTCCAGCCACAGCTCGGTGTAGCCGTGCCAGGCAAACACGTCGGTTTTCATGGTGTCGCGCAGCCGCTGGGTAGACAAATGGTTGCGCACATCGGCAAACCCCAGCCGCGCCGGTATGCCCGCCGCCCGCGCCACCGCTGCCAGCACCACCGCCTTGGGCACGCACCAGCCATGGCCTTGCTGCAAAGCCGTGCTGGCGCGCATGCCCTGGGCTGACAGGTCGATGCGGTAGGGGTCGTAGCGCAGCTGGTCGCGCACGGCCCGGTAGATCGACACCGCCTGGTCGCGCGCGGTGGCGCCCTGGGCGTGGGCTTGTGCAAACGCCACCACGGCGGGGTGTTGGCTGTCGATGCAGGACGTGGGGGCCAGGTGGCGCGCGTCGGGTTCGGTGTGGGGGGTGCTTGGCATAGCAAGCAAGGTACCAGAACGTGGCCGCCGAAGCGACACCCGCGCGACTGCCCGCGCGGGCCGTGCGCCACAGAAGATGCCAAAGGGGTGCCACCAAAGTGCCATTTGATTTGCATCAAGGTTTGGGAAATGCCTGGCCAAAGCGGGTCTTCTTTCTTATTTTCCGCACTTCAGTCCGCAGGGTTTGCGCCGATATTTTTTCCAGACAAACCGGAATTCAGGCCGCCAAGGCCCATGGGCATGCCGGTGCGTTGTGTGCGGGGCTTGGTGCCCGCCCGCTGCACACACCTTCACCTTCAGGCAGCTTCGGACAGGAAAAAACATGGGAAATGGTTCAACTTTTGGCATTGCCAAGCGCTTGTATGCGGTGAGCGTGGCGATTGCCGTGGCTTTGGCCGCCTTGGGCGCCTATGCCTACATCACGCTGCACAACGCCAGCGATCTGGCGGCGTTCACTGAAGAAAACCGGGTGGCCCAGCTCAATGCCATGGGCGAGCTTGAACTCAATGTGACCCAGGTGTCGCTGCAGATCCGCCACGCCATTTTGGCGCGCACCCCACAAGAGCAGCAGGAAGCGCTGGCTTACATCGCCAGCAAGCGCCAGAACATGGACGCGGTGCTGGCAGCCTTCGAGCAGCGCCTGTTTTCCCCCGAGGGCAAGGCGCATTTCGGCAGCTTGCCGCCGGTGTTGGCGGCTTTCTGGAAAGCGGGCGAAGCCAACGTTGCGCTGATCCAGCAAGGCCAGAAAGACGAGGCTTTTGCGTACCTGGTGGACGTGACCATTCCCGCTCGCAACGTGTTGCTCAAGGCCATTGTTGACGGCAAGGCGATTCAGGGCACGGGTTTGACGCAGGACATCAACCGCATTGAAAGCAGCGTGGTCATCACCTCCAACCTGATCACCGCTGCAGCGCTGGCCATTGCCTTGGCGCTGCTGGCTTTTTCGGCTTATGTGGCGGGGGTGTTGCGTGGCCGGGTGGCGTTGTCGCAGGCGGTGGCTGAGCGCGTGCGCGACGGCGATCTGAGTACCGACGTGCGCGACGACGCCCGCGACGAATTCACGCCCCTGCTGAGCGCCCTGCGCGATATGCAGGGCTCGCTGACCCGTGTGGTGTCTGGCGTGCGCCAGAGTGCTGACGGCGTGGCCACGGCCAGCGCCCAGATTGCCCAGGGCAACGCCGACCTCTCCAGCCGCACCGAGCAGCAGGCCAGCGCGCTGGAAGAAACCAGCGCCTCCATGGAAGAAATGGGCTCCACCGCGCGCCAAAACGCCGACAACGCCCAGCAGGCCAGCCAGTTGGCTACCAGCGCCAGCCATGTCGCCGTGCAAGGCGGCGAGGTGGTGAGCCAGGTGGTGCAGACCATGAAGGACATCAACGACAGCAGCAGGAAGATCAGCGACATCATTGGCGTGATCGACGGCATCGCGTTCCAGACCAATATCTTGGCGCTCAACGCGGCGGTGGAAGCCGCCCGCGCAGGCGAGCAAGGCCGGGGCTTTGCGGTGGTGGCGGGCGAGGTGCGCAACCTGGCGCAGCGCAGTGCCGAGGCGGCCAAAGAAATCAAGGGCCTGATCAACGCCAGCGTGGAGCGCGTGGCGCAAGGCACGGCGTTGGTGGACCGTGCGGGCTCGACCATGCAGGAAATTGTGGGCTCGATTCAGCGCGTGAGCGACATTGTGGGCGAAATCAGCAGCGCCAGCCGCGAGCAAAACGCGGGCGTGGGCCAGGTCAGTGAAGCCGTGACCCAAATGGACCAGGCCACCCAGCAAAACGCTGCGCTGGTGGAAGAAAGTGCGGCGGCCGCCGCTAGCCTGCAAAACCAGGCCCAGCAGCTGGTGCAGGCGGTCAGCGTGTTCAAGCTCTCGGGTGCGCCAGGCAGCATGGCCGCGGTGCGTGCTGCGCCGCAGCCCAAGCCGTTGCACGCCCAGCCCGCGGGCCGCACCCCGGCCTTGCCGCGCGCCACCCCAGCGCCGGCCCCTGCCGCAAAAGCCATCGAGTCCGCACGCGCCCCGGCCAGCAGCCGCCGCGACGCGGACGAGTGGGAAAGTTTCTAAACCCCAGCCCGGAGCACGCCATGGACATGCGTCACGAAGCCACCCACCTGGCCCAACAAGACAGCGCGCGCAAGGCCGCCGCTGCCACGGCCCAAAAAGCCGAATTCCTCACCCTGCGCCTGGGCGCAGAAGAGTACGGCATCGACATCCTGCGCGTGCAGGAAATCCGCTCCTACGAAGAGCCCACCCGCATCGCCAACGCGCCGAGCTTCATCAAAGGCGTGGTCAACCTGCGCGGCGTGATCGTGCCGGTGGTGGACCTGCGCATCAAGCTCGGCTGCAACACCGTCGAATACAACGGCCTGACCGTGGTGGTGGTGCTCAACGTGCACGGCCGCGTGGTGGGTGCGGTGGTGGACTCGGTGTCGGATGTGCTGGAGCTCAGCCAAGACCTGATCAAGCCCGCGCCCGAGATGAACACCACGGTAGACACCAGCTTCATCACCGGCATTGCCAGCGTGGGTGAACGCATGTTGATTTTGATGGACATCGACGCGCTCATGAGCAGCGCCGACATGGGCCTCATGGACACACACCACGCTTAATTTTTTCCAGGTTACTTTCATGCAACGCTTCATCGCCAACCTTCGTTTCGCCCACAAGTTCATCCTCATCGGCCTGGTGGCCCTGCTCATGGTGGTCGCACCCACGACGATCGCGGTGCGGGGTGAGATGAGCTACTTTCAAGCGGCCCGCAACGAGGCCAGCGGCATTGCGCCCGCGGGCGACGTGCTCAAGCTGCTGCAGCTGTCGCAGCAGCACCGGGGCATGTCGGCCGGTTACCTGGGCGGCAACGAAGGCGTGAAAGCGGCGCGCGAAGCCAAGCGCGGCGAGGTAGACGCTGCTTTGAACACGGCGCTGCTGTCGGTGGCCAGCCTGTCTTCCAGCCAGGCCAATGAACGGGCCCAGCGCATTCGCAGCGACTGGACCGCACTCGCCGACGCGGTGGGCAGCCGCGCGGTGGATGGTCCGCAGAGCTTTGCGCGCCACACGGCCCTGATCGCCCAGCAGCTGGACCTGCTGGAAGACGTGACCGATGTGTCGGGCATGACGCTGGACCCCGTGAGCGAAACCTATTTCATGATCCAGGCGGCGCTGTCTTATTTGCCGCAACTCACCGAAAGCCTGGGCCAGGCCCGTGCGCAAGGTGCCCTGGTGCTGGCGCGGGGTGAGGCCTCGCCCGAGCAGCGCGCCCGCCTCGCGGCGCTCAACAACCTGTCCCGCATGCACATGCGCAATGCCCAGAAAGACATGGAGAAAGTGTTTGCCGCCGCCCCCCACCTGCAGCAAACGCTGCAGGCGCCGGTGGCTGCTGCCTGGAAAGCCGCTGACGAAGCCTTTGCCCTGATCGATCAGCAGGTCGTGTTGGCTGAAACGCTCACCTACCCTTCAGCAGACTATTTCGCTGCCACGACCCGCCACATCGACGCGCAGTTTGCGTTGATCGACCGTGTGTTCAATGCGTTGTCGACCGAACTGCGCGACCGCGAAAGTGCCGCAGGTCAGAGCCTGTGGACGATGGCCCTTGCTTTGGCCGCGCTCGGCCTGCTGGGTGTGTGGGTCATGGTGCTGGTAGCCGGCACCACCACCCGCTCCATTGGGCAGGCGGTGCGCGTGGCCCAGGCCGTGGCCAGTGGTGACCTCACGTCGTCCATTGACACCAGCGCGCGGGACGAAACCGGCCAGCTGCTGCTGGCGCTCAAGGCCATGAACGACAGCCTGGTGCGCATCGTCTCCGAGGTGCGCCAGGGCAGCGACAACATCGTCACCGGCAGCAGCCAGATTGCCACCGGCAACGCCGACCTGTCGCAGCGCACCGAAGAGCAAGCCAGCAATCTGGAAGAAACCGCGGCCAGCATGGAGCAGCTGACCGCCACCGTGCAGCAAAACGCGGAAACCGCCCGCCAGGCCAGCGAACTGGCCCATGGCGCCAGCGCCGCCGCCGTGGCCGGTGGCGAGGTGGTGGGCCAGGTGGTGCACACCATGCAAGACATTGCCACCAGCTCGCGCCGCATCAACGACATCATTGGCGTGATCGACGGCATTGCGTTCCAGACCAACATCCTGGCCCTGAACGCCGCCGTGGAAGCCGCCCGAGCCGGCGAGCAGGGCCGGGGCTTTGCGGTGGTGGCCGGCGAGGTGCGCAACCTGGCCCAGCGCAGCGCCGCGGCAGCCAAGGAAATCAAGACACTGATTGGCGAAAGCGTGGAGCGTGTGGATGCGGGCACCGCCCTGGTGGAACAAGCCGGCCAGCGCGTGGGCAACATCGTGAGCCAGGTCAAGCGCGTGAGCGACCTCATCGGGGAAATCACCTCGGCCAGCGCCGAGCAGTCCAGCGGCATTTCGCAAGTGGGCGACGCCGTGGCCCAGCTGGACCAGGTGACCCAGCAAAACGCGGCCCTGGTGGAAGAAAGCGCGGCCGCTGCCGACAGCCTGAAGCACCAGGCCACCCAGCTGGCCGAGCTGGTGAGCGTGTTTCGGGTGGGTGCTGCGGCCTGACAAAGGCCCATTTGGGCAACGCGGAGCAAGTCCTTCGCTGTGCCCGCGCATCCCCCTTGGCGGTCGGCTGCGCTACAAATTTTTGCCATGGCCCCGCCCATGGCTTCGGTTTGCGCCATGCAATCCATCCCGATACGGAGCGCGTGAGCACCCGCGAAGACGCACTTTGAAGGCGTGATCGGGGGCATGCCGCCGGGGCGCGGCAACGCATGTGTGGAAGCCATGAATGGGCGGATGCAAAACGCCAAGCGCGCTGCACGCGGGTTCAGAACAAGCACGAACTTCAACGCGATTGCTTCCCTGCGTCTATTCAAGCTCAGGCACCTCACGGCCCACCCGCTTGAGCTCGCCGCACCACGTTTCGCGGGTGTGACCACGCGCAGCTGCAGAGGTCAAGCTCCATGCCATATGGCATGGATCCTCGCATGTGACCGTACCTCGCTAGCCCCGCTTTCATCTGAGCCTCGCTTCGTTGGTTCACCGCGAAGCATTCCCGTGTCGTTTGAGCATGGACAGGTGGGTCTCAGAGGGGGAAGCCATTGGCGCTGACTTCACCCGGTGGCGGGGTTGTGTGCAACAAGCGCTTCGGATCCATTTCGTCTTTTCACACCCGCGCCGCCGAGGTCTTGTCCTGCGATTTTTAAATGATAAAAATAATATATTGACATATTTAGGTATTTTATGTAAAGTGTCAACTTTTTAAGATATTAAAAATGCAATTGCAAACGCAAAACTCATCTATCGCCCGGTGGCTTTAATCCATATACCGGGTATTGAATCCCCGTCTTTGATAAGAGCAGCATTGCCCGCCAGGCATTCAAAAGATCTGGTTGTGGATTCATTTTTTCAGGTACCCAACGTGTGTACTTATTACGATGTTCGATTTAAATACCCGTGGCGTGGCGTGGCGTGGAGAGGGAATTTTTCCATCTGATGCGGTGGTGTTTGATCGGTTTACGGGGTACCGGCGCTTTTGTGTGGGTGTGAATGTGGATCACACTTTTTCGTACCTGAAAATTTATGATGAGCGCGGTGGGGTTCGTTTTGAAAGCGAGTTGTCCAATATTGAGTTGGCAGGTATTGAGTCCTTGATTCAATGGCGGCTCTCGACGCCAGCGGCTGTGTTGAACAGCATGGCTGTCGCTTGTCTGGGGCCTGAGTTGTCCATGGTGGGTGGCTCCAAACCAAAACGCGTTTCAAAGTTTTCAGTCAATGACGCCAGTTTTACCTTGCCCATGGCCCAATTGGGTCGTGATGCCTTGATTGAATCCGACTGTGTGGTGTTGATAGCGAAGTCATCACAAAAATGCGTCGCGCAAGCAGACAGGGGTCGAGAGTTGGTTGTTTTTGCCATGGCAGAGCAAGGGACCGACATGGTGCGCTGACTGCACAGGCAGGTGAGCGATGGGCATTCAAAAATGGAGACCGCCCGCAGATTCATTCCTGGCAACCGGTTCTCATTTTTTCCAGCACGTTTCGCCAAATCGACATCGGCAAGGTGGAGCCACCAGATCCTTCGGCGCGGGGTGAGGGGGCGTGGGCGGATGGTTCACTTTGGTACTCATGTCCTCTTAAGCTGGGGTAAGCCAGGGGTTTCGACTTTTTATTAGAGCTTCAGGTCTGGCGCGCCAAGCCGATAGTCCATGGACCAACCCGCTAATCGAGGACCCATCCCATGGACATGCGCAACGAGGCCACCCTGCAGGCCAACCACCACAGCGCGCGCGCTGCCGCCGCCAAAAAGGCCGAATTTCTGACCTTTCGCCTCGGCGGCGAAGAATATGGCATCGACATCCTGCGCGTGCAGGAGATCCGCTCGTTTGAAGAGCCCACCCGCATCGCCAACGCGCCGAGCTTCATCAAAGGCGTGGTCAACCTGCGCGGCGTGATCGTGCCGGTGGTGGACCTGCGCATCAAGCTCGGCTGCGACAAGGTGGAATACAACGGCTTCACCGTGGTGATCGTGCTCAACGTGCACGGCCGCGTGGTGGGTGCGGTGGTGGACTCGGTGTCGGACGTGCTGGAGCTGGCTGGCGACCTGATCAAGCCAGCGCCCGAGATGAACACCACGGTGGACACCAGCTTCATCACCGGCATTGCCAGCGTGGGTGAACGCATGTTGATTTTGATGGACATCGACGCGCTGATGAGCAGTGCCGACATGGGCCTCATGGACAGCTCGCAGAGCCTGCAGTAAGTCTGTTGAACCGCTCTGCCCCCACGAGAAGATCCGCATGAACACACCTCCTACCCGACACCGTTCGATTGCGCGTCGCGTCGCGCTCCAGGCGGTGGGCATGCTGGCCAGCGTGCTCTTGCTCATCAGCGTGGGCATGGCGGTGGTGGCCGAAGACCGTTCGCGCGAGCGCATCGTGGTGTGGGCCGGAGACAAGGCGCAGGCCGTGGCCGATTCGGTAGACGCCTTTGATGCCACCGCCCGCATGATGACCGACCGGGCCTACCGCCCGTTCCGTCAGAAGTTTGCGGAAAAACTGGAACTGGATGCCGAGGCTGGCCAGTTGAAAAGCTGGGGCATGTTGCTCAACAACGACTTTGCCGAGGTGGACACGTTTCACCAGCAAAACGGCGGTGTGGCCACCATCTTCATGCGCAAAGGCGATGACTTTGAGCGCATCACCACCTCGCTGAAAAAGGAAAACGGTGAGCGTGCCATGGGCACCCTGCTGGCGCGTGAGCACCCCGCCTACCCGCTCATGCTGCAGGGCAAAACCTACACCGGCCGCGCCGTGCTGTTTGGTAAGCCCTACATGACCCACTACGAGGCGGTGGCCAACGACGCCGGTCAGGTGGTGGGGATCCTGTTCATCGGGTTTGACATTGGCGACTTCCAGGCCTCGCTGACCCAGCTCGTCAACGAAGCGCGCTTTTTTGAAACCGGCGGCACCTATGTGATCGACCCGCGCAGTTCCAGCGCCGAGGCGGTGTTTGTGGCCCACCCCACAGCCGCAGGCAAAAAAGTGCTCGATGTGTTTGCCGATGCCGGTCCCGTGCTGGACCAGCTGCGCGATGCACCGCAAAACTTTGTGGACGGCGGTACGGCGCTCTTTCAGGCCGACATACCCAACCCATGGCGCGTGAAGCGCACCGCCAAGGCGGGCGGCTGGTGGGTGGTGGCCGAGGTGTCTGACGATGAAGCCATGGCCACGCACTGGGAAACCATCTACGCGTTCTGGGCCTTGCTGGCCGCCACCACGGTGGTGCTGGGGCTGGGTTTGTTCTGGCTGGTTCGGCGCAATGTCAGCCGTCCGCTGGCCGAACTGACCCAGGCCGTCACCAGCGTGGCCCAGGGCGACCTGACCCGCCCGTTCAGCACCGACCGCCACGACGACATTGGCCGCCTGGTGCTGGAGGTGGAAAGCATGCGCCAGCGCTTCCTGTCCATGATGCGCGAACTGCGCAGCGCGGCCGACAGCATCAACACCGCGTCGGCCGAAATTGCCAGCGGCAACCAGGACCTGAGCGCCCGTACCGAGCAAGCCGCCAGCAACCTGGAAGAAACCGCAGCCAGCATGGAAGAGCTCACCAGCACCGTGCGCCAAAGCGCCGACGCTGCGCGCCAGGCCAACCAGCTCGCGGCCAGCGCCTCTGAGATTGCGGTGCGCGGTGGCCAGGTGGTGGGCCAGGTGGTCACCACCATGAACGAGATCAACCACAGCAGCAAAAAGATCAGCGACATCATTGGCGTGATCGACGGCATCGCGTTTCAGACCAACATCCTGGCCCTGAACGCGGCAGTGGAAGCCGCCCGCGCCGGTGAGCAAGGCCGGGGCTTTGCGGTGGTGGCGGGCGAGGTGCGCAACCTGGCGCAGCGCAGCGCCGAGGCGGCCAAAGAAATCAAAGGCCTCATTGGTACCAGCGTGGACAAGGTCGAGACCGGCAGCCGCCTGGTGGCCGATGCGGGCCAGACCATGAGCGAGATTGTGGGCTCGGTGCAGCGCGTGAGCGACATCATTGGCGAAATCACGGCGGCCGCGGGCGAGCAAAGCGACGGCATTGGGCAGGTGAACACGGCGGTGAACCAGCTCGACCAGATGACGCAGCAAAACGCGGCGCTGGTGGAGCAAAGTGCGGCGGCCGCCGAGAGCCTGAAAGAGCAGGCCGCGCGCCTGTCGCAGGTGATCGCGATCTTCCGCACCGATGGCAGCGCCATGGTCAACGCACCCGCGCGCGCCGCGAGCACGTACGCCCACATCACGCCCACCCAGCGTGCGACCACCAGTTTCAAGCCCAGCGCCAAGCCCACTGCTGCGCTGGCCAAGCCGGCCGCACCGCGCATCGCGGCATCAGCGCCTGCTTCCGTTCCGGCTTCTTCTACAGCCCTCAAGCGGCCGCAGCCCGCCGCCAGCAAGTCCGCACAGTCCACCGCGGCCGGTGCTGAAGGCGACTGGGAAAGTTTCTGAATCCCACACCAATGCCCGTAGGTGAACACCATGCGATTCAACCAGCGCCTCTTGATAGCCTTCGTTGTGCCCTCGGTGCTGTTCGTGGGCGGTTTGACCGCCGCCATCGGCTCGCTGATCAACACGCAGCGTGAGTTTGATGGTTACTTTCAAACCGAAGCGGCCATTGCCAACGGCGTGCGTGAGATGTATGCCCAAGGCCTGCAGATGGGCCAGGCCATGCGCAACATCGTGCTGGACCCAGGCAACCTGACCGCTTACAAAAACCTGGACGGCGCCCGAGAGGCCTACGACAAGGCCTTTGACGAAAGCCAGCAGCTGGCCAAGGGGCTGACGGTTGAGCCAGCCATTTTGGCGCTGGGCGAGCTGCGAGCCACCCAGGGCCGCGCCCAGCAACAGGTGCTGGACACGCTCAAGACCGACCCGACCCAGGCCGGGGCCTTGCTTAACAAAGTCGAAACGCCGGCCTGGCGCCAGCTGCGCACCGCGCTGTTGAAGCTGCGCGATGACATGGGCGTGTTGTCGCATGCGACCCATGTCGCCGTCAACGCACGCGCCGACCGCATGCGTTGGATTTCCATGGGGCTGGCCGCGCTGGCCATGGCGGTTTCGGTGGTGCTGGGGATGCAATTGCGACGCACCTTGCGCCGTGAAATTGGGGGTGACCCGGCGGTGGTGCGAGCCACCTTGCAACAGATGGCCGGCGGTGATCTGACGGGCCATGTGCCGCCCACGCCGGAGCCGCAGAGCCTGGTGGGCGCACTGTCGTCCATGCAGGCGGCCATGCGCACCCTGGTGGCGCAGGTGCAGCAGTCGAGCGCCAGCATTGAAGTGGCCACCAGCGAAATTTCACTGGGCAACCACGACCTGTCAGCCCGAACGGAAGCGGCTGCAAGCAACCTGGAGCAAACGGCAGCCAGCATGGAAGAGCTCAACAGCACCATGCGCCAGAGTGCGGATGCGGCGCGCCAGGCCAGCCAGCTGGCGGTGGCCAACGCCGAAGTGGCTGCGCGCGGCGGTCAGGTGGTGGGCCAGGTGGTGGCCACCATGGAAGAGATCAACCAGAGCAGCAAAAAGATCAGCGACATCATTGGCGTGATCGACGGCATTGCGTTCCAGACCAACATCCTGGCGCTGAACGCGGCGGTGGAAGCCGCCCGCGCCGGCGAGCAAGGCCGGGGCTTTGCGGTGGTGGCCGGCGAGGTGCGCAACCTGGCGCAGCGCAGCGCCGAAGCCGCGAAAGAAATCAAGACGCTCATTGGCACCAGCGTGGACCGGGTGGAAGCGGGCTCGCGCCTGGTGGGCGAAGCGGGCAGCACCATTGGCGATGTGGTGGCCAACGCCCAGCGCGTAGCCGACATCATCGGTGAGATCACCGCCGCCAGCGGCGAGCAAAGCAGCGGCATTGGGCAGATCAACGCCGCGGTGAACCAGCTCGACCAGATGACGCAGCAAAACGCCGCGCTGGTGGAAGAGAGCGCTGCGGCGGCAGAGAGTTTGAAGGACCAGGCGGTCCGGTTGTCGCAAGTCATTGCGATGTTCCGCACCGGTGGCAGCAGCCCCACGCATCCGGTTGCCGCGCCGCGCGCCGGAGTGCCCAAAGCGCCGTTGTCCACCGTCCGCCCCGCTGCGCAAAAAACCGCGCCTCCCGTGTTGGCCGCACGACCGCCGGCGCGTGCCCTCCAGCGGCCGCCGGACCTGCAGACCGTTGCCTCCCAGCCAGGCAAGGCAGCTGTGGCCGCTGGCCATGAAGGCGACTGGGAAAGTTTCTGAACGGCCCGCTCGCAGGCGCTGGGGCTTGCCCCCGATGCCGGGCACTTTCTTTTCGACCAAATCACGATAAACCAGGGTTTTCGACATGAGCAACACAAACCAACGCAGACACGCCGACAACGGCCAGGCCCTTTTGGGTGACAAGGTGATGCTGGCCGCCATCGTGGTCAGCGCCATCGCCGCTGTGGTCATTGGCTTTCTGTATTACGAGCCTACGCTGGGCGTGATCGGTGCGCTGGCGTTTGCGGGCCTGGGCGCTGCGGTCTTCGCTGTGGCGCGCGGCACCATGGTCTCGCGCCTGGTGTTGGTGTTTGCGCTGGTGGCGCTGGTGGCGCTGCACATTCAACTGGCGCGCGGCGAAATCGAATACCACTTTGGCGTGTTCGTCACACTGGCGCTGGTGCTGGTGTATCTGGACTGGCGGCCCATCGTGTTCGCGGCGGGTTTGTTTGCGGTGCACCATGTGCTGTTTGACCGTTTGCAAGCCGCTGGCCTGGGCTTTTATTGCACCACCGAAGCCAACTTCTGGCGTGTGATGCTGCATGCCGGTTATGTGGTGATTCAGACCTCGCTGGAGGTGGTGCTGGCGGTGAGCATGGGGCGCACCGCCCGCGAAGGCGTTGAACTGGCCGGCATGGTGGCCGCGGTGGACCAGCCCGACGGCATTGCGCTGGACATGAGCGGCATGGACGTGACCACGCCGCGCGCGCAGGCCCTGAGGGCCGCGCTGCAGCGCATGCAGGTGGTGGTGGCGTCGGTGCAGGCCTCAGCCGTACACATCGAAGCCGCCAGCCGAGAAATTGCCAGCGGCAACAACGACCTTTCAGCGCGCACCGAGCAAGCGGCCAGCAACCTGCAAGAAACCGCCGCCAGCATGGAGCAGATCAACAGCACCGTGCGCCAGAGCGCTGACGCAGCCCGCCAGGCCAGCCAGATGGCGGTGGCCAACGCAGAAGTGGCCGCACGCGGTGGCCAGGTGGTGGGCCAGGTGGTGGCCACGATGCACGAGATCAACCACAGCAGCAAAAAGATCAGCGACATCATTGGCGTGATCGACGGCATTGCGTTCCAGACCAACATCTTGGCGCTCAATGCGGCGGTGGAAGCCGCCCGCGCCGGCGAGCAAGGCCGGGGCTTTGCCGTGGTGGCGGGCGAGGTGCGCAACCTGGCGCAGCGCAGCGCCGAGGCGGCCAAAGAAATCAAGACGCTCATTGGCAACAGCGTGGACAAGGTGGACGCCGGCTCGCGCCTCGTGGCCGAAGCGGGCAGCACCATTGACGAGGTGGTGGCCAACGCGCAGCGCGTGGCCGACATCATTGGCGAGATCACGGCGGCGTCTTCCGAGCAATCGGGGGGCATCAGCCAGGTGCACACCGCGGTGAACCAGCTCGACCAGATGACGCAGCAAAACGCGGCGCTGGTGGAAGAAAGCAGCGCGGCCGCCGAAAGCCTGAGAGAGCAAGCGCAGAACCTGGCCCAAGCCATTTTGGTGTTCAAGCCCAGCGGTTCGCTGCGCTTGGTCTGACTCTCGGTGCGTTGCCATCCAACCTCTGCTTGATCGGGACATTTCCATGGGACTCAACCACCTGATGCGTCAGTTTTCCATTCGCACCCGCATGCTCGGCGCCATCGGCGTGGTGCTGGCGCTGCTGGTGGTGGTGGGCGGTGCTGGCCTGTGGGGCATGCAGCGCTTGCACCAGCTGAGCCAAGAGTTTGTGAGCCATGCGTTTGAAGAAACGCTGATCCTCTCGCGCCTGCGCGTGGCCATGGCCGACCTGAGCCGCTACGAGAAGGACATGGTGATCCACTACGAATCGCCTGAACAACTGTCGCTGGCCAACATGCGGTGGGAAAAAGCCCGCGCCGAGATAGACAAGCAGATCGGCCACATGCTGGAAGGCGATGACGACGAGGACAACGCCTTGCTGCGCGAGATGCAACAACGGCTGGGCGTGTACGTGGCGGCGGTGGAGCCAGTGGTGGTGCAGATCAAGGCGGGTGGTTACGACAGCGCCACCGTGGCCAACCGCATGCTGGCACGCGCCCACGAGCAATACGCAACGCTGCTGGCCGACATGGCCCAGATTGAAAAAATCATCTTGGGCGAAGCGGCCAGCCTGCAGGCCGAGGAGCAGTCCACCAGCGACCAGACGCTGTGGCTGTTTGGCCTGGCGGTTGCGCTGGCGGGGCTGGTGGTGGTGCCCACCACGCTGGCCAACATGCAGAGCATTTGCCGCCCGCTGGACCACGCGCAGCGCCTGGCCACCGCCATCACACAGGGGGATCTGACCCAGACCATGGCCATCGATGGCAAAGACGAGCTTTCGCGCCTGATGCAGGCGCTGGGCGGTATGCAGGATGCCCTGGCGCGCATTGTGGGCGAGGTGCGCAGAAGCTCTGACGGCATTGGCACCGCCAGCGCGCAGATCGCTTCGGGCAACCAGGACTTGTCCACCCGCACGGAGCAAGCCGCCAGCAGCTTGCAGCAAACGGCCAGCAGCATGGAACAGATCAACGGCACCGTGCGCCAGAGCGCCGACGCGGCCCGCCAGGCCAGCCAGATGGCGGTGGCCAACGCCGAGGTGGCCGCGCGCGGTGGCCAGGTGGTGGGCCAGGTGGTGACCACCATGGAAGAGATCAACCAGAGCAGCCGAAAGATTGGCGACATCATTGGTGTGATCGATGGCATTGCGTTCCAGACCAACATCCTGGCGCTGAATGCCGCGGTAGAAGCCGCCCGCGCCGGCGAGCAAGGCCGGGGCTTTGCGGTGGTGGCCGCCGAGGTGCGCAACCTGGCGCAGCGCAGCGCCGAGGCGGCCAAAGAGATCAAGACGCTCATTGGCAACAGCGTGGACAAGGTCGACATGGGTTCGCGCCTGGTGGCCGAGGCGGGCAGCACCATCAGCGAAATCGTGGCCAACGCCGACAAGGTGTCGGCCTTCATCAGCGACATCACGACCGCCGCCAACGAACAGTCCAGCGGCATGGGCCAGGTCAGTGGCGCGGTCAGCCAGCTTGACCAGATGACGCAGCAAAACGCCGCGCTGGTGGAAGAAAGCGCGGCGGCAGCCGAGAGCCTGAAAGACCAGGCCGCCCGGCTCGCCGATGTGGTGCGCGTGTTCCGCTTGAGCGGCCGCACAGACCTGGCCACAGTCTGAGCGCCAGAGCGCTTTGAGCACTGCCCAAGGCGGCGTTTGAGGCGCTGCGAAGCCTGCCTTGACCCCATGACGGTGTCTGCGCACCTGCCAGCGGCACCGCATCGTGCCTATACTTGCGCCAGCTTCTGAAACCCCGGCCCGGTGGCTGCTGCCTCGGGACGCGGCCCGCCCGGTGCGCGCTGGGCTTTGATCCCCTGGAGACCGATGCCATGAACGCCCGCTTGCCCCAGCCCCTGCCGCTCGAACCCACGGCGCTGCAAAGCCATGTGAACGCCGCTTGGTCCAGCACCATCGTGCCCGAGCTGCAGCGCTACATCGAGGTGCCGGCCAAGTCGCCCGCGTTTGACGCCGACTGGGCCAGCCACGGTCTGCTCGACCGGGTGTTGCAGAGCGCCGCCGACTGGGTGCAGGCCCAGCGGGTGCCCGGCCTCACGCTCGAAGTGATTCGCCTCAACGATGCCCAGGGTGTGCCCCGCACGCCGGTGCTGTTTTTTGAAGTGCCCGCCAGCGCCGGGCGAGACGGCACGCCCGCCCCCGCTTCAGGCCAGACCGTGCTGATGTACGGCCACCTCGACAAGCAACCCGAATTCACCGGCTGGCGCAGCGACCTCGGCCCCTGGACGCCGAAAATTGTGGACGGCAAGCTCTATGGCCGTGGCGGCGCCGACGACGGCTACGCGGTGTACGCCAGCATCGCGGCGGTGCAGGCGCTCAAGGCCCAAGGCGTGGCGCACCCGCGCATCGTGGGTCTGGTGGAAACCTGCGAAGAAAGCGGCTCGGGCGACCTGCTGCCCTACGTGGACGCATTGCGCCAGCGGCTGGGCGACGTGGGCCTGGTGATCTGCCTGGACAGTGGCGCCGGCAATTACGACCAGCTGTGGCTGACCACCAGCCTGCGCGGCATGGCCAGCGGCGTGCTGAAGGTTGAGGTGCTGACCGAGGGCATCCACTCGGGCGACGCTTCCGGGCTGGTGCCGTCCAGTTTTCGCATCATGCGCCAGGTGTTGGACCGCCTGGAAGACAGCGCCACCGGCCGCCTGCTGCCAGCCAGTTTTCATTGCGAGGTGCCAGCCGAGCGCGTGGCACAAGCCAAAGCCACGGCCGCCATTTTGGGCGACGAGATTTACAAGCGCTTCCCCTGGGCACACCACGACTGCGGTGGCTCCACCGTGTTTGCCTTGCCCACCACCACCGACCCGGTGGACGCCTTGCTCAACCGCACCTGGCGGCCCACGCTCAGCGTCACCGGGGCCGACGGTTTCCCTGAGTTGCGCAACGCAGGCAATGTGTTGCGGCCTTACACCGCGTTCAAGCTCAGTCTGCGCCTGCCCCCGCTGGTGGACGCGCCCAGCGCCGTGCAAGAGCTCAAAGCCTTGCTGGAAGACAACGCGCCGTACCAGGCCCGCGTGACGTTTGAGGGCGAAGGCGCAGCCAGCGGCTGGAACGCGCCCACCACCACCCCGTGGTTTGAAGCCGCGCTGCAAGACGCGTCGCAAGCGCACTTTGGCGCAGGCTGCGGCACCATCGGCCAGGGTGGCACCATTCCGCTCATGAACATGCTCAGCAAAGGTTTCCCCACCGCGCAAATGATGGTGTGTGGCGTGCTCGGCCCCAAGAGCAACGCACACGGCCCCAACGAGTTTTTGCACCTGGACTACGCGCAGCGCCTCACCGCCTCGGTGGCCCAGGTGATTGCCCGCATGCCTTGACGGCAGGCGCGTTTCGCCAAAACCCGCGTACCCGGCCCCAACGCCTTCGCTTGCCCCCGCCATGTCCGACACCACCCAGGCCCCTTTCACCCTCGAAGACGGCCTGAACCTGGCCCTGTACGACTGGCCGCTGCCCATGCGCTGGCGCCCGCGTGGCGTGGTGCTGGTGGTGCACGGCCTGGGCGAACACGCCTGGCGCTACGACCCGCTGGCCCAGCGTCTGAATGAATGGGGCTTTTGCGTGCGCGCCTACGACCAGCGCGGTCACGGCGAGTCGGGTGGCGCCCGTGGCGTGATCCCGTCCGACACCGCTTTGCTGGACGACCTGGCCGAGGTGCTGGACGACACGCGGCGGCACATTGCGCGGCCCTGGGCCTGCCCGCTCATTCTCATGGGCCACAGCATGGGGGGGCTGGTGGCGTCCACCTTTGTTCAGCGCAACATCGCGCCGGTGGATGCGCTGGTGCTGTCGTCTCCCGCGCTGGACGCGGGCATCGGCCCCATGCAGAAAAAAATCATGCGGTTGCTTTACCGCTGGGCGCCCAACCTGGCGCTCTCAAACGGCCTGGACGCCAGCAAGATTTCACACAGCGCGGCGGTGGTGGATGCCTACGCGAACGACCGGCTGGTGCACGACCGCATTTCGGCCCGGTTGGCCCAGTTCATTGACAGCAACGGCCCCCGGGTGGTGGCCGCCGCACCGCGCTGGCATGTGCCCACCTTGCTCATGTATGCCGGGGCCGACCGCCTGGTGCGCCCCGAAGGCAGCCGCGCTTTTGCCGCCATGGCGCCGCGCGACAAGGTCACCAGCCATTGTTTTGAAGGGCTGTACCACGAGATCTTCAACGAGCAAGACCCGTCGGCTGTTTACGTTGCGCTCAAGGCCTGGCTGGACCAGCGTGCGCCCGCCTGAACGCCAACTGCCCCTGCACACGTTTCAAACAAAAACAGCCCCAAGCGGGGCTGTTTTCTTGCGGGTCGAAACGCTGCGTTCAATGGTCCAGCGGCCACACCCGATCAGCGTTTTTGCAACAGGCCGCCGAGCATACCCATCAGGTCGCCCGCGTTGCCGCCACCTTGGCCGCCCAGCAGGGCACCCAGAGCGCCCGTGCCGTTGTCGGTGGGCATCTGGCCTTGCGGTGTGAGTTTGTCGATCAGGCCCGGCAGCAGGTCGGCCATGGTGCCTGCGGCTTGCTGGGCGTTGCCGCCGAGTTGCTGGGCGATCATGCCCATGAGGTCGGGGCCCAGGGCGCCACCGAGCTGGTCGGCAGACACGGGCTGGTTGGCACCCGTGCCCACCCACGACTGGGCCGCTTCACCCAGGCCACCCTGTTGCAGCTTGGCCAAAATGCCTTGCAGGCCACCGGCGTTGTTCATCAGCGCACCCACGATGCCCATGAGCATCTGGGGGTCGAGCCCACCGGCTGCGCCCGTGGCGCCTGCCGACGCTTGGTTGCCCTGCAGCGAGCCCATCGCTGCGTTGGTGGCGGCGCCAATCAAAGAGTCCATCAAGCCCATGTCGTATCCCTTGTGTGAAGTGGAGCCGCAGCGGCTGCTGCGGCCCGGGCCCGGGTCAGTCGATGTGCCCCGGGTCAGGCCGCATTGTGGGCTTGGCGCCGCAGCCACGCAAGCCACGCCAGGGCCACGCCGGTGAGGGCTACAGGCACCAGCGAACCCACGTTCAGCCACTGCCAGCCCTGGGTGGTGACGAGGGCGCCCGAGGCGAACGACGTGACCGCCATGGTGGCAAAAACAAAAAAGTTGATGGCGGCCTGTGCGCGGTCTTTTTCCTCAGGTCTGTAGGCTTGAAGCGACAGCGTGGTGCTGCCCGTGAACAGGAAGTTCCAGCCCACGCCCAGCAAAAACAGCGCAATCAGGAACTGGTGCAGGTCCACACCCGAGAGCGCAATGGCAATGCAGGCGATGTTGAGCACCACGCCCACGCCCATGATGGTCAGCACCCCGAAGCGCTTGATCAGGTGGCCAGTGAAGAAGCCCGGTGCAAACATGCCGATCACATGCCACTCCAGCACCAGCGCGGCGTCGTCAAACTCAAAGCCGCACACCTGCATGGCCAGCGGCGTGGCCGCCATCAGCAGGTTCATCACGCCATAGCCCAGCGCCGCCCCTGCGGTGGCCACAATGAAAACCGGCTGGCGCATGATGACCGACAGCGGGCGCCCCGGGTCGGCATTCGCCTTTTTAGGTGGCAGCGGCGGAAATTTGAGGAACGACATGATCGCCATCGACAGCAGCGCCACCACGGCCAGCGCCAGGTAGGCACCGGCAAACGGAACGTCAAACAGGCTGCGTGTGCGGCTGGCCAGGTTGGGCCCCAGCACCGCGCCCACCAGGCCGCCGGCCAGCACCAGCGACACCGCTTTTTCGCGGAAATCGGGCGCGCTCAGTTCGGCCGCGGCAAAGCGGTACAGCTGGCCGTTGGCGCTGTAGTAACCCGCGATCACGGTGGCGCTCACCAGCAACCAGAAGTTTTTGTCAATGGCGGCCCAGAAACACAACAGGGCCGACGCAAACGCCACCAGCAAACCAATCTGGAACGAGCCCTTGCGGCCGTAGGCGCTTTGTGTGCGTGCCACCAGCGGTGTGGACAAGGCACCGCCCACCACATAGCCCATGACCGGCAAGGTGGCCATCCAGCCCAGCGGCGCCAGCGACAAGCCCACCAGCCCGTTGATGGCGATGAACACCACGTTGTTGGTGAGAAACAGGCCTTGCGCGGCGGCCAGCAGCCAGAGGTTTTTATTCATAAGCGGGTGTTTATACAGCGGCTGACCTGGGGGGGCTGTCCGGTGCGGGGCAGCCGCTTCAGGTGGGGCGCGTCAATGTGCTGCGAGCACCAGCGCAGCCAGCGCAGCGGTCTCGGCGCGCAGCACGCGCGGCCCCAGCGTGACCGGCACAAACCCGGTGGCCCGGGCCGCGGCGTCCTCGCTGGGGCTCAAGCCCCCTTCGGGCCCGCTGAGAAACAGCACCGGCGTTTGGGCCGGCTGGCTGGCCAGCACCGCCGCCAGCGGCTGAGAGCCATCAGCCAGCGACAGCACGCACCGCAGCAGGGGCGTTGCGGCGTCAACTGGGTCAGCGGGGTTGGCGGTCTTGAGCCAGGCGGTCAGTTCGGCCACCGGCATCACGGTGGGCACCCGGTTGCCGCCACACTGCTCGCACGCGGCGGTGGCCACGCCTTGCCAATGAGCCTGCTTTTTCGCGGCGCGCTCGCCGCTCAGGCGCAGCACGCTGTGGGCGGTGTGCAGCGGCTGCACGGTGGCCACACCGAGTTCGGTGGCTTTCTCCACCAGCCAGTCCATGCGGTCGTTGGCGGGCATGCCCACGGCCAGGTGCACGCGGCGGCTGGGCTCACATTCCCGGGTCTGGTGGCTGTCCACGCGCACCGCCACGTCCGAGCGGCCCATGCGCACAATGGTGGCGCTGTATTCGCCGCCGTCGCCGTTGAATAGCGTGATGATGCCACCGGGCTGCAGGCGCAGCACCTGCACATGGCGGGCTGCCGCAGCGGGCAGTTCCAGTTCGGTACCCGCAGCGAGCGGGACGGGGCAGTGAAAGCGCGGCATACCTGTGGCCTCAGACGCGGCCGAAGGCGTAGCCCGAGGCGGCTTCAAACCCTTCTACCTGGTCGATCACTTTGAGAAACGGACCCAGCTCGCGGTAGCGGTGTGTGGTGTTGCGGATGTAGTGGATGAAGCGGTGCGTGTCGGCTAGGTACTTGGGCTTGCCGTCGCGCAGGGTGAGCCGCGCAAAGATGCCCGCCACTTTCAGGTGGCGCTGCAGGCCCATCCATTCCACGGCGCGGTAGAAGGCGCCGAAGTCGCTGTGCCAGTCTTCAAAGTCCATCAGCCCGGCTTTGCGCGCCTTTTCCCAGTAACGAATGGTGATATCGATGACAAAGTCTTCCTCCCAGGTGAGGAAGGCGTCGCGCATGAGGCTCGCGATGTCGTAGGTGATGGGGCCGTACACCGCGTCCTGGAAATCCAGCACGCCGAGTTGCTGGGCCGGGGTGCTGCCGGGCTGGGCGGGGATCATCAAGTTGCGGGGCATGAAGTCGCGGTGCACATAGACGCTGGGTGCGGCCAGATTGCGCTTGACGATACTGTCAAACGCCTTGCTCAGCGTCTCGGCGTCTTTGCCCTGCAGTGTGGTCTGGCGGTGCTGGGCCAGGTACCAGTCGGGAAACAGCTGCAATTCGCGGCGAAGCAGCGGCTCGTCGTAAGCCGGTAGCACGCCGGGCTTGGAGGCGAGCTGCCAGGCCAGCAGCGTGTCCAGCGCCTGCAGGTAGCGGGCGTGGTTGGCGGCCGGGTTGTCGGGCTGTATTTGCTCCATCATGGTCTGCTTGCCCAGGTCGGGCAGCAGCATGAAGCCCAGCGGCTCGTCCCAGGCCAAAATCTGCGGCACCAGCAGGCCGGCGTCCTGCATCAGGCCGGCCACGTGCACGAAGGGCTGGCAGTTTTCTCTGTCGGGCGGCGCGTCCATGACGATGCGGCTCGCGCCATCCACCGTGTCCACCCGCAGGTAGCGGCGAAAGCTGGCGTCGGCCGAGGCCGGGCGCAGCGTGGCGGGCAGCAGGCCCTGGGCGCCGGCCAGGCTGTGCAGCCAGGCGTTGAAGGCGGTTTCGCGCTGGGGGTCGGCCCACGTAACAAGGGGTTGGATCGGGGTCATGGGAGTGGGCTGGTGCACAGCGACAGCCGCTGTGTGGGCATAGGATAATCGCCGCAGATTCTACAAACCCGCTTCGCGTGGCCCATGGGCGCCACAATGAGCGCTGCAACCCGCCTTTGTCTCACCAGCATCCCGCTGTTCTTTGTACTTTTCAGGCTCTGCTGCCGCGGGTCCGCCTCCTCACTCTCTGAGCCCTACGCCTTGAACCGCCGCCCCGCACCGCCGGTCCCTGCCCTTGTGGCCGGGAACCCCCTTGAACCCCGCTTCGTGCGGGCGCCGGTGGCGTGTGCCGTGCGCGGCTTGCTCGCCTGTCTGGCGCTGGGCGCGCTGGCCGCGCCCGGGCTGGTGTGGGCCCAGTCGGGCGATGGCGACGAAGCCTTGACCCCGGGCGCTCAGCTGCAGCCCAGCCCGCTGCTGCAAGAAAACCTGCCCAAATCGGTGCAAGGGCAGTTGCCCACCTTTGTGTCGGGTGATCGCCTGTCGGGCCAGACCGACGGGCTGGTGCTCATTGAAGGCGGAGCCGAGCTGCGCCGCCACGACACCGTGATCCGTGCCGACCGGCTGGAATTTGACCAGGCCACCAACGATGCCCGTGCCGCAGGCAACGTGCTCATCAACCGCAGCGGCAACCGGTACGAGGGCCCCGAGCTGCAGATCAACGTGGAAACCAGCCGCGGCACCTTTGTGCAACCGGCGTTTTCGCTGCTGAAAAACGGCGGTCAGGGCGACGCCAGCCGCATCGACTTTCTCGGCGAAGACCGCATGGCGTCGCACGATGCCCGCTATTCCACCTGCCCGCGCACGCCGGGCCAGAAATGGATGCCCGACTGGCTGGTGCGCGCCACACGGATTGATATCGACAACGTCGAAGAAACCGGACTGGCCACGGGGGGCGTGCTGGAGTTCAAAGGCGTGCCGCTGCTGGGCCTGCCGCTGCTGAGTTTTCCGCTCACCGACAAGCGCAAGTCTGGTGTGTTGCCGCCCACCATCAACATCGACAACATCAGCGGCCTGGAACTGACGCTACCGTATTACCTGAACCTGGCGCCCAACTTCGACGCCACGCTCTACCCCACCTTCATGAGCAAGCGCGGTGTGGACCTGGGCGGCGAATTTCGCTACCTGGCGCCGAGCTACAACGGTGAGGTGCGCGCGGCATTCATGCCGTCCGACCGCTTGCGCGACAGCAACCGCTGGGGTTATTCGGTGCAGCACAACCACCGCCTGCAAGAGCAGGCCGGCGTGCGCCTGCTCGGGCTGGACAGCCCGGTGGGCTTGCGGCTGAACCTCAACCGGGTGAGCGACGACGATTACTGGCGCGATTTCCCGCGTTCCAGCACCTCGCTCACCTCGCGCCTGCTGGCCAGCGAAGCGGTGCTGAACTGGGGGCGCGGCCCCTGGTCGGTGGAGGCGGGCGCTTACCAGTGGCAGACCCTGCAAGACGTGGAGGCACCCATCACGCCGCCTTACGACCGCCTGCCTTCCTTGGCCGTGCGTTATGCGCACAACGACGCCCGCATTGGCGGGCTCGGCGGCTGGGACTGGTCGGTACGCACCGAGATGACCCGCTTCCGGGCCGACGCGGTGGCGGCGGCACCGGACCGGCAAAACGGCACCCGCAGCCTGGCCGTGGGCGAGATCAGCCGCAACTGGCAGGCGCCAGGCGGCTACGTGAAACCACGCCTGCAGTTGCACGCCGCCCACTACCGGCTGGACGATGGGTTGATGGCCGGCAGCCAAAGCGCCTCGCGCGTGGTGCCCACCTTCAGCGTGGACAGCGGGCTGGTGTTTGAGCGCCAGGCCAGCTACTTCGGCCGCAGCTTCACCCAGACCCTCGAGCCACGGGCCTTTTTCAACTGGACGCCTTACCGCGACCAATCGCTGCTGCCCAACTACGACTCGGCCGCCAACGACTTCAACTTCGCATCGATCTACACCGAAAACGCTTTCGGTGGCAACGACCGCATTTCGGACACGCGTGCCCTCACTGTGGGCGCCAGTTCGCGCCTGCTGGACCCCCAAACCGGCGCTGAAGTGGTGCGCGTGGGCATTGCACAGCGCTATCTGCTGCGCGACCAGACGGTGGTGCTCCCCAATGCCGCTGGCTTGCCGGGTGGTGATCCCCTGCTGGAGCGTCTGAGTGACGTGCTGGTGGGCGGGCGCATTCAGTGGAATCCGCGCTGGTCCATGGAAGCCAACGTGCAGTTCAACCCCAAAGAGCGCGAATCGGTACGCACCACCTTAAGCGGGCGCTACACCCCAAGCAAATACCGCGTGCTCAGCGCCGCCTACCGCCTGCAGCGCGGCAGCAGCGAGCAGTACGACATTGGTTGGCAATGGCCGTTGAACGATCTCTGGGGCACCCCGGTGCGCGATGGTGTGCCCGGCCAGGCCCTGGGCGCCGGACAGTGGTACAGCGTGGGCCGCATCAACTACAGCGTGCCCGACCGCAAGGTCGTCGATCTGGTGGCTGGCTTTGAGTACGATGCGGGTTGCTGGCTTGGCCGCGTGGTGCTGGAGCGCTTGCAGCGCAGCAGCGCCAGTGCGAACCAACGCATCCTGTTTCAACTCGAATTCTCAGGCTTCTCACGCATAGGGTCCAATCCACTGAAGACGCTCAAGGAAAGCGTGCCCCGCTACCAGTACCTGCGAGAAGAAATCAACCCGCCGAGCCGGTTCCAACAATATGACTGATCACCTCCTGTTTCCAGCCCGCCCGTCCCGCCTGGCCGTCTTGCTGTTGTGCGCGCCTTTGGTGTTTGGCGGCGTGGCCACAGCGCAGACCTTGCGTCCCTCAACCCAGCTCAACTCGCTGCGCAGCGTGTTGCCCACCGGGCCACAGACCGCCGACTTCATCGTGGCGCTGGTCAACTCAGAGCCGGTGACCAACAACGAGGTGCGCCAGCGCATGTTGCGCGTGGAACAGCAACTGACCCAGCAGGGTGCCGCCATGCCAGCGCGCGACGAGTTGGCTCGCCAGGTGCTAGAGCAGCTGGTGAGTGAGCGCGCACAACTGCAACAGGCCAATGAAATGGGGCTGCGTGTGGACGAGGCCACGCTGCTGCAGGCCGAACAAGCCATTGCCGAGCAAAACCAGCTGAGCCTGGAAGACTTCCGCCGGCGTGTCGCGGCCCAGGGCATGGACCTCAACCGCCTGCGCAACGACTTGCGCAACCAGATCCTGCTGCAACGGGTGCGCGAACGCGAGGTCGAGTCCCGCGTGCGTGTGGCCGAGTCCGACATCGACGACTTCATCCGTGAAAAGCAAACCAACGTCGACCCCAGTCAGCTCACGCTGAACCTTGCGCATGTGCTGGTGCTGGTGCCCGAAGGCGCCAGCGAAGAGCGCGTGCGTGAACTGCAGGTGCGCGCGCAGGCCGTGGCCGACCGCGCCCGCAGCGGGTTTGACTTTGCTGCCCTGGCCCGCGAGTACTCGGATGCGCCCGAACGCGCCAACGGGGGCGTGTTTGGCATGCGCCCCGCCGACCGCTTGCCAGCCTTGTTTGTCGAAGCCGTTGCACCCGTGGCCGCTGGCGGTATTGCCGGACCGTTTCGCAGCCCGGCCGGGTTCCATGTGCTCAAAGTGCTGGAAAAGAGCCAGGCCGGTCTGCCCGACGTGGTGGTGACCCAGACCCGCGCGCGGCATATTCTTTTGCGCGTCAGCCCGCAACTCAGCCAGGACGCTGCCGTGGCGCGGCTCAGCCAGTTCCGCGAACAGGTCGTCTCGGGGCAGGCCAGCTTTCCAGCGCTGGCTCGCGAACACAGCCAGGACGGTTCGGCCCGAGAAGGCGGCGATCTGGGCTGGGCCAACCCCGGGCAATTTGTGCCCGAGTTCGAAGAAGCCATGAACGCCCTGCGCCCGGGAGAAATTTCGCAGCCGCTCGTGTCGCGCTTTGGCGTGCACCTGATCCGCGTGGACGAGCGGCGTGACAACACCCTGAGCCAGCGCGAACAGCGAGAAGTGGTGCGCGGCCTGGTGCGCGAGCAAAAGGCGGGTGAGGCGCTGCAAAGCTGGGCTCAGGATGTTCGCAGCCGGGCGTTTGTCGAATACCGCGAAGCGCCCCAGCTGTGATGCCCGTTGCCGGCAGGCGCATAGGTCGCACCGCATGAAACACATTGCCCGCAAACGCTTTGGCCAGCACTTCCTGACCGATCGCGCCATCATCGACGTCATCGTGGATGCCATCGGCCCGCAGCCTGGCGATGCCATGGTGGAGATTGGCCCCGGCCTGGCCGCCATGACACAGCCCCTGGTCGAGCGCCTGGGTCACCTCACCGTGATTGAGCTCGACCGCGACCTCGCTGCCCGCCTGCGCAGCCACGGGCAGCTGGAGGTGATCGAGTCGGACGTGCTCAAGGTCGACTTCACCGCGCTGTCTGTCCGCCTGAACCCCGAAGGCGGACGCAAGCTGCGTGTGGTGGGCAACCTGCCCTACAACATCTCCACACCCATCCTGTTTCACCTGCTCGACCATGTGGCCGTGGTGCAAGACCAGCACTTCATGCTGCAAAAGGAAGTGATCGACCGCATGGTGGCCAGCCCGGCTTCATCCGATTACAGCCGCCTCTCGGTCATGCTGCAGTGGCGCTACGCCATGGACAACGTGCTGTTTGTGCCGCCCGAGAGTTTTGATCCACCGCCCCGCGTCGACAGCGCCATTGTGCGCATGGTGCCGCTGGCCGAGCCGCCCGCGATCGACATCCGGCTCTACGGCGAACTGGTGCAAACGGCCTTCAGCCAGCGCCGCAAGATCTTGCGGAACACGCTGGGCAAATGGCTGGAAGCCCGCGGTTTTTCAGGCACGTTTGACGTGCAACGCCGCGCCGAAGAAGTGCCGGTGCACGAATACGTGGCCCTGTGCCAGGCCGTGCAGCAAAACACCCCCAACACCCAAGCATGAAAAAGCCGCTGCAAGCAGCGGCTTTAACCTCCCAAGGGCACAGCGGATCTGGCTCTGCCAAGCCGCCGGTGCCGCCCCCTTGGGGGCGACGCCGAATGCGGCGCGGGGGGGCAGCATTCAGGCTGCGGCCAGCCAGTACCCGGCGTTGAACGGGCTGCTCATGCGCAGCGCCATGGGGCTCACGTCGAGCAGCTTGTCCGTGGGCATCGGCTCTTCGCTTTCCACTTCGATCTGCTCTTCGCCCTTGGGTGTGCGGGCCACCGAGAACGAGTAGAAGCAGCGGAATGGAATCTTGCGGTCGCTCCAATAGTCGGCCGCGTCGCGGAAGATGTCGAGCAGTTGCTCGCGCGCTTCCTTGTCGAACTTGGTGTGGGCCGGAATGTGCTCCAGCACCACAATGAAACCCGTTTGCGGTCCCGACTTGTGGACCATGTCGGTCATGCAGTCGTAGAGCGCATCGAAATTTTTGCCAAAGTGTGCGGGCAAGGTGTATTGAGCTGCGATCAACTCCAGCACGTCCTGTTTGCTTTGGGCTTTCGCCAGGTTGGCATACAGGAAGTGATGGCCCAATTGCTCGGCCGAAGCCTGCAGGTCTTTCACGCCATAAGCGCGAATCGACTGAACGATATTGGGGCGTACGTTACGAAGTGGCATGTCCATCTCCGCGTCTCTTTCAAAGGTCAAAGTTAAAAATCCAATCGCCACCCAAGATTCACTGCACGATCAGCCGGAAGCTGTTGTAGTGGTCTTCGGTGTAATAACACGCATCAGGAACCCGGGGCTTCAGCCCTCCGCACACTATTCGCCTGGCACCCCGGTGACTCAGACCCGGGGTGGGTACGGTGTATTCACGGTAAAAACCCCGCTTCTGGGTTGGCAGCAAACGCTCGCGGTTGCCAAACACGGTGCCGTCTTTCTCGTACCGGAATGGCCCACCTTCGCGGATCTGTTCCATCACCTGCCGACCTTGCGGAGGCAAACCAGACCATGTCAGCACAGCCGTGTGGGTGTCGGACGGTGACGGGGGCACTGGTGCCCGGGCTTGCACCCATAAGGTGCTCAGCGTTCCTGTCAGCGCCACGGTCACCACGAGTCCCAAAACCCGTTTGACGCGCCAGCTGTGTGTCCGGATCTGTTTAAGACCCATGAAAATCCCTGCTCCTGATGCAATCAACCCGCCACCTACACCGGCCAAAAGTCGCTAAAAGCGGCTTTTAACCCCGTGTCGGATGGGCGGGTTAACCCTGAAATTCAAGTGTGCTAGTGTGCCTGAAGCGTTACAAAAATGCAAGCCGATGCTGAATAAACAGGCAGGGGTTCGGGTGAAAAATGTGTTGAAAAGTTAGCGCTTGCTTTTTCCCGAGCGATCAGCGGACCACGTTGGCTTCGGCCACGGTCAGGGCCGTCATGTTCACGATGCGGCGCACCGTGGCACTGGCTGTGAGAATGTGCACAGGCTTGGCCACGCCGAGCAACATCGGGCCAATGGCAATGTTGCCGCCGGCCGCGGTTTTGAGCAGGTTGTAGGCGATGTTGGCGGCGTCGATGTTGGGGCAGACCAGCAGGTTGGCGTCGCCCTTGAGGGCCGAGCGCGGCATCATGGCCAGCCGGGCTTCGGCGTCCAGCGCTACATCGCCGTGCATTTCGCCGTCCACTTCCAGCCAGGGTGCATCTTTTTGGAGAATGGCCAGCGTCTGGCGCATTTTGACCGCACTGGGCTGGTTGCTGGACCCAAAGTTGGAGTGCGACAGCAGGGCGGCTTTGGGCGTGATGCCAAAGCGCATCATCTTGCGCGCGGCCATCTGCGTGATTTCGGCCAGCTGCTCGGCGGTGGGGTCGTAGTTGATGTGGGTGTCCACCAGGAACACCTGGCGTCCGGGCAGCATCAGCGCGTTCATGGCGGCGTAGCAGTTGGCGTTTTCGCGTTTGCCAATCACCTGATCCACGTAGTCCAGGTGCAGCTGGGTGTTACCCCAGGTGCCGCAGATCACGCCGTCCACGTCGCCGCGGCGCAGCAGCATGGAGCTGATGAGCGTCAGTCGGCGGCGCATTTCGATCTTGGCCAGCTGCTCGGTCACACCACGGCGTTCCATGATCTGGTGGTAGGTTTGCCACAGTTCGCGGTAGCGGTGGTCTTGTTCGACGTTGACCACGTCGTAGTCCAGCTCTTCTTTCAGGCGCAGACCAAATTTTTCGATGCGCTCGGCGATGACGGCCGGACGCCCGATCAGCGTGGGGCGGGCCAGACCCTCGTCCACCACGATCTGGCAGGCGCGCAGCACGCGCTCTTCTTCGCCTTCGGCGTAGGCCACGCGCTTTCGGGTCGCGGTTTTGGCCGCCGCATAGATCGGCTTCATGATGGTGCCCGAGGCAAACACGAAGCTCTGCAGCTTTTCGCGGTAGGCCGCCATGTCCGTCACGGGGCGCAGGGCCACGCCGCTGTCGGCCGCAGCCTGGGCCACGGCGGGGGCAATCTTCATCATCAAGCGCGGGTCAAACGGCTTGGGAATGAGGTATTCAGGGCCAAAGGCCAGTTTTTCACCGGCGTAGGCGGCAGCCACCACTTCGCTTTGCTCGGCCTGCGCCAGCTCGGCAATGGCGTGCACCGCTGCAATCTCCATCTCGTCGGTGATGGTGGACGCGCCTGCGTCCAGTGCGCCGCGGAAGATGTAGGGGAAGCACAGGACGTTGTTGACCTGGTTCGGGAAATCGGAGCGACCGGTGGCGATGATTGCGTCGTCGCGCACGGCCTTCACGTCTTCCGGCTGGATTTCGGGGTTCGGGTTGGCCAGCGCAAAGATCAGCGGGCGGGCGGCCATTTTGGCCACCATGTCTTTCTTGAGCACGCCGCCGGCCGACAGGCCCAGGAACACGTCCGCGCCTTCAATCGCTTCGCTCAGCGTGCGCTGGTCGGTTTTTTGGGCGAACTGGATCTTGTCCTCGTCCATCAGCTCGGTGCGGCCCTCATAGACCACACCGGCCAGGTCGGTGACCCAGATGTTTTCACGCGGGATGCCCAGCTTGACCAGCAAGCCCAGACAGGCGAGCGCCGCAGCGCCGGCGCCGGAGGTGACGAGCTTGATGGTTTTGGGGTCTTTGCCGGCCACTTTCAGGCCGTTGAAGATGGCCGCGCCCACCACGATGGCGGTGCCGTGCTGGTCGTCGTGGAAGACCGGAATCTTCATGCGCTCGCGCAGCTTGCGCTCCACATAAAAACAGTCGGGCGCCTTGATGTCTTCCAGGTTGATGCCGCCGAAGGTGGGCTCCAGGCTGGCGATGATGTCGACCAGTTTGTCCGGGTCTTTTTCGTTGATCTCGATGTCGAACACATCGATGCCCGAAAACTTCTTGAACAACACCGCCTTGCCTTCCATCACAGGCTTGGCCGCCAGCGGACCGATGTCGCCCAGGCCCAGCACGGCGGTGCCGTTGGTGATGACGGCCACCAGGTTGCCGCGGCTGGTGTACTTGAAGGCGTTGTTGGGGTCGGCCACGATTTCTTCGCAGGGCGCGGCCACACCGGGCGAGTAGGCCAGTGCCAGGTCGCGCTGGTTGGTCAGCTGCTTGGTGGCCGCAATCGCCAGTTTGCCGGGGGTGGGGAACTCGTGGTATTCGAGCGCAGCCCGCTTGAGTTCGGCGCGCTTGTTCTCTTTGTTTTCCGGGGTCATGGGCTTGTCTCCTGACGAATCAATTTATTGCAATGTGAAAGCGTGTTGCGCATTCTAAATCTTCAGGGGGAAAAACCCCAGTCCGTAGAAGCGCGTAGCGGTTGATGCGGCCGTGACATTTTCGGTGGGAATCGCCTGTCCGGTGGAAACGGTGCGGGATTCAGGGCCGTTCACAAGGGGGTTGTCTGCACCTGGGCAAACAGCTGTTGCGCATCTTCTTTGCAGCACAAACCCGTGCTGACGCTGAGCAGCGCCGCTGACCCGGCTGCCACACCCCAGGCAAAGGCATCGGTCAAGGGGCGGTGGTGTTGCAGCGCCCAGACCATGCCACCCACAAAGCTGTCGCCCGCGCCCACCGCGCTGGCCACCTGGATGGGCAGTGGGGGGGCATTCCAGGCGCCGTCGCGCGTGACCAGCAGCGCACCCAGATGCCCCAGCGTGAGCGCCACCACCTCGGCCTGGCCACGCGCCACCAGGGCAAGCGCGGCGGCGTGCCACTGCGCTGGCGTGTCCAGCGTTTGCCCGCACAGCTCGGTCAGTTCGCGCAGGTTGGGTTTGACGAGGTACACGCCTTCGGCCAGCGCGGCAGCCAGCGCGGGGCCGGCGGTGTCGAGCACCAGGCGTGCGCCGCGCTCACGGCACAGGCGCGCCAGCCGGGCGAAAAAGTCTGTGGGCACGCCGGGGGGCAGGCTGCCGCTGGCCACCAGCAGGTCGGGAAAGTCGGGCATGGCTTCCAGGTGGCTCAGGCAGGCTTGCCATTCGGCGTCGCTCAGCGTGGGGCCGGGCATCACAAAGCGGTATTCGGCGCCGGTGGCGTGTTCGTGCACGGTGAAGCTGACCCGGGTTTCACCCGCAATCGGCAGGAACACGCCGTGCATGCCTTCTTGCGCCATGCGGGCCTGCAGCCACTGGCCCGACGAGCCACCGGTGGGGCACAGCGCGGTGCACTGGCCGCCCATGCGGGCGAGCACGCGTGCCACGTTGATGCCGCCGCCGCCGGCGTCGTGCAGCGTGTCGGTGCAGCGCAGTTTGTGGGTGGGTACCACGCGCTCGGTCTCGGTTGACAGGTCAACCGACGGGTTCATGGTGAGGCAGAGGACGCGCAGGGGTGGGGAGGTTGGGGCAGACATGCGGTGTTTCTACCGCAAAACACCGCGCGGGCGGGCGGATTCAGCGCAGGTGTTTGAGGCGCTTGGCCGCAAAGGCGTCCAGCACGCTCAGGCCGCGCACGCCGGGCGCCAGCGTGAACGGCTGGCCAGCTTCCACATGGCCGGGTTGCACCACCGACAGGTAAAAGCCGGGGCAGGCGTGTTCCATCATCAGCCGCCCCGCGTGGGGCAGCCCCATGACGGCGTTGAACTTGAAGCAGGGTTCGCGCGGTGCCGTCACGCGCAACACGCAGTCGGGGAAATGCAGGGTGTCGCCGATCCACACCTCGCGTTCCAGCAGCCCGGCCAGGCTGAGGTTTTCGCCCATGAAGCCGGGCGGCAGTGCTTCGTTGAAGAGGCTGGCACCGTGGTCAAGCCGCTGCGCCTGCCAAAAGGGCAGGTGTTCGGTGGGGTAGGCGTACACGGCCTTGTCCAGCCCGCCGTGCACGCTGGGGTCGGCCTGCTCGTCGCCTTGCAGCCCGAGCCGGCCCACGCTCACACAGCCCGGCACAGCGGTTTTGCCAATGGCCGACAAATAGTTGCGGCTGCCGATACGCAGTGGCCGCGCGCTGCCGGTGTTGACGCTGAGAACGCGCACCGCTTCAGCCGCGCATCAGTGCTTCGATCTCATCGGCTTTCACCGGCACGTCGCGGCTGATGAGTTCGCAGCCGGTTTCGGTCACGATGGCATCGTCTTCGATGCGGATGCCTATGTTCCAGAATTCGCGTGGAATGCGGTCGCTGGGGCGCACGTACAGGCCGGGCTCGATGGTGAGCGCCATGCCGGGGCGCAAGATGCGGCTGGGTCGGTCTTTGATGGTTTCACCGCTCAACGGGTCTTTGCGCTCGTTTACTGTGCCCAGCTCGGAGGGCTCCACGTAGCTGCCGCAGTCGTGCACGTCCATGCCCAGCCAGTGGCCGGTGCGGTGCATGTAGTGGGCGAAATAGTGGCGGTGTTCTATGGCGTCTTCCAGCGTGCCGACCTGGTTTTTGTCGAGCAGGCCCAGGTCGAGCATGCCCTGGGTGAGCACCTTCACCGTGGCTTCGTGGGGGTCCACAAAGCGGTTGCCCGGTTTGGTAGCCGCAACGGCTGCGTCCTGGCTGGCCAGCACCAGGTCGTACAGCGCGCGCTGCGGCCCGGTGAAGCGGCCGTTGGCCGGGAATGTGCGGGTGATGTCGGAGGCGTAGCCGTCGAGCTCGCAGCCGGCGTCGATCAGCACCAATTCGCCGTCGCGGATGGGTGCGTTGTCGGCCCGGTAGTGCAAGACACAGGCGTTGGCGCCAGCGGCCACGATGCTGCTGTAGGCCGGGTATTGCGAGCCGTGCTGGCGGAACTCAAACAGCAACTCGGCGTCCAGGTGGTATTCGCGCACGTCTTGACCGGCACGCAGCATGGCGGCACTGCGCTGCATGGCGCGCACGTGAGCGCGTGCGCTGATCTGCGCGGCGCGCTTCATGATGCCCTGCTCGTGCGCGTGCTTGATCAGCCGCATTTCGTCGAGCACGCCGCACAGGTCGCGCTGCACGTCCGGGCACAGCGCGCCGTAGCGCACGCGGGAGCGCACGCTCTGTAGCCAGCCGTCGACCCGGCCTTCCAGCCCCTTGTGGGTGGCAAACGGGTACCAGACGGTGTGGCGGTTTTCCAGCAGCCGGGGCAGGCGCTGGTCCAGTTCGGTGACCGAAAACGCCTGGCTCACGCCCAGGTGGCTGGGCGCTGCTTCGGGGCCCATGCGGATGCCGTCCCAGATTTCGCGTTCCAGGTCTTTGGGCTGACAAAACAGCGTGGTTTCGCCGTCGGCGGTGATCACCAGCCAGGCGTTGGGCTCGGTGAAACCGGTCAGGTAATAGAAGTAGCTGTCGTGGCGGAACAGGAACTCGCTGTCGCGGTTGCGCGAGCGCTCGGGCGCGGTGGGCACGATGGCAATGCCGCCGGCACCCAGTTGGGCGGCCACGCGGGCGCGGCGTTCGGCGTACAGATGGAAGTGGGTGGTGGTGTCCATGGCCGACATTGTGCGGCTTTTGGATCGCCCTTGCCCTGCCTGGGACGTGCCTCTGGGTCGGGTGCCGTGGTCCGGCCCGGGTCAGCGCGCCGGCGCGTTCAGCTCGGCAAGCCGCTCGGGTGTGCCCACGTCGGTCCAGGCGCCGGTGTAGAGCTCGGCGCTCACCCGCCCGGCGTCCATGGCCTTGCGCAGCAGGGGCGCCAGCGGCTCGGCGGTGCCCTGTGGGTTGCCCGGAATGGTGTCGCACCACGGGGCTTCAAACAGCGCGCGCCGGTACAGACCGATGGTGCTGTAGGTGAATTTCTCTTCGGCCTCGTTCAGGGCGAGGCCGTCAGCGATGAGGCCAAAGTCACCGCGCGGGTTGTGTGGCGGGTTGGGCACCAGCCAGATGTGGGCCAGCTGCTCACTGGCGGCGAAGCGGGCCACGCTGCCTTCGGTGAAGGCGAAGTCGGGCGCAAACACGTCACCGGCCAGCACCCAGAACACATCGCCTAGTAAGGGCAGCGCGCGCGAAATGCCGCCTGCGGTTTCCAGCGCGTAGCCAAAGTCCTGGCCTTCGTGTGAAAACGCAATCTCGGCGCCCGGCTGTTGCTGCGGCCAGTCGGCATACCGCTGCGCAATCTGTTCACCCAGCCATTCGGTGTTCACCACCACGCGAGAAAAACCGCCCCTCAGCAGCGCTTCCATGGGCCACTGCATCAGCGGTTTGCCCCGCACCGGCAGCAAGGGTTTGGGCGTGTGGTCGGTCAGCGGGCGCATGCGCATGCCGCGCCCGGCGGCCAGCAGCATGGCAGGAACGGAGGGGGGTGAGGTGCGCAACATAGGGTGTCCAGCGGTGGGGTGATCCAGACGAGCTGGAGCGGTTGAATTATGTGCGAGGGCTGCGCTTTGCAGGCATGCCCGGCCGCCGTTTGGGTGAGGGGGCTCAACGGCCCGATAAAATCAGCGGTTTGGCGCATTTGCGCCGCCATCCCCACCACCCATTGGTCCTCCCCATGTCCGACGCCGCCAGCACCCCTTCCAGCACCGCCCCTGTTGAAGCCCCGATTGCCGCCCCCGTGGCTGCAGCCGCGCCCAGCGTGTCGGCCCAGACCCAGGCCAACGCCATCCGCGCGCTTGCCATGGACGCGGTGCAGGCCGCCAACTCGGGCCACCCCGGCGCACCCATGGGCATGGCCGACATGGCCGTCGCGCTGTGGGGCCGCCACCTGCGCCACAACCCGACGAACCCGCAGTGGGCCAACCGCGACCGCTTCGTGCTGTCCAACGGCCATGGCTCGATGCTGATCTACGCGCTGCTGCACCTGACCGGCTACAAGCTGCCCATGCAGGAGCTGAAAAACTTCCGCCAGCTGGGCAGCAAGACCGCTGGCCACCCCGAAGTTGGCCACACGCCCGGCGTGGAAACCACCACCGGCCCGCTGGGCCAGGGCATCACCAACGCGGTCGGCATGGCGCTGGCCGAGAAGCTGCTGGCCAGTGAGTTCAACCGCGAAGGCCACACGGTCGTTGACCACCACACCTACGTGTTCCTGGGCGACGGCTGCCTGATGGAAGGCATCAGCCACGAGGCCGTGGCCCTGGCCGGCGCCTGGAAGCTCAGCAAACTGGTCGCCCTGTACGACGACAACGGCATCTCGATCGATGGACAGGTCGCGCCCTGGTTTATTGACGACACGCCCAAGCGTTTCGAAGCCTGCGGCTGGAACGTGATCCGCGCGGTGGACGGCCACGACGCCGACGCTGTGGACGCCGCCATTGCCGCCGCCAAAAACAGCGCCGACAAGCCCACGCTGATCTGCTGCAAGACCGCCATCGGCAAGGGCAGCCCGAACCGGGCCAACACCGCCAAGGCCCACGGCGAGCCGCTCGGTGCCGAAGAGATCAAGCTCACCCGCGAAGCGCTGGGCTGGCCGCACGCCCCGTTCGTGATCCCGAAAGACGTGGCCGCCGCCTGGGACGCCAAGGCCGCAGGCAAGGCCTTTGAGGCTGCCTGGAACACCCAGTTCGCCGCTTACAAGGCCGCCTTCCCTGAGCTGGCCAAAGAGTTTGTGCGCCGCATGAAAGGCGACTTGCCCAAGCAGTTTCACCAAGTGGCTGTCGACGCCGTGCTCGCGGCCCACACCAAGGGTGAGACCGTGGCCAGCCGCAAGGCCAGCCAGATCGCGCTGGAAGCTTTCACCGCCGCGCTGCCCGAGCTGCTGGGTGGTTCGGCCGATCTGACCGGTTCCAACCTAACCAACACCAAGTCCACCCCCAACCTGCGCTTTGACCTGGCGGGCAACGTGGTGAAGAACGAGGCTGGCCAGGGCGGTCGCCACATCAACTACGGCGTGCGCGAATTCGGCATGGCAGCCATCATGAACGGCGTCGCGCTGCACGGTGGTTTCATCCCTTACGGCGGCACCTTCCTCACGTTCAGCGACTACAGCCGCAACGCCATCCGCATGGCCGCGCTGATGAAGCAGCGCGTGATCCACGTGTTCACGCACGACTCCATCGGCCTGGGTGAAGACGGTCCGACGCACCAGTCGGTCGAACACGCCGCCAGCCTGCGCCTGATCCCCAACCTGGACGTCTGGCGTCCGGGCGACACGGCCGAGACCGCCGTCGCCTGGGCCGTGGCCCTGCAAAACAGCAACAAGCCGACCGCGCTGCTGCTGAGCCGCCAGAACCTGCCCTACGCGCCCAAGCACGAGCTGGGCGACATCAGCCGTGGCGCCTATGTGCTGGCCGAGCCCAGTGAAGTGGGCCTGAAAAAGAAGGCCCAGGCGGTCATCATCGCCACCGGCTCTGAAGTGCAACTGGCCCTGAAAGCGCAAGAGCTGCTGGCCAAAGAACACAAAATTGCCGTGCGCGTGGTGTCCATGCCCAGCACCACCACCTTTGACCGCCAGGACACCGCCTACAAGGCCGGTGTGTTGCCCAAGGGCCTGCCCCGCATCGCGGTGGAAATGGGCTCGACCGATGGCTGGTGGAAATACGGCGTGGCCGCTGTGGTGGGCCTCGACACCTACGGCGAGTCGGCCCCGGCGCCGGTGCTGTTCCAGCACTTTGGTTTCACGCCTGAAAACGTGGCCGATACGGTTCGCACCGTGTTGGCGAAGTGACCCGCTTTCTTTAACTTTTTGACACCTCAGGAGTACAGGATATGACCATCAAGATCGGTATCAACGGTTTCGGCCGCATCGGGCGCAACGTGCTGCGCAGCGCGATCCAGAACTTTTCGGACATCGAAGTCGTCGCCATCAACGACCTGCTGGAGCCCGATTACCTGGCCTACATGCTGCAATACGACAGCGTGCACGGCCGCTTCAAAGGCACCGTCAAGGTGGAAGGCGGCAACATTGTGGTCAACGGCAAGACCATCCGCCTGACGCAAGAGCGCGACCCCGCCAACCTGAAGTGGAACGAAGTCGGTGCCGACATCGTGGTCGAGTCCACCGGCCTGTTCCTGGACAAAGTCACCGCCCAGAAACACCTGGACGCCGGCGCCAAAAAAGTCATCCTGTCTGCGCCCTCCAAAGACGACACCCCCATGTTCGTGTTTGGCGTGAACGACAAAACCTACGCCGGCCAGGCCATCATCAGCAACGCCAGCTGCACCACCAACTGCCTGGCCCCTGTGGCCAAGGTGCTGAACGACAAATGGGGCATCAAGCGCGGCCTGATGACCACCGTGCACGCAGCCACCGCCACGCAAAAAACCGTGGACGGCCCGAGCAACAAAGACTGGCGCGGTGGCCGCGGCATTCTGGAAAACATCATTCCCAGCAGCACCGGTGCCGCCAAGGCCGTGGGCGTGGTCATTCCCGAGCTGAACAAGAAGCTCACCGGCATGTCTTTCCGCGTGCCCACCTCCGACGTGTCGGTGATCGACCTGACCGTGGAGCTGAACACCGAAGCCACCTACGCTGAAATCTGCGCCGAAATGAAGGCCCAGAGCGAAGGCGCCCTGAAGGGCGTGCTGGCCTACACCACCGACAAAGTGGTGGCCACCGATTTCCGTGGCGAAACCTGCACCAGCGTGTTCGACGCTGATGCCGGTATCGCGCTGGACAGCACCTTTGTGAAGGTGGTGGCTTGGTACGACAACGAGTGGGGTTACTCCAACAAGTGCCTGGAAATGGTGCGCGTGGT